>NZ_KI632512.1:1962249-2262249 GCF_000504305.1 Nitratidesulfovibrio termitidis HI1
GGGGCGTCCGTTTGTTCATGGTGTGCCGCCGGGGGCGGCGCGCCGGTTAGCTGTTTTCGGTGATGATCTTGTGGTTCAGGATGTGCTGCTCGATGGCTTGCAGGGCCGCCGAGGTATCCGGGGCGCCCGACAGGGCATCCTGAAGCACCACATACTGGGACTGGGCGCCATGGTGCAGGGTGATCACCACGTCGTTGCTGTCGGTACCGGCCAGAACCGAGTTGCCGCCAGCCACCACGTCGGGGTTGGTGCCGATCAGCACGTCGCTGAACTTCAGCACGTCGTGCTCGGTGTTCATGTGGAAGTCGGTCACCACGTCCTTGGCGCCCGCAGTGAAGTCTTCCGCACTCCACATGAAGGTGTCGGCCCCGGTGCCGCCGGTCAGGGTATCGCCGCCCTGTCCACCGACGAGGATGTCGTTGCCGCCGTCACCGAACAGATGGTCATCGCCAGCCCCGCCGTGCAGGTAGTCGTCCCCTTCGCCGCCGTAGAGGTAATCAACGCCGTCATGGCCGAAGATCACATCGTTACCGTCGGTTCCGTGGATGGTGTCACCACCAGTGCCACCCTGGTAGAAGTGGTTGTCATCAGAGTTCAGGGTATGCGTGATGTCCGACACCGACACGTGCGTGGATCTGTCACCCAGATGCACGTTGAGGGTCGCGTAGTCTTCCTGACCGCCACCTTCGGTGGTGGACAGCTTGTACACAAAGGTGTCGTCATGGCCTTCCATGCCCACCTTCGCAGTGTAGGTATAGGTGCCGTCCTGGTGGATATCCAGATGACCGTACGTCGTATCCAAGGACAGACCTGTGGCGGTTACCTCGTGTCCGTTGACCTCGGTCACGTGGGCAACCATGCCCACGAGTTGATCAGCCACATCGGTCCCGACGTGATCGTGGATCACGTCGCCGCTGATGATCGCCGCCGCCGCGTGCATGATGGTCACGTCGTCGATGTAGACCTGCAGGCCGTTGTTCCGGTTTCCGGACGCGTAGGTACCATTGCCGCCGACACCGTCAACCGCCTTGATCTGGACGGTGTGCGGACCGCCCGTCAGGAAGGTATAGGTGAAGGTGCCGGAAGAACCCGTGGAACCGGCGCTCACGGCGTAGACCGCGGGCTGTTCAACGCCGTCGATGACCACAACGAACTTGTCGGGGTCATGATTGTCCGAAACACCGGTCCGACCGGTGACCACGGTCCGCCAGTCGAATTCCAGCGTATCGCCCGCAGAGACGTTAGTGAAGGTCTTGCTGCTGACAATCGCACCGCTGTCGGTGTTAAGGTTCAGCAGAAGCCTTGTATCGCTCTCGGACGAGAGCGTTGCCCCGCCAGTATTGCTCCAACCATCATAACCGGGCTCTTCCGTGGTCCAAGTATATCCGAGCCAATTGTGCGTCACGGTTTCCGTAAAATCATCCGTACTCACCGTCTGGAACGTCGGATTGCCGGTGATCGCGTGGTTGTCATGGGCATCCAGCATGGGCAACCGCAGCAACAGGGTCGCTGTGGACTGCGTGCCGTCCGCGTCTTCCACCGTGTAGGTAAGGATCTCTTCGCCGGTGGCCTTGGAGCCGGGGACGAACTCGTAGCTGCCGTCGTCGAAGTCCAGGGTCAGGATGCCCTTGTTCTCGCCAAGGTCGATGGCGACCTTGTGGGCCGCGTTAGCCTGGGCGTCCACGTCGAAGGTGTAGGTCTTCAGCACACCGTCGACCATCAGCGTCACGTGGTCCACATGCATGCCGCCGTCGGCCCCGGCCGTGTCGTTGGCGAACAGGTTGCCTTCCGTCGAAACGGTGCCAAGCAACACGTCCGGCAACTGGGTCAGGTTGGAAATGACCTCGGAGGTATCCGCCCCGTGTGCGTCCCAGGCAACCCGGTCGAGCTGCGTAGCGCTGACCGCTTCGCCCATGCCAAAGGCGTACACGGTGTCGACACCTGCGGCGGTCAGAGCGTTGATCCACGCCGGCTCGTCGGAAGTGCTCAGCCCGTGCCCGCTGTTCGGGTCACCGTCGGACAGGAAGTAGACCACGGACTTGTCCGCGGATGGCAGACCGCCCGCCAGCACCGCCTTGGCCGCGTCGATGGCGTCGTCGTAGTAGGTGCCGCCGCCAATGGAGCTGTTGGCCGAGGTATTGACCCAGGACATGGCCTGCACCGTCGAGCCGTCGCCGGTGAACCAGGAACTGGTGCGGGTGTCATCGTCGAAGTCGATGATGCGCACGTTCACCTGGCCCACGTCGTCGTACTTTTCAAGCAGCGCGGCTATGGCTGCCTTGGCAAGGTCGAACCGGGTTGCGTACCCACCAGGGCCGTCCGGGTTATCATCCATGCTGCCCGAAGAGTCGAGCACGATAACCACGTTGGTGGTGATGCCCTTCGGGTAGCTGGCCACGTCGTCCACCGCCGTCGGATGATCGTCGACGATGTTGATGTTCACGGTGCCGGTGGCCGCATCCGTATGCGGGTCGGTATCGTTGGCGGTTACGGTAAAGGACAACGAGCCGCCGTTAGGCAACGCATGATTGGCGGCGGTATCCAGGGTGAAGTGGTAATTCACCGTGTAGGTGCCATCACCGTTGTTGGTCACGCCTTCAACCACAAGGTCGCCGTTGGGGGTTCCGATCGTAATCGGCGCACCGGGCAGCACGCCGCCCTGCACCACCGGAGTGCTGTCGATGGACAGGCTGTCCAACCCGTCGGTGGCGGTGACGGTGAAGGAATTATGGTCGTAGATGTCCGTGGGCGGGGTACCCGAACCGTCCGGCGACAAGCCGGATTCGTTCACATTGATCTCCGTGCCCTCAAGCCCGGTGATGAACAGGTCCTGCGCCTCGTTAGCGCCATGCACGTCCACCGTCAGGGTCGACTTGCTGATGTCGCCGTCGGTATCAACGACCATGTACTTGAAGGTTTCCGGAAGGATACTGCCTTCATCCAGGCCGTCCAGACCGGAGGCGTTGTTGTTCAGCGTGTAGGTGTAGTGGCCGTTCTGCTCCACGTGCAGCGTGCCATACTCGGTTTCGATGTCCGTGCCGTCGGCGTCCACTTCCACGTAGCTGCCGATGCCGGTGCCCACCTTGATGCCGATCACCTTGAGCGGCGCGTCTGCGCCTTCCACGTCGGCCGGAGCGTCGGTGATCAGGTTGCCGATGGCCGTCAAGGTACCGTCTTCGTACACCTCGGCCGTATTGGGATTGGCCGTGGGCACGTCGTCGGTGATGTGCACATTGATGGTGCCGCTGTCGGAGCTGCCGTTGCGGTCAACGACTTCCACGCCGAAGGGGAGGTTCTTGTCGTTCTCGCCAAAGCCCGGATAATGGCTGGCGTTGTCCGCAAGGGTGAAGGAGTAGAACACCTCGTAACGCCCGTGGCCCAGGTCTTCCACATGGGTGATGGTCATGCCGCCCAGCGGCGTATCCAGAGTGTGGTCGACCTTCAGTGCGCCGTTCTCGTACACGGTTTCCGTGGCCCCGCCAAAGCTCAGCTTCAGCAGGCCCAGCCCGTCGTTGGCCGACACGATGAACGAGTCGGTATCGGTCAGCGATTCCTTGTGGATGTCGCTGCCCAGAGGCAGGTCATCCTCGTTCACATGCAGGCTGTTGATGCAGCCGATGTCCACCTTGTCGTCGGCGCCGTTGATGGTGATGGTCAGATTGGCCGTATCGGTGTCGCCGTCGCCGTCCTTCAGGGTGTAGGTGAACACTTCCTGCAGGTGCTCGCCCGGAATCAGGTGCTGCACCTTGTCGTTGTGGTTGTTCAGTTCGTAGGTGTAGCTGCCGTCCGGCTTGATGAACAGCGTGCCGTACAGCCCGTTGATGTGTTCGCCGTGGTTGCCCACGCCTTCGGAATGGAAGCCGAACTTGATGTCGGACACCTTGGCCCCATCCGCGCCCTGCACGTCGTCGCCGAATTCGGGCGTATGGAACAGGTTGCCGGTGATCACGTTGCCGGAGGCTTCGTCGTCGGTGAACGGGTTGTGGTCGCGCCCGCCGTCTTCGGTCACCGTGGCGTAGTTGTCATGCGCCGTGGGAACGTCGTCGGTGATGTGCACCTTGATGGTGCCCGAGTCGTCGTCACCGTTGCGGTCAATGGCCTTCACGTCGAACGAGAGCTGGTAGTCGTTCTCGCCCTGAATCGGGGCATGCGGCGCGTTGTCATCCAGGGTGAACTTGTACGAAACCTTGTAGTTGCCGTTGCCGATATCCTGCACCCCGGTGATCACCAGGTTGCCGTACGGCGAATCGAACGTGTGGTCGGTCTTCAGCACGCCATGGTCGAACACCGTCTCGGTCACGCCGTTCAGGGTGATCTTCAGGGTGTCGAGCCCGTCGTTGGCGTTCACGATGAACGAACTGGAATCGGTCAGCGATTCCTTGTGGATGTCGCTGCCCCACGGCAGGTCGTCTTCGTTCACGTGCAGGCTGTTGATGCAGCCGATTTCCACCTTGTCGTTGGCGCCGTCGATGGTGATGGTCAGCTTGGCCGTGTCGGTATCGCCGTCGCCGTCCTTCAGGGTGTAGGTGAAGACTTCCTGCAGGTGCTCACCCGGAATGAGGTGCTGCACCGCAGCATTGGAGTTGTTCAGCGTGTAGGTGTAGCTGCCGTCGGCCTTGATGAACAGGGTGCCGTACAGGCCGTTGATGGCTTCGCCGTTGTTGTCCACGCCTTCGCTGTGGCCGCCGAACTTGATCAGCGACACCTTGGCGCCGTCCGCGCCCTGCACGTCGTCGCCGGGTTCGTTCAGCCAGAAGATGTTGCCGGTGATCACGTTGCCCGAGGCATCGTCGTCGGTGAACGGGTTGTGGTCGTGCCCGCCGTCTTCGGTCACCGTGGCGTAGTTGTCATGCGCCGTGGGCACGTCGTCGGTGATGTGCACCTTGAGGGTGTCGGTGTCGTAGTCGCCTTTACGGTCGATGACCTTCAGCCCCAGCGAGAGCAGGTAGTCATTCTCGCCGTTGCCGTTGGCGTGCGGAGCATTGTCGTCCAGGGTGAACGAGTAGGATATCTTGTACTGCCCGTCGCCCAGGTTCTGCACACCGGTAACCACCAGGTTGCCATAGGGGGTGTCGATGGTGTGGTCGGCCTGCAGCACCCCGTTCACGATCACGTTCTCGCCGCCGATCTGCACGATGTTCAGGCCATCGTTGGCGGTCACGATGAACGAACTGGAATCGGTCAACGATTCCTTGAAGAAGTCGCTACCGAACGGCAGGTCGTCTTCGTTCACGTGCAGGCTGTTGATGCAGCCGATTTCCACCTTGTCGTTGGCGCCGTTGATGGTGATGGTCAGCTTGGCGGTGTCGGTATCGCCGTCGCCGTCCTTCAGGGTGTAGGTGAAGACTTCCTTCAGGGTTTCACCCGGAATGAGGTGCTGCACCGCGTCGTTGCCGTTGTTCAGTTCGTAGGTGTAGCTGCCGTCGGCCTTGATGAACAGCTTGCCGTACAGCCCGTTGATGAATTCACCGTTGTTGTCCACACCTTCGCTGTGGGCGCCGAACTGGATGTTCGACACCTTGGCCCCGTCCGCGCCCTGCACGTCGTCACCGAATTCGGGCACATGGAACAGGTTGCCGGTGATCACGTTGCCCGAGGCTTCGTCGTCGGTGAACGGGTTGTGGTCGCGTCCGCCGTCTTCGGTCACCGTGGCGTAGTTGTCGTACGCCGTGGGCACGTCGTCGGTGATGTGCACGTTGATGGACGCGGTGTCCCAGTCGCCGTTGCGGTCGCTTACCGCAAGGCCCAGCGAAAGCAGGAAGTCGTTCTCGCCGTTGCCGTTGGCGTGGTGGGCGTTGTCATCGAGGGTGAACTTGTATTCGATGCGGTACTTGCCGTCGCCCAGGTAGTCCACGTCGTACACCACCAGGTTGCCGTACGGGGTGTCGATGGTGTGGTCGGCCTGGATGTGGCCGTTGATCACGACGCTTTCACCGTTGATCTTCACCACGTCCAGACCGTCATTGGCCGTGACGATGAACTGGCCGTAGTCGGTCAGCGATTCCTTGTGGACGTCGCTGCCCCACGGCAGGTCGTCTTCGTTCACGTGCAGGCTGTTGATGCAGCCGATTTCCACCCGGTCGTTGGCGCCGTTGATGGTGATGGTCAGCTTGGCGGTGTCGGTATCGCCGTCGCCGTCCTTCAGGGTGTAGGTGAAGACTTCCTTCAGGGTTTCACCCGGAATGAGGTGCTGCACCGCGTCGTTGCCGTTGTTCAGTTCGTAGGTGTAGCTGCCGTCGGCCTTGATGAACAGGGTGCCGTACAGCCCGTTGATGTGTTCGCCGTTGGCGTCCACGCCTTCGGAATGGAAGCCGAACTTGATGTTGGACACCTTGGCGCCGTCCGCGCCCTGCTGGTCGTCACCCAGTTCCGGCAGCCAGAAGATGTTGCCGGTGATGACGTTGCCCGAGGCTTCGTCATCGGTGAACGGGTTGTGGTCGCGTCCGCCATCTTCGGTCACCCACGCGACGTTGTCGTGCGCGATGGGATGGTCGTCCACGATGGTGATGGTCAGGGAGGCGTAGGCGGAATCGCCGGAGGCGTCGGTGACGCTGACGGGAATCACGTCGCCGGTTTCGGTTCCGTCGGGGAAGGTGTGGTCGACGTTGTCGTACAGCACGTAGGTGTACGACACGGTGTACTTGCCCGTGGTCGCATCGAACGTGTAGCCGGTTACATCCAGCGCGGCATGGGCGTGCAGCGGGTTGTCCACCGCAAGCCCGTTCTCGCCGATGAACAGCAGGCCGCCGTCGCGAAGCGCATCAAGGTTGTCGAAGTGCTTTCCGGCCATGGTGATGGCGCTGAAGTCCTCGTGCTGCATGTCGATGACGAAGGTGCCGGTGGCCACCACGTCCTCGTGCCCGGCCTCGGTGCCCACGGCGAACGGCGTGAACAGCCCGGATTCGTGCACCACATGCGCTTCGGTAGGCATGTCGATGTCGGGGGTGCGTTCTGCCTCGATGATCTGCACGTTGAACGACGAGGACGCCGTGTCGCCGTCACCGTCGGTGATGGTGTAGTTGAAGTGCAGGGTGCCGCCACTGTCGTCGGGCAGGTCGAGCAGCGCCTTCTGGGTGAAGGTCCAGTAACCGGTGTCCGGATCCACGCTGAGCACGAAGGCCACGTTGGACTGGGCCAGCGCGGAAGTTGCGTTCGCGTAATCTTCGAGGCTTTCCGGCGCATCACCGATGAAGCCCACCACCAGCCCTTCGGCAGTGGTGACCACGTTCACCACGTGGCCATCGGTGGTCCAGATTTCCGACGGCGATTCCACGGCTGCCGCCGCTTGCAGTTCGCCGCCTTCCGATCCGCCCTCGGGAACGACCACCGACACCCCGGCAAAGCTCAGGTCGAACGACCCGCGGTCGTCCGCGCCGTAGGTGAAGTCCAGGTCGCCGTGGGCCACGCCCACTTCAGAAACCAGGTGGAAGCCGACGTTGGTGATGTAGAAGTCGCTGCTGTCGCCGACGGAGGGCGTGTCATGCCCGTGGCTGCCGTAAAAGCTGGGCATGTGCTGGTAGTCAAGGCCGATGATGACCACGCGGTCGAACAGCCCGCCGTTGTTCAGGTGGGAGAAGTTGTAGCTGTCACCGGGCTGGTTGGCGAAGATCATCCGCGAATCGACAAGTTCGTCGCCCAGGAAGAACAGCACCTTGCCGATCTCGCCGGAGCCGCCCTCGCCGCTGTAGAATGCGGAGGTTCCCATGTGGAACGAATCGGCCACGCCGTCCAGCTTGAAGACCACGCCTTCCTGCTCGTGGAACAATTTGTCGTCGCGGTGGCCCAGTTCGTTTTCGCGGTCGGGCGAATCACCGGGCACCTGATTGCCGTCGTAGGTCACGCCAAGGCCGGCGCCGGAACGGAAGAACGGGGTGCCGCCGTTCACGCGCAGGTCCACGATGCCGTTGTCGAGTTCGGAGACGCCACCGTTGGTCAGGTCGAAGTGCAGATTGAACTCGCCGTTGGTGAAGACGTGTTCGACGACGCCGTCGGTGCCGAGTTCGGGGTAGTCGTCGGGGGTGACTTCGTCTTCGGGGTTGGGGTTGTTGATCTTGCCGATGAACGGCTCGTCATCCGCGATGGTGATGGTAAGAATGCCGGTGGCCACGTCGCCGTCGGTGTCGGTGATGGTGACGCCCACGGTTTCGATGCGGTCTTCAGCACTGGGGGTCAGCAGGGTATGGGTGCTGTCGTCCACCAGGGTGTAGGTGAAGAACACGTTGGTGCCGTCAAAACCGGTCAGCACCATGTCGGCGTAGGCGTCCTGCGCGCCAAGGTCAACGGTAAGCGGGGTGCCGCCTGCCAGGGCGGCAAGCTGCGCCGCCGTGAACACGCTGTTGCCCACGGTCAGCGAACCGATGCCGTCGGGCGCGGTGATGGCGAACGACCCGGAAACGCCGATGGGGCCTTCCGTGGTGCCCTGATAGGTGGAACTGCCGTCGCCCAGGTTCGATTCGTACACGGTGAGTGCGCTGGTGGTCATGACCAGGGTGGGAATCGTGTCGATGAGCGGGGTGGCGTCATCTTCGATGGTCGCCAGCGGGGTCACGCCGAAGGTGGTGGTGCCCAGCGGGTCCAGGCGGTCCACGCCGCCGATGAGGCTGCCCGGATCGTCGGCGTAGTCGCCCACGCCGCCACCGGCAGCGCCCGCCCCCCCGCCGGGACCGGCGGCGGGCAGCAGGTCTTCGCGCAGGGCCGCGAGGAACGCATCGCCCGGCAGCGACTGGCCGTCTTCAAGTGTGAAGGCGGGCAGCTGATTGGATTCGAACAGGCCGAAGAAGTTGGAAAGGACGATGCGGCCGCCGTTCTCGAACAGGAACACGAGATCCTGGCCGGACTGCTCCAGTTGTGCCGCCTCGGACGGAAAGGCCATATCCAGCGCCGCACCTGCGATGTTGTCGATGACGATCTGCTGGTTTGCCTGCGGCTCGGTCAGCTGGATGTGGCGGGCCGCCGATGCGGCGCCTGCGGTGGTGGTGTTCTGCGTAACCATGGCTATCTCCCCATGTTGGCGAAGGCGCGCTGCGACTCCGACCTTGCGTTGTGCGGGAATGCCGATCGGAATCCGATTCCGGGCGCGCCCCGCCTGCGTTCAGCCTGTTGTCCGGGTCCGCCGCGTATCCGTCCGGCTTTTCCGGAATCCCCAAATCCATCCGAAATTTTGTTCCGGGCCGTGCCCGTTGCCTTGTTTTCTCAAGAAATACCAAGGCGTTTTTACATTCCTTCAGGGCAGCGCCAGAATCGCGGGTGTTGTCCGGACAAGCCGGATTCGGGCGTGCGACTAACGCTAGCATTGCAACCGAGATGCCAACCCTGTTAGTCCTGTATTACAGGTGTATTACGACAGCATTCGGCCATCACGGCATCCGGAGCGCCCGGATACCCCCACCTTTCCGGGCGTTCAGGAAATCCGGGGGCCTCAGGAGACTTCGCAAACCCCGGCTCCGTATGCCGCGCCCCCCTGCCGGGCGTCCCCGCCCCGACCCACCCCGACCCGCCCCGACCGGCCCCGACCGGCCCCGACCGGCCCCTCTCGGCACACCTCCCTGCTCTCCCCCCGCGCGGTCCTGTTGCTTGACAGCCTCGCCGCACGGGGCCTATCCATGACCCTTCAGGTGTCCATCGGACTTGATAGGGAATCCCGTGCAAATCGGGAGCGGACCCGCCGCCGTAAGCCCGTCAGAACGCCTGCTCCCCAGAGCGCCACTGGACCATGGTCCGGGAAGGCCGGAGCAGGTCGGGCAAGCCGGAAGACCTGCCTGACGCGTCATCGGCCATGCCCGGAAGGCAACGGGGCTTTTGCCCTTCCGGGACCGGCGGCCACGATTCGCGCGCCCGTGCCTGCCCGACCGCACACACCGTGTCCCCGCGTCCGCCGCGTCCGCCACGCCACTCCATCCGGCGCAACGGACGCATCGGCCGCACCAGCCGCATCAGCGGATGGGGAACACGCCGCACGTCCCGGGCCGTAACGGACCGCATCTCCCGTGCGCCCGCCGCCTTGCCAATTGCCCGCCTGCCTCCTTCGGAGGTCCCCATGCTTCTCGTGCCTTCCGGCCTGCCCGCCCTGCGGCGGGGCGCCCTTTCGTGCGCCTTCTCCCGTTCCCGCTCCCTGCCGCTGCTGGCGGCCCGACTGCTCCCCCTGCTGCTGATCCTGTGCCTGGCCCTGCCCGTGGCCGCCCAGGCCGGACACGGCGGCGATGCCCTCCGCAAGGACGGCATCCTGCTGGTTGCCTTCGGCACCACGGTGGAAGAAGCCCGCCCCGCGCTGGACAACATCGAACGCCTGGTGCGCGCCGCCCATCCCGACGCGGAAATCCGCTGGGCCTGGACGGCCCGGCAAGCCAGAGCCTCGCTGATCAGGGAAGGCAAGCCCGCCGCTTCGCCCCAGCAGGCCCTGGCCGACATGGCCGAGGACGGCTTTACCCACGTGGCCGTGCAGTCGTTCCATACCATCACCGGCGCGGAATTCAGCGGCCTGCTGACCACCGCCAAGGCCATGGAAGGCCTGCCCAAGGGGCTGACCCGCATCACCGTGGGCCTGCCCCTGCTGGGTTCCACCGACGACGCCGAATCCCTGGCCGTGGCCCTGAAATCGCTGCTGCCCAAGGAACGCAAGCCTGGTGATGCCGTCATCTTCATGGGCCACGGCAACCCGCACCACCCCGCCACGCTCAGTTACCCGGCCATGCAGTACTACCTGACCAAGGCCGACCCGCTGTTCTTCATCAGCGTGGTGGAGGGATCGCCCTCGTTCGACGAGGTGACCGCCACCCTGGCCGCCCGCAAGGTGCGCACCGCCTGGCTGGTGCCGCTGATGGCCGTGGCGGGCGACCATGCCCACAACGACATGGCGGGCGACGAACCGGATTCGCTGGCCTCGCTGCTGCGCGAACGGGGCATCACCCCGCGCCCGGTGCTGCGCGGCACAGCGTCGTCCGACGCCATCGTCGCCATCTGGCTGCGCCACCTGGACGTGGCCCTGAAACAACTGGACCAGTAATGCACAACGCCACCGCGCCCCGGACCGTGCCGCCACAGGCGTGGTCCGGGGCCGCGCGGCCCCGCCGCGCCCTGCGCATCATCCTGCTGGCCGTCCTGTGCTGGGCGGCCACGGTGGTGCTGGCCTGCCTGTTCGGGCCGTTCCACATCGCCGTGGGCGACGTGCTGCGGGCGCTGGCCGAACTGGCGCTGCCGGGCGGGCTGGCGGGCGGGGTCGGCGCCACGCCCGACGCCACCCACATGCTGGTGGTCACCCGCATCCGCCTGGCCCGCGTCTGTCTGGCCCTGCTGGCGGGGGGCGGGCTGGCCGTGGCGGGCACGGTGTTTCAGGGGGTCTTGCGCAACCCGCTGGCCGACCCGTTCACCCTGGGCGTGTCCGGTGGGGCGGCATTCGGCGCGTCGCTGGCGCTGACCCTGGGCATCGGCCCGCTGGCCGCGTGGCTGACCCTGCATCTGCCCGCGTTCGCGGCGCTGTCGCCCCAGGCCCTGCTGCCGCTGGCCGCACTGGCCGGGGCACTGGCCTCGCTGGGCGCGGTGCTGCTGCTGGGCGGGGCGGCGGGTGGAGGCTTTCGCCGCGAAACCGTGGTGCTGGCTGGTGTGGTGGTGTCCACCGTGCTCTCGGCGCTGGTCTCGCTGGTCAAGGCGCTGGACGAGGAATCCGTGTCCAGCATCGTGTTCTGGATCATGGGCAGCCTGCAGGGACGCGGTTGGGCGCACACCGCGGTGCTGCTGCCGTGGCTGGCGCTGGGCCTGCTGCTGGTGCTGCCGCGCTTTCGCGAACTGGACATCCTGGCCCTGGGCGACGTGCAGGCCCGGCAACTGGGCATGGATACGGCCCGCGTGCGCCTGCAACTGCTGGTGGGCGCCAGCCTGATCACGGCAGGCTGCGTGGCGGTAAGCGGGGTCATCGGCTTCGTGGGGCTGGTGGTGCCGCACCTGGCGCGGATGCGTCTGGGCGCGGCGCACGGCCCGCTGCTGGCGGCGGGATGGTTCGGCGGCGGCATATTGCTGGCCTGGGCCGACGTGCTGGCCCGCACCCTGCTGCCCGGCGGGGCGGAACTGCCGGTGGGCGTGGTCACGGCGCTGCTGGGCGGGCCATTCTTCTGTCTGTTGCTGGTGCGCGGCGGGCGCGGCACGGCAGCCCGGACGACCGGCCCGACGGCAGGACCAAGAGAATCCGGGGTCACGCCATGATCGAACTTTCCCGCGTGCATGCCGGGTACGGCAATACGGAAGACGTGCTGCGCGACGTATCCCTGTCCGTGCACCCCGGCGAACTGGTGGGGCTGCTGGGGCCCAACGGCAGCGGCAAGACCACCCTGTTGCTGGTGCTGTCCGGCGTACTGACGCCGCGCTCCGGCACGGTGACCCTGAACGGCGCGCCCCTGCACCGCCTGCGCCCGCGCGAACGGGCCCGGCGCATCGCCGCCGTGCCCCAGCGACCGGAACACATTCCCGATATGGACGCCCTGTCGCTGGTGCTCATGGGCCGCTACCCGCACACCACCCTGCTGCGCGGCTACGGTCCGGACGACCATGCAGCCGCCATCGCCGCCCTGCGCGATACCGGTTGCGCCCACCTTGCGGCGCGCGGGGCGCGCACCCTGTCCGGGGGCGAACTGCAACGGGTGCTGCTGGCCCGCGCACTGGCCCAGGGCGCGGACACCCTGCTGCTGGACGAGGCCACCGCCGGGCTGGACGTGGCCCGCGCGCTGGACATCCTGGATCTGCTGCACACGCGCCACCGGGCCGGGGCACGCATAGTGGCCGCCGTGCACGATCTGAACCTGGCCGCCCTGTACTGTACCCGTCTGATATTCCTGAAGCATGGCCGCGTGGTGGAAGACGGCCCGGTGGAGCGCACCTTTACCGCCGCAGTGCTCTCCGAGGTGTACGAAACCCCGGTGACGGTGCACCCCCACCCGGTCACCGGCGCACCGCAGGCCTTCTACGTGCCCGGGGCATTCCGGTTGGATGTGCACACGAGGCTGCCCGTAACTCCAGAGAAACGCGCCATGGCGGACTCCACCGAAAGCAAGCACTCGCCACACCGTCACGATGCACGGCTTCCGGAATCTGCACCGTCACTGTCCGACTTTTCCGGACATGCGCATCCCCTCGCCGCAACACCCCCGGCCCGTTGCGGCGAACCCGACATTTCCGCACAGACCGCGCCTCTTGCCACGGGAACACAGGATGATTGAGCACATGCATTCCGTTGCTTACCAGCCCGCCACGACCACGGCGGCAACGCCCTTCCAGCGCCCGTACCGGACGCTGGCCGTGGCCCTGCCCCTGCTGACCACGCTGGTCATTATCCTTACCGCGCCCGCCGTTGCCGGCACCAGTACCAGACAAGCTGGCATGCACTCTGCCGGGCCGGTATCCATCACCGACGATACGGGGCGCGAAGTGCGCCTGCCCCACCCCGCCCGGCGCATCGTGGCCCTGTACGGGGCCTTCAACGAATTGCTGGCGGCCATGGACCTGACCGATCGCATCGCGGCCCGCACCGCCGCCGATGACGAACCCGCCGCCATCCGCGCCTTGCCGGTCATCGGCACGCACATGCGGCCCAGTCCGGAAATGGTGGCCGCCGTGGCGCCGGACCTGGTGTTGCAGATGGAGGGCCGCCGCGAGGCGGGCGAGGCCGTGGAGGGGCTGCGCGCCCTGGGCATTCCCGTGGCCGTGTTCCGGGTGGGGTCGTTCGAGGAACTGTTCGGTGTGCTGCGCCGGGTAGGCGCCCTGACCGGCGAGCCGCAACGCGCCGCCGCGCTTGAAGCGGCCCTGCGCGCCCGGCTTGACGCCGTGGCCGCGCGCGTGGCGGATAGCCCCCGCCCCACCGTGTTCTTCGAGGTGCGCCACCCCAACCTGCTGGCCGCCGGGGCCGATTCCATCGTCACCGACATCATCAACCACGCTGGTGGCCGCAACTGCGTCACCGCCGAAGGCCGGGTGGCCCGCCTGAGCGAAGAGGAACTGCTGCGACTCGACCCCGCCGTCTATCTGCTGCAACGCGGCCCCATGAATCCGGAACCGGAACCGCCCGCCACCCGGCCCCACTACGCCACCCTGTCCGCCGTCCGGAACGGCCACGTGCGTGAAGTGGACGAGGCCAGCTACTCCCGCCCCGGCCCCCGCGCCGTGGACGCCGTGGAGGAGCTTGCCCGGTACCTGCACCCCGATGTATGGGGCACCACCCCGGCCACGCCCGCTACCGGCCCCAAAAAGTAGCCCCTGAACCCACGGCCTGCCTGACTCGCGGCTTGCCTGACCCGACCGCGCCCTATCCCAAGAGGTTTTTCATGCCTGCCTTCAACAATACGTCCCTGCCCGCCTGCGGCACCCTGTTCGGCATCGGCGTCGGCCCCGGCGAGCCGGACCTGCTCACCCTGCGCGCCGCCAACGCCCTGTCCCGGGTACACGTGGTGTTCGCCGCCTCGTCCACGCGCAACGACTATTCGGTGGCGCTGGACATCGCCCGCCCCCACCTGCCCGCCGACGTGCGCATCGAGACGCTGGGCTTTCCCATGACCCGCGACAAGGCCGCCCTTGCCGCCGCGTGGGAAGCCAACGCCCGCGCCGTGGCCGACACCCTGCGCAAGGGCGAGGACGCCGCCTTCCTGACCCTGGGCGACCCGCTGATCTATTCCACCTTCGGGTACCTGCTGCGCACCCTGCGCCGGGTGGCCCCGGACCTGCCCGACGACGCGGTGCAGGTGGTGCCGGGCGTCACCTCGTACCAGGCGGCGGCCGCCCGCACCCGCACCATCCTGTGCGAAGCGGACGAAACCCTGCTGCTGGTGCCCGGCGTGAACGGCACGGACAAGCTGGCCGACGACGTGGCGGGCGCGGACAATGCCGTGATCCTGAAGGCGTACCGCAAGTTTCCGGAAATCCGCCGGGTGCTGACCGACCAGGGCGCGGCGGAGCAGGCGGTGTTCGTCTCCCGCCTGGGGCTGCCGGGCGAGATCATTGCGCCCACGCTGGCCGAGGCCCCGGACACGCCCCACTACCTGACCCTGCTGCTGGTGCCCAAGGCCCGCACCGGCGACGATACCGACAACGATACCGGCATGGCATAGCCCTTTCCGGCTCCCATTCCCTATCCTGCGAAGCCGAAGGGCCGCTCGTTTCCCACGGGCGGCCCTTGTCCATGCAACCCCGGGCAATGTCGGCAAGACCTATTCTCCCCTGCCCCACCGTATCTCCGCCCGTCCAGCCATCCGAGTTCCTTGCGCACCCCGCTGACCACAAACACCGACGGACCGCCCGGCATCGCCGGACAGCCCGTCCCCTTGCATCCATATATATATATGAGGGCTACACGTTCCTGGGGCTGTTTCCAAATTAGGATTTTCGTTCGTTGGCAAGGAAAACGAGCCTGCCATGAGGGAGTATACTCTTACCGTATTCGACCGACATGGCAGACGAAGTTTGACGCAGCCAACGAGCGAAAGGACAATTTGGATACAGCCCTACCCCCGCTTCAACTGTTCCACCAACTGCCTTAACTCTTGCCCCATGCGGGCCAATTCGCCCACGGCCTGGGACGACTGTTCCATGACTTCCGCCGTCTCCGCCGCGATGCGGTTCACCTCGTCCGTGCCCCGGTTGATCTCCTCGCTGGCGGCGGACTGCTCTTCCGCCGCCGTGGCGATGGCCCGGACCCGGTCTGCCGTTTCCTGCACCACATCCACGATCACCCGCAGGGAATCGCCAGCCATGGTGGCCAGTTCCGTGCTGCGGCCCACGGACATGGACGCCTCTTCCATGCCCTGCACGTTCTCGCGCGACGAGCCCTGGATGGCCCGCACGGCATCGCCCACTTCCTTGGTGGCATTCATGGTCTTTTCGGCCAGCTTGCGCACCTCGTCGGCCACCACGGCAAAACCGCGCCCGGCATCGCCCGCCCGCGCCGCCTCGATGGCGGCATTCAGCGCCAGCAGGTTGGTCTGGTCGGCGATGTCGCTGATCACGTTCAGGATCTGCCCGATGGATTCGGCCCGGTCGCCCAGTTCGTGCAGGCTGCTCCGCAGCAGGGAAGACTTGTCGTTGACGTCCTCGATGGCCTCCACCACCGAACGCACGATGCCCTCGCCGTCTTCCGCCTGACGACGGGCCTTTTCCGCGTTGTCGGCGGCGGACGAGGCGTTGCGGGCCACCTCCATGACCGTGGAGTTCATTTCTTCCATGGCCGTGGCGGTCTCTCCGGTGCGTTCACGCTGCACGTCGGCGCCCCGGCTGGCCTGCTCGATCTGGGCGGCAAGCTCCTCGGACGCGGACCCCACCCGGTCCACGATCACTTCCAGCCGTGCGGCGGCCTGCTGCATGCCCTCGCTCTTGGCGCGTTCCGCCTCGGCGCGGGCGGTTTCGGCTTCGGCCATGGCCCGGCGGGCCTGCGCCCCCTGTTCCTCGGCCTCGCGGGTCTTCTGCTCCGAGGTGGCGATCATGTCCTTCAGCCGGTCCACCATGGTGCGCAGGGCGTTGGACAGTGTGCCGATCTCGTCGGAACGGGCCAGGTCCAACTGCCGCGAAAGGTCACCCTCGGCCACGGCACTGGCGAATTCCACACCCTTGCCCAGCGCGTTCACGATGTTGCGCACGATAAGGAAAATGACCGTTCCCACCAGCACCAGGATGATCGTGGTGGCGGCCACGCTCACGTTGCGGATGGCGGCCACCGGGTCGCGAATGTCACTTTCGTCCACGGTGATGCACATGATCCACTTCGAGAACGGTTCTTCCATGAAGTACGCGTACTTGGTTATACCTTGCCACGGATAGGCAATGCTGCCCGTGCGCTGTGCCAGCACCTTCTTGCCCCAGTCCAGTTCGCTGATGTCGGTCTTGAGGATCAGCGAGGCGTCGGGGTGGGCAATGATCTTGCCGTTGCCGGAGACCAGAAAGGCGTAGCCGGTCTTGCCGATCTTGATGGGATTGATGAATTCCTTTGCGTACCTGGCAAGATCCACCGAGCCGTAGACAACGCCGGCCACCTTGCCGTCCACCTTCAGGGGCGTGGCCACCACGACCACGGGAGTGTTGGTGGTCATGCTCATGAGCGGCTCGGACACGGTGGCCTCGCCCTGCATGCCGCGCTTGAAGTAGTCGCGATTGGAGCGGTTTTCCTTGCCTACCGATTCGTCCAGGTTGCTGGCCGCCACGATGCCGTCCGGCCCCAGCACGTTGACCACCTGATACACGTTGTACGTGGCCACCACCTGGCGCAGGGCCTCGTTGGCGCGCCGCACCACGGCAGCCTTGTCGGCCCCCGGCGGCACCCGCAACACGTCCGCCAGCACGTTGCGCATGCCCTGCGAGGCGATGTCCTCGCGCTGGTCCTGCATGCGCCTGCCCAATTCACCCGTGGCGGCGCGCACCATCATTTCCGACTGGGCAGTGATGGCCTGGTGCTGGGCGTCTTCCGACACGGAATACGACAGCCACGAAGACACGACCATGCCGATGAGCACCAGCCCCAGCGTCGGCACGAGGAAACGGTTGCGCAGATTCCAGCCCATGGACCACCTCGTCTGTTGCAGCCCTCCCCCGAGAGCGCCACATCAGATCCTGATGGTGCCAGCGTAGCACGGCGCCCTGACTGGCGATAGCCCCGCGCCGCAGAAAATACTGTGCGGAAAAACAGCGGGGCCGGAACGAATCCGGCCCCGAGCGCATACGAAGGGGGAAAAGGCGGAGTCGGGCAGCCCTGCGGCATCGGCGGGGCGCAATGCCGCGCCGGGCGCGACGCAGGACCGCACGCCGCGTCAGGAACGGGTGGCGGCCATGGCTTCCAGGCTCCACGCGGTGGCCCGGGCCAGCACGTCGCCCATGGCTGTTTCGAAGGCTTCCGCCACCTGCGGCAGGGCGGACCCGGCGGCGCGGCAGTCGCGCCCGATGGCGGTAAAGGCCACGATGCGCCCGGTCTTCAGGTCCACCAGGCGCAAGGCCAGTTCCACCTCGACCAGCGGCACGCCCCCCTCGCCCATGCGGGTATTGAAGCGACGCAGATCGGTCATCAACCGGTAGTCGGGGTAGATGCCCGCGGATTCCTCTGCCGCGCCGTCCAGCCGCCCGACGCGTTCGAAGGCTTCCACCAGCAGCCGCTGCACCAGGCGCGGGGCCGGGCTGGTCCACTTGGCCCCGGCATAGTAGCGCACCTCGCGCCCGTTCGCCCCCCCCAGCACCAGCACGATGCGGTCGGTATCCAGCATGCGGCTGGTCTCCGGCAGGGAAACGGCCAGTTGCAGATGCAACGCGCCGCCCGCGCCGGGGCCGGGCATGGCCGGGGCCAGCAGCAGGTGGGTGGGCGCGGGGCCGGGATCCAGCACGCGGGCGCAGCCGGACAGCACGGCCAGCAGCAGGCAGAGCAGGCAGAACAGTTGCGGCGCGGCCAGGGCGCGGCCCCTCCGGCCGGGGGAGCCGGGCCTGATGGGAAGAAGGCGGGGCGATACGGAAAGCTGGGCGCTCATCGGGCATCATACTCCGGTACGGGGTTGCCGAACAGGAAACGGCGGGGGTCGCTTTCCACCTTGTGGGCCAGTCGGTCCAGCGTGGCCACCAGCTGACGGGCTTCGGCCAGCAGGCGGCGCATGTCTTCCAGCCCCTCGCCCGAGAATTTGGCCACGCCCGGTTCGGCGCGGGCCACCATGCCGTCCATGCGCCGGGCCATGTCGCCCACGGCGCGGGTGGATTCGCGCAGGTCGGTGCGCAGGTAATCGCGCATGTCGCCGGTGGCGCCTTCCATCCCGGCGGATGCGTTGGCCAGCCGCCGGGTGGTCACGTCCAGATTGCCGATGATGCGGTCCATGGCGTCGGAACGGGCGGCCAGACGCGCGGTGAGCATGTCCAGCGACTGCAACGTCTGCGCCAGCGCACGGCGGTTCTCGTCGTCGGCCATGCCCGCGATGCGCTGGATAAGGTCGCGACTGTCGGAAACCACGGCGGGCAACCCGGCGAACAGGGCCTCCAGCCGCGAAAGCTGGGCAGGGATCACCGCCACCTCTTCGCCGGGCTGCGGCTTGAGCAGCGGGCTGGTGGCCGTGCCGCCGGAAATCTGCACCACGGTCACGCCGGTGATGCCGCGCGCCTCCAGCGAGGCCATGGAGTCTTCGCGCACGGGGGTGTCGGCCGCGATCTCGATGCGCACCTTGACCCGGCCAGGATCGGTGGGGCTGATGGTGATGGCCTTCACCGAGCCCACCTTCACCCCGTTGAACAGCACGTCGTTGGCCACGCTGAGGCCGGAAACGTGCCCCGTGAAATTGATGTCGTACTGCACGAGGTCCACGCCGCTGCCGCGCCCCGCCGTCCACAGGATGAAGGCCAGCGCCCCCACCACGGCCATGAGCGTGAATACCCCGACCAGCACGTAGCTTGCCCTGATCTCCATGTCATCTCCCTTGGGCCGGGGGCTGCCCGGCATGGGCGGCGCGCCCGGCGTGGCCCGAAGCGTCGGACACCCCGGCGGCCACGCGCCCGCGCGGCCCCGTGAAATATTCGCGCAGCCACGGGTGGTCCACCCGCAGCAGTTCGTCGATGGCGCCCACGGCGTAGATGCGCCTTTCCGCCAGCACGGCCACCCGGTCGCACACCGCGTACAGCGAATCCAGGTCGTGGGTGATCATGACCACGGTCAGCCCCAGCGCGTCGCGCAGGTCCGCGATCAGCGCGTCGAAGGCCGCAGCGCCGATGGGGTCGAGCCCGGCCGTGGGTTCGTCCAGAAACACCACCGCCGGGTCCATGACCAGGGCTCGGGCAAGCCCCGCGCGCTTGCGCATGCCGCCGGAAAGCTCGGACGGGTATTTCAGCGCCGCCTCCGGCGCCAGCCCCACCATGCGCAGCTTCAGGGCGGCCACGTCGTCCATGGCGTCCGGCGGCAGGTTGGTGAACTCGCGCAGGGGCACCTTGATGTTCTCGATGACCGACAGGGACGAGAACAGCGCCCCGTCCTGGAACAGCACCCCCCACTGGCGGCGCACCGCGCGGCGCGCGGCCTCGTCGGAATGGGTGATGTCCACACCCAGCACGCGCACGTCACCCGCCTGGGGGCGGCGCAGGCCAAGGATGGTGCGCAGCAGCACCGACTTGCCGGAACCCGATCCGCCGATGAGCCCCAGCACCTCGCCGGGCCGCACGTCCAGGTCCAGGTTCTCGTGCACCGTCACCGGGCCGAAGCGGTTGGCGATGCCCCGCAGCGAGATGATGGGCGCGACCGTCACCCTACACCCCCAGCGACATGAACAGGATGGCGAAGCCCGCGTTGGCCACGATGACCAGGAAGATCGACTCCACCACCGCCTGGGTGGTCAGCCGCCCCACCGATTCCGCGCTGCCGGTCACCCGGAAGCCCTGGAAGCACCCCACGATGCCGATGATCAGCGCGAAGAACGGCGCCTTGACCAGCCCGGTGACGAAGTTGGCCAGCCGGGTGATTTCCAGAAAGCGCACCGCGAATGCGCCGGGTGAAATGCCCAGCGACAGCCACGAGGCAATGCCCCCGCCCAGCACGCCCATGAAATCGGCGATGAAGGCGAGCACCGGCAGCATCAGCACCAGCGCCACCACGCGAGGAATCACCAGCACCTCCATGGGGTCCAGCCCCATGGAGCGCATGGCGTCCACCTCTTCGTTGGCCACCATGGCCCCGATCTGGGCGGTGAACGACGAGCCGGAACGCCCCGCCACGATGAGCGCCGTCAGCAGCACGCCCAGTTCACGCAGTGTGGAAACCTCTATCAGGTTCACCACGAACACCTGCGCCCCGAAGCGGGTGAACTGCTCCGACCCCATGTACGCGGTGACCAGCCCGATGAGAAAGGTCAGCAGGGCCACGATGGGCACGGCCTGGATGCCGGTCTGCTCCATGTGATGCACGATGGACACCCAGCGCAGTCGCCAGGGCCGGGCCACGGCTGCGGCCAGCGACACCAGGAACATGCCCAGGAAGCCGATGATGGCGCGGGCCTGTTCCATCTCCTCGATGATGGACGCCCCGATGGCATTCAGCGCGCCCAGCACCGGAGAGACCCGGCGCGCGCGCGGCACCACGGAAATGTCGATGGCCCGCACCCGGTCCAGCAGCGTGGACTGACCGGGGTCGGACACGTGCCACACCACGTGCGCCCCCGCCGCAGCCATGCTGGCGGCGGCCCGGCACAGCAGTTGCGCCCCGGCGGTATCCAGACGGGTCACCTCGGCCAGGTCCAGGTGCACCACGGGGGCATCGCCCGGCACCGCACAGGCGTTGCCCACCTCTGCGCAACGGCGCAGCAGTCGGGCGGTCATGCGGCCGATGGAGGCGACGTCCCACGCGCCGGAAAAGGCAAGCACCCGCTCGCGCGCGCCCCCGTCGTCCGCTCTGCCCGGCCTGCCGCCCGCCCGATCAGCCGGGCCGGGCTCCACGCAGGGCGCCATGGGCGTGCAGGACAGCCCCGGCTCGTGGGGTCCGGCGTGGGCGTCCGGGTCGGGACGCCGGTAGTCGCCCTTGAGGCTGGGCTCTCTGAACGGGGGAACGGTCTCGCGCATGGGGTCAATCTACCATGCCCCATGGGCTGCGCCAAGGGCGCCGGATACGACCGGCGCGGAAAGGAACGGAAAGGACCGGAAGGAAGCGAAAGCGTGGAATCCGCCCGGACGAAACATGCCGCGGAGGGGCCGCAGTACGGACGTGACGGCGGGCGCAACCACAAACGTGGCAACGTGGGGAAGGAAGAACGAAGAGAACGGGCAGGATGCGGCGTCGGCAGGGCGCATCTCTGCGGCGTGGCAAGCGCGGAGAGCCGCGCGGCCAGAGCCCGCACGCGGCGGGCACTGCCCGGCAGCGATACCCGGTCGCCGGTGATGCCCGGTCGACGCGGCCAGCCGGTGCTGATGAACCGGCGAGATACCCGACGACGGCTATTCCACGTCGTCGTCGTACCACTCGTGCTCGTAGCCGTCGGTAAGCTTGTAGCTGCGCACCTGCAACAGCAGCTCGCCATCCTTTTCGCGCACCGTGCCCACGATTTCCACGTGGGCGTTGATGTGCGCCGCAAGGTCGGCCCCGGCGCCCCGAGGGACGATGTGGAACTCGGTATCCCCGGCGGACACGGCCACCTTGGCGGCCATGTCGTCGTGCCCCTTCAGGGTGAGCGGCACGATGTACCCCTGAATAGTCCTGATGCCTTCCATGGTGTTCACAAATGGCTCTCGTGCGAACGGGGAAAGGGTCCGCCTTTCGGACCCACACAACACTGCGGAATATTACCCCTTTCCTCAAAACGCAAGCGTTTGGTTGGCCCGTTGTGCAAAAAATTTCTCGCAAGAAAAAACATTCGTTATTTCAATATATTAAGCGCTCGACATTTCGCGCTCCACGGCTGGCGCAAGCCGGACTCCGGCAGGACGCGCCCGCCGGCATCAGCCGAAACGGTGCGCGGCGATGGTGGCGCCCATGGCCCGACAGGCGAATACCCGCTCCCCCACATCCGTATCGGCGGCACCGGCAGCCACCATCAGCGGCAGCAGATGGTCCTCGCGGGGGTGCGCGTCGCGGGCGGCCGGGGCGGTCTGCCAGCGGGCCAGGGCGTGGTTGCGCCGCTGCGGGTCCGCGTCGGTGACCGTGGCGGTGAGCCAGGCGTCGAACACGTCGGAGTCCGGCAGGGGCAGATTGTCGGCCCGGCGGAAGGCCCGCATGTTGTGGTAGCTCATGCCACTGCCCACCAGCAGCACGCCCTGGTCGCGCAGGGGAGCCAGGGCGCGGCCCAGCGCAATGTGCGCGGCCGGGTCCAGGTCGTGGCGCATGGATATCTGCAACGTGGGAATGGCGGCCTGCGGCCACGCCAGCAACAACGGCACGAACACCCCGTGGTCGAAGTCGCGCCGGGGATCTTCGCCAAGGGGCATGCCCGCCCCGGCCAGCAGCTCGCGCACGCGGGGGAACAGGTGCGGGGCGGGCGGCGCGGGCCATTGCAGTTCGTAGGTGTGCGGCGGAAAGCCGTAATAGTCGAACAGCAGCCCGGGATCGGGCGTGGTGGCCAGGGTGAAGTCGCGCTCTTCCCAATGGGCGGAGATGACCAGCAGGGCGGCGGGGGGCTCCGGCAGTGATCCGGGCAGCGCGCGCAACCATGCGGCCAGCGCGTTCCAGGTGTCGGGCGGGGTCCAGTCCATGAAGAAGCAGGGGCCGCCGCCGTGCGGAATGTAGAAAACGGGTTGCCGGGCCATGGATTCACCTCGCTGTCATCCGGCAGGAACCGCCTGCCGGGAAAATGCCGCCCCGAAATGCTGCCGGATACATGCCGCCCTGGAAAGGCAACCCTGGAAATGCCGACGGACACGCCACGCCGCACCCCAAGGCTGCGACGCCGTGTCCGTCCAATGCCCCGCGCCGTGATGCGCAAGGCAATCCGGAACCGCTGGTGCCGGCTAGATCCTGCGCCCCAGGTCCGCGGTATCCACGCCGTACAGGTGCGAGGCCTGCGGCGCGGATTCTCCGTTATCCTCATCCACCACCGAATACCCGGTGACGTCAAGGGTGAAGTAGCCTTCCTCGATCTGACTGGCGACGCCGGTCACCACCACTTCCAACCCGTCCAGTTCCAGATCGGTGACGCCCCGCAGCAGAAAGATGCGGTCGTCCATGGTTTCCAGCAGCGGGCCGTCATCGGTCACAACCACCACGCCGGTCACCACCACCTCGGGGGTTTCCGGCCCCAGGGTCATGCCCGTCGCGCGGGCCGCCGTCCCCGCAAGCATCCAGTTTGCCAGCAGCACCAGCAGCAGCGCCGCCATTACCGTCCGCAGCCCTCGCCGCGCGGGCGCCGCCGCGCCGCGCATCCCTTCCTGTATCCGCGCCTTCATGTTCCTGCCCTCTTCCTTGCGCACTGTCCTTGCCCAGCCCTTGCGCACCAAAACACCGCGCCCGGCGCTTTCGCCGACAAACCTACCCCGCCCCGTCCACAACCATGAAATCGCGCACCGTGAACAGCAGCCGTCCGTCACGCGCCGCCAGCCAGCCCGTGGCCGTCACCTTGCGGCGGCACAGGCCCAGCAGGTCCGGATGCTCAGCCACGTTGCCCACCACCAGCTCGCGCTCGCGGTCGTCGGCAATGAGCACCCCGGCAACCTCGAAATTCTTGCCCCAGGCGTCCGGCAACACATACCCGGTGCCGGACACCAGCGATTCCCCTTCCCGCCCCTGCTGCCCCTGTTGCCCCTGTTGCCCCTGCGCCGCCGAGGCCGGGGAACCTGCACCGCCCACGGCGTCGGCGGGCCCCCCGGAGCCTTCGGGAAGCCCGCCGCGCGGGTCGGAGACCTGTTGTCGGGACGTGGCGACAGCGGAAACCGTGCCGTTTCGGTCCCCATGCGGGTATTGCCGGGAATCCATGACCAGTGCTGAGCACTTTTCGCGCCATATCGGCAAGTTGGCGCTCTTTCTAGATTTTTTGTATACCCCCCGGCAAAACAGGAACTGTAACTTCTTATATTTACAGGTTGTGTGATCACCACACCGCAGAATATCCTCTAACTTGCCATTGTGCGCTGACATATCAATCCATAACATTGTGAATAAAAATGAAATATCAAATAATAAGAACCAATGGTTCTCGAAATAGAAAAAAAGAATTCAAAGTTCTCTTTTTACGTCACTTGCCCAGAAACACAGCGCGCCGATGGCGAACTTCCTCCACCATCGGCGCGCTGCATGCCGGACAAGGTCAACACTCCGAAATTCCCAGGGGGCGTTTTCCGAGCAGGCGGGCACACTAGCCGCGCAGTTTGTAATCTTCCTTGCGCAGCCCGTGCCGGGTCATCAGCTTGTGCAGTTGCCGGGTGGTCACTCCGGCCAAAGCCGCAGTACGTTGCACGCTGCCCCCGCACTGGGCCAGCGCCCGTTCCAGATAGGCCCGTTCGAACACGTCCACCGAACGTCGGCGCGCCTCGGCCAGGGGCAGGGTGGTATCCACCGTGGCCAGCCGCCCGCCCCCGCCGGGGCCGAAGAATTCCGCCGGAAAGCTGTCCGGCGTGAGCACGGTGCCGCCTTCAAGAATGCAGGCCCGCTCGATGAGGTTTTCCAGTTCGCGCACGTTGCCCGGCCAGTCGTAGCCCATGAAGGCGTCGATGACCTCCGGGTGGATGGACCGGATGTCCTTGACCATCTGGGCGTTGTAGCGGCGCACGAACAGTTCGGCCAGCAGCAGCAGGTCTTCCTTGCGTTCGCGCAGGGGCGGCACGTCCACCGGAAACACGTTGAGCCGGTAGTACAGGTCGCGCCGAAAGCGCCCCTGTGCGCACAAGGCGGCCAGGTCCTCGTTGGTGGCGGCAATGACCCGCACGTCGGCGCGCAGCACCGCCTCGCCCCCCACCCGCTGGTAGGCCCGATCTTGCAGCACGCCCAGCAGCTTGATCTGGGCCGACTGGCTGACGGTGCCGATTTCGTCCAGAAAGATGGTGCCGCCCTCTGCTATTTCGAACTTGCCCGGCTTCTTGCGCACCGCGCCGGTAAATGCGCCCTTCTCGTGGCCGAACAGTTCGCTTTCGATCAGCGTGTCCGGAATGGCCCCGCAGTGCACGCTGATGAACCGCCGCGTGCGCCGGTTGCTGTGGTTGTGGATGAGCCGGGCGATAAGGCTCTTGCCGGTGCCCGTCTCGCCCGTGAGCAGCACGGTGCTGCGCGTGCCCGCCACCAGCCGCACCTTGTCGAACACCTCGCGCATGCGCGGGCTGTTGGTGTGGGCCAGGTCCACCCCGTCGCCCGCCCAGTGGCGGTCGCGCAGGTAGTCCAGTTCCGAGCGCACCAGCGCCGATTCGTGCAGCTTCTGGGCGACAAGGCGCACCTCCTCTTCCAGCAGGGGGTATGGCAGGTAGCCACCGGCCCCGGCCTGCACCGCGTCCACGGCGTGGCGCACGGCATCGGCATCGGCCAGCACGATGATTTCGGCGGAGGGCACCCGGCGCTTCACCTCCCACACCGCCTCGTGCAGCACGCGGCGCGAGGGCTCGCGCCCTTCCAGCAGCAGGCCAAGGTCGATCATCACCATGTCCAGAGCGCGACCGGTGGCCTGGGCCAGCGCCTCGGCCCTGGTGCGGCAGGGAATGACCGTGACGTCGCCGGAAAAGCTGGTGCGCAGCACATGCAGGGCGTCTTCGTGCGGGGTGACGGCGAGCAGGTATTTCATGTGGTCCTCGTTGCCCATTCGCCTATGGGAAGCCGGGCCGGAGCGCAAGCCCCGCAGCGGGACGCCGCGTTTTCAACCTGAGGTGTCATTTGTATTTCTTTACATTTCCTGCGGCAATCCATAGGCTGTAGCAATGAAAAATCCGGGCATGGCACGGCGACGCTGGAACCCCTCCGTGCCTGCCCGCAGCACTTCGGAGGTACGCATGTTCTCTCGCTGTTTCCCCGGGCGACGCTCCGCCGCCGCCCTGTTGCTGACGCTTCTGGCCCTGGCTCTTGCGCCCGGCATGACTCGTGCGGCCCACGCAGCCGACGCGGACACCATCATCGGGGCCGTTGACGATGCCATGCGCCAGGCCGACCGGGCGCGCGACGCCTACGACCGCGTCCGCACTTCGGGCGACCGCGACGCCACGGCGCGCTACGAGCGGGAATGGCGCGATTCCGAATACAAGCTGGAAGACGCCCGCATCGAAAACCTGTCGCGCGAATCGGGCATGTCGCCCGCGCGCATCCGCTCCATGCGCGAATCGGGCATGGGTTGGGGACAGGTGGCCAAGGAAGCGGGAGCGCACCCCGGTTCGCTGGGAGTGGGCCATTCCAAGGGCAAGAAGGGCAGCTGGAACCGCGACGACGACCGCGACCTGTACCGCGATTACTACCGGGACCGCCATGGCAAGGCCGGGCAGGACAAGCGGGACAAACAAGACAGGACCGGACGGGACAAGGACCGCCATGCCGACGACGGCGACCGGGACGGAAAACCCGGCAAGGGCGGCAAGCACGACAAGCACGAGGGCAGCAAGGCTGGCAAGGACGGCAAGCATGGCCGTGACGACTATCTCGAAGACGGCAAGGGCAAGGGGAAGGGGAAGAAGTAGACGCCGGGACACGTGAGCCCCCCACGCAATTCCCGGCGGTGATCTCCTGCTGGCCCTGCCCCGTTCCCGCACTGCCCCTGCGATCTCCCGTACGCATTGCCTCCGGTGTCTTTACAAGCACGCGGCGACATGGCTAGGTTGCGCCATCGTCCCCCGTGCCCCCGGCGGCCCACCGCCGGAACCATTCCTACACCCCGCATTGCAGGAGCGCGCCAATGGCCCAACGCACCGCCATCATCCCCGCCGGAGCCCCCGCACCGGTCGCCCCCTATTCCCCCGGCCTTGCCTGCGGGGGACTGCTGTTCGTTTCCGGCCAGTTGCCCGTGGACCCGGCCACCGGCACCTTCGTGGAAGACGACATGGGCGCCCGTGCCCGCCAGTGCCTGCGCAACGTGCAGGCCGTGGCCCAGGCCGCCGGAGCCGACCTTGACCGGGTGGTCAAGGTCACCGTGTTCCTTACCGATCTGGCCGACTTCGCGGCCATGAACGCCGCCTACGGCGAATTCTTCACCGCGCCCTTCCCGGCGCGCTCCACCATCCAGGTGGCCGCGCTGCCGCTGGGGTCGAACATCGAGATCGAGGCCATCATCGATCTGCCGTAACGGGCCAAAACGGCCCCTGCCCGCGCGTTCACGATGCACGGCGCGCCCGATCCGTCCTGCGGGTCGGGCGCGCCGCCGCGTTTGTCATCCCGCTTCCCTGCGCTCTCCACCGCCGCCAGCCCGATCCTCCTCCCCGCCTCACTCCCCGGAACCGCTTCACGGCCCCTGCCCGCGGCCCCCATTTCCACGAGCCGACACAGGCGGCCCGCCAGGATGCGTCCACTTTTTCCGGACAATCAGAGGATCTCCCCGCCCTGCCCCATTGACCTCCCACGGTGATGGGGATATTCCCTGCACATGAGAATGATTTTCAACTTCGAAACGCCGCGCCGCCGAAGCGGACCTGCCGCCGTCAGCGTGGGGGACGGGCCATGCTGAGCACCCTGCTGCACCAGTTCGCGGAATCCCTCGGCAACGCCATCGACGCCAAGGACGCCCACACCCGCTCGCATTCGGAAGAAGTGGCCGTGGCCGCCTTTCTGCTGGCGCGCACAATGGGATTTTCTCCGACGGACGCCGACCGCGTGCACGTGGCCGGGCACCTGCACGACATAGGAAAAATCGGCGTGCCCGACGCCGTGCTGCTGAAGGCGGGCACCCTGACCCCCGAAGAATGGGAACACATGCGCGCCCACCCGGTCATCGGGGCGCGTATCGTCAGCCCGGTGGCGGACCTGGCCGACGAAGGCGTGGCCGCCATGATCCTGCACCACCATGAACGGTGGGACGGTCGGGGCTACCCGCACGGCCTGCGCGGCGAGTCCATCCCCCTTGGCGCGCGCATCATCGCCCTGGCGGACAGCCTGTCCGCCATGCTCCAGCACCGTCCCTACCGTCCGGCCCTGCGGTTCGAGCAGGCCGAGGCGGAACTGCTGCGCTGCTCCGGCAGCCAGTTCGACCCCGCCGTGGTGCAGGCCTTCGTTGCCGTGCGCGACGAGATGCACCGGGCCTTCAGCACGCCGCAGCCGCCCCGGTCAGCGTTGGGCGGCACCGCATCCATCGTCGTGGCCAGTTGCTGCCGCCCCGCCACGGCGCCGCGCGCCCTCGTGCCCGACGCAAA
Source organism: Nitratidesulfovibrio termitidis HI1 (assembly GCF_000504305.1). NCBI lineage: Bacteria > Pseudomonadati > Thermodesulfobacteriota > Desulfovibrionia > Desulfovibrionales > Desulfovibrionaceae > Nitratidesulfovibrio > Nitratidesulfovibrio termitidis. The sequence goes on from NZ_KI632512.1 coordinate 1,990,954, forward strand.
ACCCGCCCCCGGCGCCGCCCCGCCGTCCGAAACAACCGCCACCCCGGCGGCCTCCCCCATCGGCCCTGGCGCGACGGGCAGTGCCGACCCCGTCCGCCGCAACGACATCACCGCCCCACGGAGCGCCACATGGGAAGACACGTGGGAAGACGGTCGCGCCACGCCGCGCGGCCTGCTGATCCCGGTGCCCGCATGAACCACACCACCTCGTGCAATACCGGTGCGCCCGGCTCCGTTGGTCCCGCCGGTTCCTCCGGCCCCTCCGGCGCAGCCCGCGCCACGGACACTGTCTCCGCGTCGGGGCTGACCCTGGCCATGCCCCGATGGCTGCGCCGCGTCGTCGATGCCTTCTGGCGCGGCGTGGATGCGCTGAACCCGCGCACCCGGCTGGCCATCGCGCTGTTTCTGGTGGTGGTGGCGCCCGCCGGGGTATTGCTGCACCACCTGGAATCGCAGGGCCGCGCCGTGCTGCCGGGGCTGCCCCGCGCACTGCCCGTGAGCATCTATGATGACGTGGTCCTTGCCGTGGCCCTGTACCTGGCCGGGGCGCTGGTGCTGTGCATCCCCATGGCCGGGTTGATCTGCCGCTTCGTGCTGCTGCGCGACATCCGCGAGATCAACGTCTTCTGCCTAGCCCTGCGCGAAGGACGCCAGCCGCGCCCGCTGGCGCTGCCCAACGAGCAGGAGGACGAGCACGACCTGCTGCGCCTGAAACGCAACCTGGAATGGATGGCCCATCTGGTGGCCAGCCGCGAACGGCACCTGATGGCCCGTCTGGAGGCCACGGACAGCCGCGCCCGACACATGGAGGAACTGGCCGTGCGCGACGCGCTGACCGGCCTGTTCAACCGCCGCCATTTCGAACGCCGCCTGACGGAACTGGCCGGTGAAGCGCGGCTGCGCCCGCCCTTCCACCTGATGCTGGTGGACTGCGACCGCTTCAAGGCCGTCAACGACACCCACGGGCATGCGGCGGGCGACGAGCTGCTGCGCCTGCTGGGCGACGTCATCGCCGAGGCCGTGCGCGCGGGCACCGACACGCCCTGCCGCATCGGGGGCGACGAGTTCGGCATCCTGTTCGCCTGCCCGGACGAGAATTCCGTGCGCGCCGTGGCCGAACGCATCCGTCACCGCTTCTCGCAGTGCCAGAACCACGGCTGCACCCTGAGCATCGGCATCGCCCGCTACCGCCAGCAGGGCGAAGGCCGCGCCGATGCCGCCTGCCAACTGGCCCCGGTGACCGACGCGGGCAACGCCGCCTGCGCTGGCCAGGGCGCGCCCCTGGCCGTGCAGGCCATGGTGGCCCGCGCCGACGGCGCGGTGTACGCGGTGAAGCGGCGCGGCGGCGACGGCATCGCCGTGCGGTAGGAGGATATTCCTTCGTCCCCGGTACAGCGTTCCTCATCTCCAGACAACAACACCCCCGCCGATGCCGCGCATCGACGGGGGTGTTCCGTCACTATCGTGTCCGTACAGGGCTGCGTTCGTTGCCCGCAGCGGCCGTGGCGCGACCCGCCGCCCCTAAGCCTGTTCCTGCGGCACGGCCCGTTCGTTGCCCAGCGCGCGGCCCATCTTGCGTTGCAGCCAGCGGCTCAGCTTGTCCAGGTACATGTAGTACACCGGGGTGATGTACAGGGTCAGCATCTGCGACACCATCAGGCCGCCCACCACGGCAAGGCCCAGCGGCCTGCGTTCTTCCGCACCCGCGCCGAAGCCCACGGCGATGGGCAGCGCGCCCATCAGCGCGGCCATGGTGGTCATCATGATGGGCCGGAAGCGCACGAGGCAGCCGTGGAAGATGGCGTCCGCCGGGGCGCGGCCCTCCACGCGCTCGGACTCGATGGCGAAGTCGATCATCATGATGGCGTTCTTCTTCACGATGCCGATCAGCATGATGATGCCCACGAAGGCGTACAGGTTCAGGTCGTACCCGAAGAACATCAGCGTGAGCAGCGCGCCCATGCCCGCCGAGGGCAGGCCCGAAAGGATGGTCAGCGGGTGGATGAAGCTTTCGTACAGGATGCCCAGCACGATGTAGATCACGAACACCGCCAGGGCCAGCAGCACGGCCATGCCTTGCAGCGAATTCTGGAAGGCCTGTGCCGTGCCCTGGAACGAGCCCACCACGTCGGCGGGCAGCAGTGGCGCCGCCACCTGCTCGACCTGCGCCACCCCGTCGCCCAGGGCCACGCCGGGCCGCAGGTTGAAGGACACGGTGACCGAGGGCAACTGGCCGGAATGGTTCACCGAAAGCGGCCCCACCCCTTCGCTGAGGCTGGCCAGGGTGTCCAGCGGCACCAGCATGCCGGAGTTGGCCCGCACGTACAGCAGCGGCAGCACGGAGGCATCACGCTGGTATTCGGGCAAGAGTTCCAGCAGCACCGCGTAGTCGTTGGTGGGCGCGTAGATGGTGGACACCTGCCGCGAACTGAAGCCCGACTGCAATGCCTCTTCGATACGCTGGGCCGACACGCCAAGGGCCGCCGCCTTGTCGCGGTGGATGGTCACGCGCACTTCGGGGTTCTTCAGTTGCAGGTCGCTGGTCACGTCCTGCAGGCCCGGCAGGGTGCGCATCCGTTCTTCAAGCAGCGGGGCCACCCGGTACAGTTCTTCCGTATCCGGCCCCAGAATGGTGTACTGATACAGGCTCTTGGTGGTGCGCCCGCCGATGTTGATGGACGGCGGGTTGGACACGAAGGCCTGGATGCCGGGCAGGGTGTTCAGTTTCGGCCGCAGCCGCTGGATGACCTGTTCCGGCGTTTCCTTGCGCTGGTGGCGGTCCTTCAGCATGATCACCAGCCGCCCGGCGTTGCCGCCAAGGTTCGGCCCGCCCGGCCCCACGATGGAGGTGAACGAAGCGATGGCCGGATCCGCCGCCAGCACGGCGTGCAGGGCGGTCTGGTTGCGCACCATGGCGTCGGACGAGATGGACTGGTCCGCCTCGGTGAAGCCGGCAAGCTGGCCGGTGTCGCCGCTGGGCAGAAACCCCTTGGGCATGATCACGAACAGCCACACCGTCAGCCCCAGCACGCACAGGGACACCAGAAAGGTCATGAAATGGTGGCGCGTGGTGAAGCGCAGGCTGCGCTCGTAGATGTGCAGCAGCCCGTCGAAGAACGCCTCCAGCGCGTTGTACACGCGGCCATGACGTTCCGCGCCGTGCGGCTTCAGGAAGCGGCTGCACAGCATGGGCGTGAGCGACAGCGAAACCACGCCCGAAAGACCGATGGCCACCATGATGACCACCGAGAATTCGCGAAACAGCCGCCCCACCACCCCGCCCATGAACAGCACGGGAATGAACACCGCCGCCAGCGAGATGGTCATGGAGATGATGGTGAAGCCGATCTCCTTCGAGCCGTCCAGGGCGGCCTGCATGACCGGCTTGCCCATTTCCTTGTGGCGCACGATGTTCTCGAGCATGACGATGGCGTCGTCCACCACGAAGCCCACGGCCAGCGTCAGCGCCATCAGCGACAGGTTGTCCAGGCTGTGCCCGAACACGTACATCAGGGCAAAGGTGCCCACCACCGACATGGGCAGGGCCAGGCTGGGAATGACCGTGGCCGACAGGCTGCGCAGGAACAGGAAGATCACCAGCACCACCAGCACCACGGTGAGCACCAGGGTGAACTTCACGTCGTCCACCGATTCGCGGATGGTCTGCGAGCGGTCGTACATCACGTTCAGCTGCACCGAGGCGGGCAACTGGCGCTCGAAGGCGGGCAGCAGATCCTTCACCGCGTTGACCACGGCCACGGTGTTGGTGCCCGGCTGGCGCTGCACGGCCAGCACCAGCCCGCGCGTGTCGTTGAACCAGGTGAACTGCTTGTCCTGCTCCACGCTGTCGATGACCCGGCCCACCTCGCCAAGGCGCACGGGTGAACCGTCGCGCCAGGTGACCACCATGGGCCTGTACGACGCGGCGTCGAACAACTGCCCGCTGGCCTGGATGTTGCGGGTGGTGTGGTCGCCCTGCAGGGTGCCGGTGGGCAGGTTGACGTTGGAATTGGCGATGGCCGAGGCCACCTCGTCCAGGCCGATGCCCCGCGTGGCCAGGGCACGCGGGTCCACCTGGGCGCGCACCGCGTACTTCTGCTGGCCATACACCTGCACCTGGGCCACCCCCGCCACCATGGAGATGCGCTGGGCCAGCATGGTGTCCGCGTATTCGTTCACCTGCGACAGGGGCAGGGTGGGCGAGGTGAGCGCAATGTACAGGATGGGCTGGTCGGCGGGGTTCACCTTGCGGAAGTAGGGCGGCGTGGTCATGTCGTCGGGCAGGCGGCGCGCCGCCTGCGAGATGGCCGACTGCACGTCCAGCGCCGCCGCGTCGATGTCGCGGTCGAGGGCGAACTGGATGGTGATGCGGGTGCGCCCCAGCGTGCTCGACGAGGTCATGGAGTCGATGCCCGCGATGGTGGCGAACTGCCGCTCCAGCGGGGTGGCCACGGCGCTGGCCATGGTTTCCGGGTCGGCCCCGGAAAGCTCGGCCGTCACCTGGATGGTGGGAAAGTCCACGTTGGGCAGGTCGCTTACCGGCAGGTTGCGGTAGCCCACCACCCCGAACAGGAACAGGGCCAGCATGACCAGACAGGTGGTCACCGGCCTGCGGATGAAGAACGCCGCGATGTTCACTGGCGCGCCTCCGCCGGGGCCGCGCCCTTGCCCTTGTCGGGTTCGCCGGGCTTGTCGGCGGGCGCCGCACCGGCGGAGGCCCTTTCCTCCACCACCGCGCCGGGGGTCAGGCGCAGGTGGCCGTCCACCACCACCCGCTCGCCCGCGGCCACGCCGTCCTCGACGACGATCCTGCCCGCGTTGGTCATCCCGGTACGCACCTTGCGCAACTGCACGGCGTTGTCCTGCCCCACCACATAGGCGAACAGCCCCTGGCTGCCGGTCTGCACCGCCTGCGAGGGCACCACCACCACGCCCGGCAAGGCGCCCAGTTCCGCGTACACGTCCACGAACTGGCCGGGCCACAGTGCCCGCGCCTCGTTGGCAAAGGTGCCGCGCATGCGGATGGTGCCGGTGGCGGTGTTCACCGCATTGTCCACGAAGGTCACCGTGCCCCGCGCGGAACCGCCGTCACCCTTCGCGCTCTCGCCCTTGCCGCCTTCCGTGGGGCCGGGCACGCGGGCCTCCACGGGCACGCCGCCCGCCGCCATCTGCCTGCGCGCGACGGCCAGATGCATTTCCGGCAGGGCAAACCCCACGTAGATGGGCTCTATCTGGTCGATGACCACCAGCACCGTGTCTGCCCCGGCACGCACCATGTTGCCCAGGTCCACCCTGACTTGCCCGGCGCGGCCCGACATGGGCGCGGTGATGGTGGTGTACGAAAGCTGCACCATTGCCGTTTCCACCGCGGCCTCGTCGGCGCGCACGGTGGCGCGCAGCGAATCGGCGGTGGAACGGTACTGCTCGTACTGGTCGCGGCTGACGTAGCCGTCGGCCACCAGCTTTTCGAAGCGGCGCACGTCCTCGTCGGCCTTGACCAGCAGCACGCGGTCGCGCTGCAGCCTGGCCTGGGCCTCGTTCAGCGCCGCCTCCAGCGCGCGGCGGTCCAGGGTGAACAGCAGGTCGCCCTTGCGCACGTCCTGCCCTTCCTTGAAGTGCACCCCCACTATCTGGCCGTCCACGCGCGACTTCACGGACACCGTGGCGTAGGGCTCCACGTTGCCCACGGTGCGCACCACCACGGGCAGGTCGAGCTTTTCGGCCAGGGCCGTGGCCACCGGGACGGGACGCTTCTGGGACTTGGCCTTGGCGGCGTCGTCCCCGCCGGAACAGCCAGCCAGCAGGACCAAGAGCAACAGCGGGACAGCCAGCAAGGGCAGAAGCGCCGCAGCGCGCCGGGCAGGCGCAACGGAAGAAGGGACAGCGGGACAGGCCCCAAGCTGGGGCCGGAATTGGGCGTCGATGTTCATGCGGGGTTCCGTTGGCGGCTGGGAGTGGAGGGGGATGCGGCGCTCGACGTTGCGCCGTCGGTGCTGTCCGGGGAGTCGGGGTAGTCAGGGCAATCGGGGCAATCGGGGCAATCGGGTGATGCGGGGGGTACGGCATGCAGACGCTCGCGCAGGGCCGCGATGCCCGCCAGGGAAAAGGCGGTGATGTGTTCCTCCAGCTCGTCGAGGCTGGCGGCATCGTACGAAATTTCGGGGTACAGCAGTGGAATGATGTTCCGCGCGAAGTGGTGGTACAGGCTCTGCCCCACCACGCTCAGCGCGCACAGGGCCACGGCGCGGGTGCGGTCCGGCTCGTCCAGCAGTTCGCGCACCGTTTCGGCCAGATAGCCCGCCCGCGTGCCGATGACCTTGCCCACGATGTCGCCGATGACCCCGGTGGGGTCGGTCATCTCGCGGATGAGCAGACGGTTGTACCATTCCGGACGGCGCGCGCCGCGCGTGCGGTGCAACTGCGAATGGATGAAGGCGCGCAGCCGGGCTTCCGGCGTGGCGGCGCCGGACGGGCCGCAGGCCACTTCGCCGGGCACGCGGTGCGGCATGCCGGACGGGGGCAACGGCGGTTCCGGAAAGGGTTGCAGCAGCACCGCGCGGTACAGGCCCTGCTTGTCGCCGAAATGGTACTTCACCAGGGCCACGTTGACGCCCGCGCGGCGGCATATCTCGCGCAGCGAGGCGCGGTGGAAGCCCAGTTCCGCAAAGGTTTCGCCCGCTGCGGCCATGATGCGCGCCCGGCTGTCCGGACTCTGGCTGTTCGGGCCACCGGCAGCAGGCGGGGCGACGGCGGGAACCGCATTGGCTGGCTCGTTCTGGAGAGGGGAGGATGCCGGCGCCTGTGCCGACGCCTGATCCTGCCCCCCGTCCGGCGCATGCTCTGGCACACGCTCCGGCACACGCTCTGGCGCATGCTCTGGCGCATGCTCCGGCGTGATCACGCCCCGCGCGGTCGTGCGCGTTTCGCGTTCGGGAGGTGCAGCGGGCTGGCGGGCAGACAGGGCGTCGTGCATGAGGCATCCGGGCGGCGCGGCCACAAACGGCCACGGCAAAAAGGAAGGGCGGCCCCCATCCGCAAGGCGGATGCCACAAGGCCATGCACGGCCCATCAATGCGGGCCGGACATCCCCGGTCTTTTCCGGAGGGCGTTCGGCCTACTTAAACGAGTGTTTAAGAAAGTCAATACCCTGTCAACACATTGTAATAAAAGCGCATCGAGGCTGCCCCCCATTCCTGTTCCACCATCTTGCCGCTTGTGCCCGTTCGCCACATGCTCCGTCGGGCGCGTTCATGGCGCGCTGTGCACGGGCAACGCCCCTCCGCGCCCTGCGCGCCGCCCGTGTCAACGGATGCGCTGCCGCGTTCGCCGCCACACCCTGCGATGGTTCCGCAGTGGGTCCGGGTCCCGAAACACCGCAGCGCCCCCCCCCAATCCCTCCGCACCGCCGCCAGGCTTTCCTGTCCGACCTTGCCGGGCGACATCCGGCAAGGCGGAGGATAATGGCCCAACGTCGCGCCCACTGCCGCGTGGCGCCCCTCGCGGTGCCTTTCCGTGCCCTGGGTATTGCTCCATGCTTGCGCAAATAAAAGCAATACTCATATATGAGACTTGCGCTAATTCCTACCTGCCAATTAGACTGTGTGACCAACCACCTGTAGTATTTTACAATTCCCTTGACGTTTCCGTATTGGCGGGACATAGAATCCCTGCGGGAATCCAAGGGCCCATGCCTGTAGGGGCATGCAATCCGTGAGCGGCGACACTCACCCGGAGGTGTCGCAGCTCTCCTTTGTCCTTTGTTACGAGGTGCGTATGCTGGACACCCTTGTCTTTGGAAGCGTCGTGTTTCCACTCTTAGCTGCCCTGGCGGTCTATTTCGTCAGGGGCGACGCCGCGCGCAACATCATCGTCCCGGTATCGGTGGCGATAACCGCCGCGGCGGCGGTGGGACTGGCGAGCGCGGGCTCGTTCTCCTACTCGCCCCAAGCCATTCTTGGCATCAGCCTCAACGGCCTGATCACCGTTCTTGATTTCGCCCTGCTCGCGTTCATCTTCATCATCGCGCTGCGCATGGGCAACCTGCTTATCATGGGCCTGACGGTCCTGCAGGTGCTGGGTCTGGCCTACCTGGACTTCTTCCTGGCGGACCACGGCGCGCAGATTACCGGCTTCTATGCCGACAGCCTGTCGCTGACCATGGTGCTGATCATCTCCATCGTGGGGGGCCTGATCTGTTTTTACGGCCTTGGCTACATGAAGGAACACGAGGAGCACCTGCACCTCGCCAAGAGCCGCCAGCCGCGGTTCTTCTTTTTCATGCTGCTCTTCCTGGGCGCCATGAACGGCCTGGTGCTGGCCAACAACCTGTCGTGGATGTACTTCTTCTGGGAAGTGACCACCCTGTGCTCGTTCATGCTCATCGGGCATGACGGCACCGACGAGGCCAAGACCAACGCCACCCGCGCCCTGTGGATGAACATGGCGGGCGGCGTCGCCTTCGTGGCGGCGCTCATGTTCCTGCAGAAGAGCATGGGCACCCTTTCGGTGCAGGACATCCTGGCCAAGTCGACCGCGCCCGGCATGAAGACCGCGGCGCTGCTGCTGCCCATGGCCTTCCTGTGCTTCGCGGGCTTCACCAAGGCCGCGCAGGTGCCCTTCCAGAGCTGGCTGTGCGGCGCCATGGTGGCTCCCACCCCGGTCTCCGCGCTGCTGCACTCGTCCACCATGGTCAAGGCGGGCGTGTACCTGGTCATCCGCATGGCCCCGGCCTATCAGGGCACCATGCTTTCCGCCGCCGTGGCCATCTTCGGCGCGTTCACCTTCATCGCCGCATCCGCCCTGGCCGTTGGCCAGAGCAACGGCAAGAAGGTGCTGGCCTACTCCACCATCGCCAACCTGGGCCTGATCATCGCCTGCGCGGGCATCAACACCTCGGCCGCCATCGCCGCCGCCGTGATGCTGATCATCTTCCACGCCATCTCCAAGGGCCTCTTGTTCCTGTGCGTGGGCGCCATCGAGCAGAAGATCGGCTCGCGCGACATCGAAGCCATGCGCGGCCTGTTCAAGGTGATGCCCCGCACCGCGGTGATCACCGTCATCGGCATCGTGACCATGATGCTGCCGCCCTTCGGCATGCTGCTGGCCAAGTGGATGGCCCTTGAATCCGCCGCCACCGCCACCGCCGCCATGCCTCCGCTGGTGATCATGCTGGCCCTCGGCAGCGCCCTGACGGTGCTGTTCTGGGCCCGCTGGGCCGGCGTGATGCTGGGTTCCACCATGCCGGGCGAAAACCCGCCCGCCGAACGTCAGCCCTTCTCGGTGCGCCTGCCGCTCCTGCTGCTGGCCGTCGGCGCCGTGGGCCTGTCGCTGCTGTCTCCCTTCGTCTACAGCATGCTGGTGGCCCCGGCCACAGCCCTGTATGCCAAGGCCACGGCCTACACCGTCACCATGGGCGTGTTCGAGAACAACGCCGGGGTGTTCGCGGTGTACCCGCTGTTCCTGCTGCTGGGCGTGGGCTTCATGTATGCACTGCGCGCCGCGAAGAAGGTTGGCCCCGAAGCGGCCAGCCTGCCCTACATGGGCGGTTCGCAGAAGGTTGTGGACGGCAAGATCGGCTTCAACGGCCCCATGAACGGGTTCGTGGAAACCGCCGCCGGCAACTACTACCTGGAAGCCCTGTTCGGTGAATCCAAACTCTCCAAGTCCATCAACGTGATCGCCATCGTACTGCTTGCGGTCATGCTCGGGGGGGTGCTGTAATGCTGACGTTCATCGCCGCTCTCATCGGGCTTGCCCTCACCCCGGTGGTCGGGGGCCTTCTGGCCGGCGTCGACCGCCGCGTCACCGCCCGCCTGCAGTCCCGCTTCGGCCCGCCCATCCTGCAGCCCTTCTACGACGTGCTGAAGCTGCTGGGCAAAGCGCCCATGGTGGTCAACTCGTGGCAGGTCATGTCGGCCTACATCTACGTGATGTCCTCTGCCCTGGCCGTGCTGCTGTTCTTCATGCAGGGCGACCTGCTCTTGCTCTTCTTCGTCATGACCATCGGCGCGGTGTTCCAGGTGGTGGGCGCGCTTTCCGTGCCCTCTCCCTACGCCCAGGTGGGCGCCCAGCGCGAACTCTTGCAGATGCTGGCCTACGAGCCGCTGATCATCGTGGTGTTCGTGGGCATTTCCATGGCTACCGGCAGCTTCAAGATCGCCGACGTGTACGCCATGGACAAGCCGCTGCTGCTCAGCATGCCCTTCCTGTTCATTGCGCTGGGCTACGCGCTGACCATCAAGCTGCGCAAGTCGCCCTTCGACATCTCGGCCTGCCACCACGCCCACCAGGAACTGGTGCGCGGCGTGCTGACCGAATACTCCGGCCCGCACCTGGCGCTGCTGGAAATCGGCCACTGGTTCGACGTGGTGCTCATCCTGGGCCTGTGCTCGCTGTTCTGGCACACCAGCATCGTGGGCATGGTCGCCCTGCTGGTGGTGACCTACGCGGCGGAAATCCTGATCGACAACATCTGCGCGCGCATGACCTGGCCGTGGATGCTCAAGAACGTACTGGGCGTGGGTCTTGTGCTGTCGGTGTTCAACCTGCTCTGGCTCTACGTCAGCTAAGGGGAGGAGGCGATAATGGGTCTGCTTGAAAACTGGATCAACAAGGGCCGTCTGAAGTCCCCGTGGGTCGTCCATTTCGACTGCGGGTCGTGCAACGGCTGCGATATCGAGGTGCTGGCCTGCCTTACCCCCGTCTTTGACGTGGAGCGTTTCGGCATCATCAACGTGGGCAACCCCAAGCATGCCGACGTGCTGCTGGTCACCGGCACGGTGAACCACCGCAACAAGAAGGTGCTGAAGAACATCTACGACCAGATGCCCGATCCCAAGGCCGTCATCGCCATCGGGGCGTGCGGCACCTCGGGCGGGGTGTTCCGCGAGTGCTACAACGTGGTGGGCGGCGTCGACCAGGTCATCCCGGTGGACGTGTACGTACCCGGCTGCCCGGCCAAGCCCGACGCCATCATCGACGGCGTCGTCACCGCCCTTGATGTGGTGAAGGCCAAGCTTGGCCTTGGCGAAATGCCCAAGGTGACCGTCATCGACTAGGCCGCACGGCGGGGTGCCCCGCCGACGTCCGCGCCGCTTCGCCGCACATTCGCGGATGGAACGGGCGCGAACCCTCAAGCGCCGGAACGACCGGCGAGCCCCGGCACGGGGCAACGAGGACAGCAATGCCCACGCACAGCGAAATACTGAACGCAACACCCATCGCCGCGGATGCCGTGGTCGCGCAGGCCAGGAGCATGTTCGACCAGGGCTACCGCCTGGTCACCATGTCCGTGGTGGACCTTGGCGACGGCAATGTGGATATCTTCTACCACTACGACCTGAACAACGAGATGACCCACTTCCGGCTGACCCACCCCAAGGACCAGCCGGTACCCAGCATCTCGCCCGTCTACTTCGCCGCGCTGCTCGTGGAAAACGAATCGCGCGACCACTTCAACCTGAAGTTCGACGGTCTGGTGCTGGATTTCAACCGTACGCTGTACCTGGATGACGAGATCACCTCGACCATCTCGGCGCCGTTCTGCAAGATCTCCACCATCCAGAAAAAGGATTAAGAGGTAGGTCTCATGTCCCGCACCATCATTCCTTTCGGTCCGCAGCATCCGGTTCTGCCGGAACCCCTGCACCTGAAACTGGTCGTCGAGGACGAGACCGTCGTTGAAGCCGTGCCCGCGCTGGGCTACGTGCATCGCGGCCTCGAAACCCTCGCCAGCATTCGTGACTACAACCAGATGGTCTACATCGTGGAGCGGGTGTGCGGCATCTGTTCGTGCATCCACGCCATGTGCTACTGCCAGGGCCTTGAAACCATGATGAACGTGGAAGTGCCGAGCCGCGCCAAGTACCTGCGGGTAATCTGGTCGGAACTGCACCGTATTCACAGCCACCTGCTGTGGCTGGGCCTGTTCGCAGACGGTTTCGGCTTCGAAAGCCTGTTCATGCAGTTCTGGAAGATCCGCGAACGCGTCATGGACATCAATGAAGCCACGGCGGGCAACCGCGTGGTCATCTCGGTCAACGTGGTGGGCGGCGTGCGCCGCGACCTGGACAAGACCCAGCAGCGCTGGATCCTCGACGAGCTGGACAAGCTGGAAAAGGAACTGCGCCAGCTGATGAAGACCATGCTCGACGACTACACCGTGAAGAAGCGCACCGTGGGCGTGGGCGTGCTGACGGCCCAACAGGCCCTGCAGCTCGGCGCGGTCGGCCCCACCCTGCGCGGCAGCGGCGTTGCCCAGGACGCCCGCCAGCTTGGCTACGCGGCCTTCGACGAACTGGACTTCGAGCCCGTCACCTCGCCCGAGGGCGACAGCTGGGCCCGTTCCAAGGTCCGGTTCATGGAAACGCTGCAATCCATGGATATCGTGCGTCAGGCCATTTCGCGCCTGCCCGATACGGAACTGGCCGCCAAGGTTCCCGGCAAGCCCACCGGCGAGGTGGTCTGCCGCGTCGAACAGCCTCGCGGCGAGTTGCTGTACTACCTGAAGGGCAACGGCTCGAAGAACATGGAGCGGGTGCGCATCCGCACCCCCACCTTCGCCAACATCCCGCCGCTTCTGGCCATGCTGCCCGGCGCGCAGCTTGCCGACGTGCCCATCGCGGCCCTGACCATCGACCCGTGCATCAGCTGCACCGAGCGGTAAGCAAGGAGACCAGACCATGTACATGCTCAGCAACGTGCTGCGGAACATCATGGGGAAATACTCCACCCGGCTCTACCCGTTCGAAACGCGGCCGGCGTACGAGGGTTTCCGCGGCAAACTGGTAAACAACATCCACGACTGCATCTTCTGCAAGAGCTGCCAGATCAAGTGCCCTTCGCAGTGCATCACCGTGGATCCCAAGGAAGGCAAGTGGGACTGCGACCCCTTTGCCTGCGTGTACTGCTCGGTGTGCGTCGATGCGTGCCCCACGCACTGCCTGTCGATGGAAAACCAGCATCGCAAGCCCGCGCCCAGCAAGTTCGTGGTGAGCCTGCAGGGCACGCCCAGAAAGTCCAAGAAGGCCGACAAGAGCGCCGAAAAGCCCGCAGAGGGCGCCGCTCCCGAAGCCTAGACGAATACCCCGCACGATCGGCACGGCGAATGCCGGTCGTGCGGCTGCCTTGAGAGCTGACCGGGAAGCGGGGAGAAACGACCCGGAACAGAAGGGGCGTGGCGAAAGCCACGCCCCGCTCTGTTCCGAAGTATGGAGAGATCAGGAAGGGGTGCGGCCAACCCGCGTCCCTTCCTGCTTTGACGTGTGGGAAAAACCGGGAAGGAACCCGCGAAAATCGCGCGTGTTCCGCTCTTCGGGATGCAGCCCGGAACCAGAGCCGTATCAGTCGGTGTCACCAGCCCTGCTTCCGGCACCATGCGCCAGAACGTAGCGTGTGGATGGCCCCTGTCCCACCTTGTCGAGCACCTGCCGTCTCACCATGTCATGCAGGTCGTGGTTGGCCGTTCGCACCGGCAGCTTCCCGCCAATGCAGTCCTGATACTCCTGGCGGGTAATGGATCCGCGTGCCAGGACACGCTCGTAGGCCCGTTGCTGGCGCTTGTTCAGGAGGGGCCTTCCCGGCCCGCCCGCGTCACCATGCGACCCCGCCATGCCATGCACATCGTCCTGACCGGAATCCGCCATCCTGTTCGGCGCATGTCCTGTACCCCCGTCTGCCCGTTCGCGTCGTCCGCCATCCAACGGATTACGCGACAGATCAGGTGACAGGTCGCCCGGCACATCGCCCGACGTATCGCTCGGCAGGTCGCCCGGCAGCCCCCCGGCAGCATCGGCCTTTTCCACGTCCGCGTCCTTCTCCGCAAGGGCCAGGCGCACCGCATCTCCCTCAAGCACGATGTCCTCGGCCTGAATGACGTTGCTCTCCGCCATCACCGCCGCGTTGGTGATGCGGTTGATGAACTCGCGCACGTTGCCCGGCCAGTCGTGCCCCATGAGCTTGTCGATGGCGCCGTTGCTGAATCCCAGCCCCTGCTTGCCGGCCTTGTTTTCCGCGTTCACCAGGCAGCGCACGGCCAGCAGCGGAATGCTTTCCTTGTGTTCGCGCAGGGGCGGGGTGGACAGGGTAATGACCTTGAGCCGGAAGTAGAGGTCCTCGCGGAAGGTCTTGCGCTCGATGAGCTGTTCCAGACTCACGTTGGTGGCGGCAATGATGCGCACGTCCACGTCGATTTCCGAATCGCTGCCCAACGGCTTGATCTTGCGCATGGCCACGGCGCGCAGCAGCGCCTGCTGCACCTTGGGCGATGCCGTCTGGATTTCGTCCAGGAAAAGGGTGCCGAAGTTGGCGTTGAGAAAGGCCCCCTTGCGCTCGCTCTTGGCCTCGGTGAAGGCCCACTTCACGTGGCCGAACAGCGTGTCGAGCAGCAGGTTCTCGTCCAGCGCACCACAGTCCACGCAGATGAACGGCCCGCCGGAGCGGCGGCTGTGCCGGTGAATGGCCTCTGCCGTAAGCTGCTTGCCGGTGCCGGTCTCGCCCACGATGAGCACATCCACGTCCACGCGCGCGGCCTTCAGCACATCGCCCTTCAGCTGCTCCATTTTCGGCCCCAGGCCGCAGAATTCCGGCAGGTCCCCCTGCAATGCCCCGGTGATCTGCGCCTGCAACTGGTCGTCGATGACGGCCCTGCGCCGCATGTTCACCGCGCGCAGCGCCTCGTCCTTCGAGCGGATAAGCTCGGACTGGTGGCGCATGCGCTCGATCATCTTGTTCACCGCATCCCGCAGCATGCCCGTTTCGTACCCGGAATGCGGAATGTCCACCGGGGTCATTTCCTGCGAGGCCCAGGCGGTGCTGACGGCATGCGTCATCTTGAGGATGGGCTTCGCTATGACCCGGCTCACCAGATAAACCAGCGCGGTGATCAGGGCGATGGTGCACAGGGTGATGAGCAGCATGATGTCGATGTGGCGGTACCCCGCGGTCAGCGTGAGCTGGCTGCGGTCCATGGTGGCGATGCCTGCGTACACCACAGGATCCTGACCAGGGTGGGTGGTGAAACGCACGGGGGCATAGGCCTGGATGCAATCACGCGGAAGGCCCGTCTGCGGCGTATCCGTCGTGAAGTCGGCGCTGGTCAGGGTTGCCAGGCCGGACCGGCCCTCGCTTACCTCGCGCACCATCCGCCAGAACGGCTTGTGCAGCGAACTTGGCCGAAACGCACAGGAAATGTACGGGTTGCCCAGTGTCCCCTCGAACCCCGCGCGGGCGAGATACGTGGCCAACGGCGGATCCTGCTTGTCGATGTCCTCGGACTGGAACAGTTCCCAGCCGTCCGTGTCGAACATGAAGCTGTACAGTATCTCGTCGTTGTGCTGCACGCCCCGCAACGGCGACTGGGCCGAACTGTACAGGGAAAGAATGTCGCGGATCTGGCGCACGTCCAGGGCCAGCAGCAGATGCCCCCGTTCGCCCCCGGGCGTGACGTACGGCGTGGCCATGCGGATGACCTGTGAAGACACCTTGCGATTGGGATTGGTTTCGGAGGGGAAGGGATATTCCACCTCCATGACCGGCGAAATCCAGACCTCACCGGGCTCCAGCGGGGGCAGCTTTTCGATGAACAGGAACGGATTGGGGTGAATCTTGTCCAGCCTGTTCTCCGGCAGGGTCAGTATCTCGCCATCGTTGATGACGAAGAAGGTGTGGCCGCTTTCCTTTTGCGAGATCTTGGCAAGCTCGCAATATCTCGTGCCGGAAATGGCCAGACGGCGTTCCAGAAAGCCCCGCAGCAGCCTGTCTTCACCCGCCTGCTGTTCGGCGATGAGCAGGTCCTGCCTGCAATGCCCCAGAAAGTCCTCCACCTGCCTGGCCATGGCCTGGGTCTGGACGGCCGCGATGCGCTCCAGCCCAGTCTGGATGAATGTGTTGGAAAGCAGGTGGGTAAGATAGCCGGTAACCGCCAGGGTAAGCACCACGGGGGGCAGCAGGGCCAGCATGAGCTTGCCCTTGAGGGTCATGTCCCTGAACCAGTTGAAGGTATTCGAAAGTTTTTCGAAGACGCTGCGCCCCATATCCGGCATTGCCAAAACTCCTTCTTGAAATTCGGAAGGATGGAACTCCACGCCAGCTTGTCTTGCGATATCGTTTGCCAGAAGCAGCGTCAACCCGCCTATTGCAACCCCCTGCAAACACGGAAAGCCACACACTTCTCGCCAACCATCCCGCCAGCCTTCGAATGGTCCGGAGATTGCTTTTATTGCGAGACAACGGGCTCGCAGCCACGGAGCATACCCCGGAAACAACGTGCCGGCATGGCGCCGGGCGGAAACGGGGCAACCCCATACCTTCGGAGGAGTACATGTACAGGAAACTGGCCAAGCTGGGCGGTCTTGCGGCTCTCTTGCCCATGCTCGTGCCGTCGTCGCTCTGGGCAGCAGGCGGCAAGGCGGCGGAACTTGTCGTGGTGGCGGACACGCGGGTGCTCACCTCGCCCGTGAACCGGTACTTCGCGAACCTCTACAACACCGACATCCTGGTCTTCGCCGTATGGGCCGTGGTGCTCACCGCCCTGCTGGGGTGCATTCTCGGCATCATCATGGACCGCATCATGCTGGCTACCGGCATCGATCTGACCAAGCGCAAGATCATCGAGCACTAACCGGAGCAAACCACCAGGAGTGAACTAGACATGGAATGGTTGTACATGCACATGCCCATCTCGGGCGTGAACATCCTGTGGCCCGGTCTTGTGCTCATCGGCTTCTCGGTGGGCGTCATCGGCGGGTTCTTCGGCCTGGGCGGCGCGTGGATGGTGACCCCCGGCCTCAACATTCTGGGCTTTCCGATGGCCTTCGCCATCGGCACGGACATCGCGCACATCGCCGGCAAGTCCATGATCTCCACGATCCGGCACTCCAAGTTCGGCAACGTGGACTACAAACTCGGCCTCGTCATGCTTGTGGGCACCATGGTCGGCATCGAGATCGGTGCGCAGATCGTCATGCATCTCGAACGGATAGGCCTTGTGGGCAGCGTGGTCCGCTGGGTGTACGTGGTGGTGCTTGCGCTCATCGCCTTCATGGTCTTCGCCGACTATGCAAAGGCCGCTGGCAAGCGCAAGCGCGGCGAACTGGGTGAACACGGCGCCGAAGGCATCACCTGGTACAAGACCATGCACCGCATCAGCATTCCGCCCATGATGCACTTCCGCGAAGCCGGCATCACCTGCTCCATGTGGCTGCCCATCGTGGTCAGCCTCGTCACCGGCGTGCTGGCCGGTTTCCTGGGCATCGGCGGCGGCCTGCTGCGCATGCCCGCCCTGGTCTACCTGATCGGTTGCCCCACCCACATCGCCGTGGGCACCGACCTGTTCGAGGTCATGATTTCCGGTCTTTACGGCGCCTTCACCTACACCCTCAAGGGCCGCATCGAGATCGTGGCCGTGTTCGTGATGCTTACCGGCGCCGCCATCGGCGCGCAGATCGGCACCGTGGCCACCAAGTACGCCAAGGGCTCCGGCATCCGCATCGCCTTCGGCCTCGCGGTCCTCGCCTGCATGGTTTCCATCATCCTCAAGCAGAACAACATGAACTCCGCGGCCGCCGTGGTCATCCTTGGCGCCATCGGCCTCATCTGCCTGTGGATCTGCAAGATCATGTTCACCGGCGCCGCCAACGAACTGCGGATGAAGAACTCCGGCCTGACCGCCGAATAATCCCACCGACATCGATGCACACGCAATACGGAGTGGAGAAATGAGGAAATTCGCCATCTTCATCGCAGGCGCACTGCTTTCCGGCCTGCTTGCGACAGCCCCGGCCCTTGCCGCGGATGTCATTCAGGGCAAGTGCCTGGATGTCAATCCGCAGGCAAAGACCATCACCATCGAGGAATACGACATCAACTTCGACAAGGACTACAAGTTCGGCCATCCCACCGGCGTCAACACCACGGTGGACGTGACCAGGGCCATGATCGGCATCGACCCGGTGCCCGGCGACATCCTGCGCATCGCGTACGACGTTGAAAAGGACAAGAAGGTTGCCCTGAAGGTGATGAACATCACCAAGCAGAACCTGATGAAGAAGTAGTTCCCGCCACGGCCCGCCCCCGCCCCCCTTGACCGCATCCTCACGGGGGCGGGCCCTTCCACCATTCCGGCACGCACAAGGAGCGGCGCATGAGCAGAACTTCATACAACCTGAAGCAGGCACTGGTGGTGGTGACGCAGGACGTGCTGCTGCTGGCGGAACTGGCCCTGGCCATCTATCTTGGCAGCCGGAATCCCGACGACCTTTCGGGCATCTTCCTGCGCACCTTCATTCCCCTGGCCGCCGCTACTGTCTTTGCCTCGCGCATGGCCATCCGCCGCCTGGCCGACGCAAGCCCCCCCTCCGTTCCCACGGGAGCCTGACATGGACCGGTTGCCGGACGCCGCACGCCAGGCCCGGCGGGACGAACTCGCCTGGAAGGGTCTGACCTGGATGAGCAGGGCCCTGCTGCTGCTCCTGGTGCTGGCCCTCATGGATACGGTGGCCGGGGGCTTTCTTGGCAAGATACCGTTGCAGGTGGTGCGGGGCGAAGAGGAATACCTGACCGCCCAGTTGAACAAGCCCGTGGACGTGGGGACGGGATTTGCGCTGGAGACAGGCCCGGAGGACGCAGGCAGGCTTCTGGACTACCGGACCGACGCCGTGGGCCTGACGCTGACGTTCGTCGAAATTGCCGGACGCGACTGGCGAGCCCTGGCCAGCGTGGAACAGGACACGCCCACCGGCATCTACATGTTGCAGGTGTTCCAGCGGGGCGATCCCGCCGCCGACAAGGAACCGGTGCACGACCTGCGCGTGTTCAGCGACCAGGCCGCCGCCAATTCCGTGGCCCCCACCTTCTGCCAGCGGCAACTGGGCTTCCCGCCCTTCTACATCCTGTTCGGCATCGTCCCCCCGCTGGCGGCCTGCTTCTACCTCAGCTTCAGGATTTCCGGGCGCAGACTCGGCAACCTTGCCGCGCAGGGCATCGCCCCCATCTACCGTCTGACGCGCCGCAAGAAGCACTGGGAGTTGCTGGTGGGCCTGGGGACCGTGCACGGGGTCACGGTGGGCAGCAGCCTTGTGGTCCTGAACCGGCACAAGACTCCCGTGGACGAGGCGGAAGTGGACACGGTGGAGCGGGACACCGCACACGCCACACTGCCGCTGGACAGCAAGGTTCGCCCGGATTTCCTGGTGATGCTCAAGCCCCGGGGTTGAACCGCACGACCGCCGCGTATCCGGGACGGTCCGAGGCCGGATCAGGGACGAGCAGGGACAGAGCAGGGCCGGATCTGGAATGGCTCAGGAGTGGACGAGGGATGGTCCCAAAGCAGCCCGCACGACGGGAAGGCGGGGCTATCCCCACAGCAACGACATGCGGCGCGGAACACCGCGCCGTACGCATTCGCGGGGTCCGCACACGCGGCATGCCGGGCAGCCACAAGCCAATACCGCCAGCCCGAAACGCAGCAGCCAGCCGGACGCCCCCGCGCCGGAACCATGCGCCGGACCTATTCTTCCGCCGGACTGCCGCCCGCCTTGCCTCGCAGGGCCTTGCCGTCGTGCCACGCCCGGCCCACCACGTCGCCCATGGACCAGTACCGGTTGTCGGGCATGGTCAGCAGCATGGGCCGCAACAGTTTGGGGTCCGGCGCGCCTTCCCCGTCCAGGCAGTCTTCAGCGCACCAGGCCCCGGCAATCTCGCCGATGAAAAAGGTGTTGCTGGGCAGTTCCACGGCGGTGTGCACCCGGCATTCGATGCACAACGGGCATTCCCGTATCAGCGGCGCCGCGTCGAGATGCCCGTGGAACACCTCGAACAGGCCGGACTTGTCCACGCGGGCGCCGGAGGCCAGGCCCGTGTAGTCGGTCACCGCCGTCATGTCCACGGTGGGAAAGTTCACGCTGAACTGCCCGCTGGCGGCGATGGCCCCATGGCTGAAGTTGCGCCGGTTGATGGACACCCCCAGCATGGGCGGCTGGTAGTTGACCCGGGTCAGCCAGGCCACGGCCATGAAATTGGGCCTGCCGTCGGCCATGCAGCCCACGATGGTCTGGGCCATGGGCACCACGAAGGCGTTGGGGGCGATGTCCACCCGTCCGGGGATTGTCGCCGTGGAAGTGGTCGTCACGTCGGTCGCCATGGGGGCCTCCTCCCCGACTGGAGATGTGGGGGATGTGCGGGATGCTGGGGAGCGAACGCGGGGCCGCGCAAGTGCAACGGGGCCGTGAGCCACGGCCCGTTCGAACAGTGTTCCGCTACTTCACCAGCCGCCACAGTCGCATGTCGGCCGGACCTTCGAAAACCTCGGCCGCCGCCGCGCGGAAGGCCAGCAGTTCGGGCGTGGCCAGGTGCGCGTCCAGGGTTGCCCTGGACGTCCACTGCTCGATGAAGGTGAAATTGCGCGGTGCGTCCAGTTGCTGCTGCGCCTCGTAGCGCAGCATGCCCTCGTGCCGTTGCGTGGCGGTCACGATGCCCGCGATGAGTTCCGCCGCGCGGGCTTCGCTGCCGGGAAGGGCGGTAAGCATGGCGGTGACCGCCACCGGGGAATCGGCTTGTGACATCTTTCGTGCTCCTTGCACTGTGTTGAAAGGGGCCGCCGACATGGCTTCACCGTACGGCCGATGTATCCAGTCTCCCTTAATGGAACGCTTTCGGCAAGTACGCACCAGAAAGATACCGCCCCAAGCCTCGGCACCTCTCACGAAACTTCCGGCATGCCTGGCTCCCCTTGTACGCCACTGCCTACACGGCTAGACTCGGCCAGGCAGATGCATCCTGTGCCCAGTTCATGCTGGAAACACCCGGAACCGAATTTCCGCTCGGGAGCGGCTGGTGCCCCGCCCCGTCTTTCCGGCGTCCTGCACGGCACCGCCCCGAAACCACGAGGCCGCCGTGTCCGAACCCTCCACGAAATCCCCCTCTCTTCCGCGCGCAGGCACCCCGCCCACCCTGCGCGACCTGTTCCTGACCTTCATGCGCCTGGGGGCCACTGCCTTCGGCGGCCCCGCCATGCTGCCCGTGGTGCGGACCATGGTGGTGGAGCGCAAGGGCTGGATGGACGAGGCGGCATTCCGCTCCGGCGTGGCCCTGTGCCAGACAGTGCCGGGAGCCACGGTGATGCAGGTGGCCTCGTACGTGGGGCTGCGGCTGCGCGGCACGCCCGGCATGCTGGCCGGGTTCTTCGGATTCACCCTGCCCGCGTTCCTGTCCATTACCGTGCTTTCGGCCATGTACTGGAAAAACCACGAACTGCCCGGCGTCATGGCCGCCTTCATCGGACTGAAGGCCGTCACCGTGGCCCTGATGGTGTCGGGGCTGCTCGATTTCGGGCAGCGCTACCTGCGCATGGGCATGGACTGGGTGATCGGGGCCGGGGTGTGCGGGCTGACCCTTTTGGGCGTCCACCCCATCGTGCCGGTGCTGGCGGCGGCTGCCGCCGGGGTGGTGGTGTACCGCGACGGCGATGCCGTACCCTCCGCGCAGGCAGGTGGCGGCCCCGGCGCAGCCGTCCGGCCCGGCGCGATGGGCGCGCTGCGCGGCATTCTGGCGGGCCTGGCCGGGGTGGCCATGGCCATGGCCGTGCTGGCGGCGCTGCGGCCCGACCTGTTCGCCCTGGCCGTATCCATGCTGCGCACCGACCTGGTGGCCTTTGGCGGGGCGCTGGCCGCCCTGCCGGTGATGCGCCACGAGGTGGTCCACCTGCGCGGCTGGATGAGCGATGCCGCCTTTCTGGACGGCGTGGCCATCGGACAGGTGACGCCCGGCCCCATCATCCTCACCGCCGCGTTCATCGGCTGGCGGGTGGACGGGCCCGTGGGCTCCATGGTGGCGGGCCTTGCCATCTTCACGCCGTCGCTGTTCTTCATGCTGGGGGCGGAGCGGTTGGTGTCGCGCATCGAGCATTCGCGCATCTACCGCCGGGCGGTGCGGGCCACGCTGGCGGGGTTCACCGGGCTGCTGGGGTATCTGGCCATCAGCGTGGCCCAGGCCCTGCCCCCCACGCCGCTGCCCGCCGTCATCGGCGTGGCCGCCTTTGCCGCGCTGCGCACCGGGGTAGACGTGCTGTACGTGGTGGGCGCTGGCGCGCTGGCTTCGTGGCTGCTGGGCTGAACGGGACATTCCCCTTCATCCCGCCCTGCCTGCCGCCGCCATGGTGGCCGCGCGCATAGTGGACGCGCGCCCTTTCCCTCTCTTGCCCGCACACGCGCAAAGGCGGCGGAATCGCTCCCGCCGCCTTTGCGCGTCATCTGGAAAATCGTGGAATCAGGCCGCCCGGCACGGTACCGGCAAATAGGGCAGGTCCACCAGCCGCTCGTCCAAAGGAAAGCGCACCCCGCCCGGCCTGCGCGCCACCATGGGCCGCACGCCCCGGCACACGTCGCGTGCCTCGGCCAGATTGTCGCTGCCGATGGGGTCGATGCCCGTCACCACAGACCCGTGGGGGTCGCGCAGCACGTCCACCACGGCACGCACGCTGACGTCGATCATCTCGCACAGGTAGGCCCTGTCCGCCGCGTGGGGCATGACTCGGTGCACCAGACGCAACGAACGCCGCCACGACTGTTTGCCGCTGACGGCCAGGCTGCCCTGGAACAGCCGCTTCTTGAAGGCAAAGGGCCAGTGCCCGCCATGGGTGGCCTGCAGCAGGGTGCGGTCCGCCGCGCCGTTGGGCAGGCGGAACAGGCTGACGGCCTCTGCCGCATCCCATTCCACCATGCGGTCGGCCTGCATCTCGACATACACGTGGCTCAGCTTGCCGGTGCCGGGGGTGCCCCCCAGCAACGTGGGCACGTAGTGGTTGTGGGCCACGGTATCGGCGGCAAGGTGCGCAAGGTAGCCGCAGGCGTAGGCGTGCAGGCGCGGGGTGTCCGCCGCCTCGTACAGGGTGTGCCCGGTGCTCCAGTTGTGGCTGTGGCCGGGGGTGACGGTGCAGCCCTTGCCGATGAAGATGTCGGCGGAAAGGCTGCCGTACAGGAAGGCATCCGGATGGGCCAGCAGGGCCGACCCCACGGCGGTGGGCAGGAGCGATACGTTCTGCAGCAGCCAGTGCGCGGCCACCATGTGCACCCCCGGTCCCCAGGCAAAGGCCGCGTCGGGCAGCAGCACCACCCCCAGTACAGCCAACACGGCGCAGCAGAGCAGCGCCAGCGGAGAACAGGGGGGGCCGCCCGTACCGCGCGCACGCTGCTCCCCGACGCGGGGCATGCCCTGCGAGGCGGAGAAGGAACACAAGGAGACGGAACCGGTATCGGATGCACCCAGGCCGCGCGGCGTGCCGCACGAAACCGGGCGCAGAAGAGGCGTATTCATTCCGAAGGCTACCTTCCGGGTAAACGGCGTTGCGACCCCCCTAGTAATCTCCTGGCAGGGGGTGTCAACCCTGTGCCCGCACCCCGGGAAATGGTCTGAAACACCGCAAGCCGCCATCGCAACAAGCCGTCATCATTACGTTACGCCTGCCGAAAAAGCAGGCATGCGGCATCCCGCCCCGCGCCGCCCTTTTCCCGCCGCTGAAAAACGCCATGATGCCGGTGGGCTGCAAAGCCCGTCCGGCACGCGATGAAGGATGATTTTTCCGAAAGACGCAAGGGATGGTGGGACGACACCTTACAGATAAGGCGAAAACAACCAGCATGTCGCATCGCGCAGGCGCACCGGCATGCTGCGGGCGGCCAGCGATTCTGGCGTCACCTCGTCGGACACGGCGCGCACCGCATCGAAGTGCTGGCCCAACTGGCGGGCCACGGTGGTGTCCAGCACCTCCACCGTCAGCTCGAAGTTCAGGCGCAGGCTGCGCGGGTCGATGTTGGCCGACCCCACGTGGGCGTAGCAACCGTCGATGAGCAGCAGCTTGGTGTGGCAGAATGGCGGCGGCTGGTAGTACACCCGCACCCCGCTTTCCAGCAGCGATGGCAGCAGGTTGCGGGTGGCCCAGTGCACGAAGGGCAGGTTGTTGCGGGCGGGCAGCACGCAGTGCACCTCTACCCCGCGCAGCGAGGCGGCCCGCAGCCCGCTGATCAGTTCGCGCGAGGGCAGGAAATAGGGCGTCATGATGTGGATGGACCGTTCCGCCCCGGCCACCACGCCCGCCAGCAGGTCGTGCACGCGTTCGGAGCCGAAGCCGGGGCCGTCCAGCACCATGCGGCACAGCGAATCGCCGCAGGGTTCCTCGCGCACTTGCGGGCCGGGGGCATATTCACCGGTGACGAAGCCCCAGTCGCGCAGGAAGGCCTCCTGCAATTGGGCCACGATGGGACCGCTGAACAGGAAGTGCATGTCGGTGACGCAACGGGTGCAGCCCTGCGCGGCCATGTGGTTCTGGGCAATGTTCATGCCCCCGGTAAAACCCACCTTGCCGTCGCACACCAGCACCTTGCGGTGGGTGCGCAGGTTCACCGAAAGCTGGGGCGGCAGCAGGTGCGGCGGCAGAAAGCGCTCCACGCGCACCCCGCGCCGGGCCAGGCGACGCCAGGCGCGCGGCCAGTGGTACAGGCCGCCCACGCCGTCCACGATGACCCGCACGTCCACCCCGCGCGCCGCGGCGTCGGCCAGGGCGTCCACGAAGCGCTGGCCCGCGTCGCCCGTGCCGAAGATGTAGGTGGTCAGAAAGACGCTGCGCTCGGCATTGTCGATGGCGTCGAGCATGGCGGGATAGGCCTGCTCGCCGTTGTGCAGGGGCTGCACGTGGTTGCCCCCGGCAAGGGGACGGCCGGTGACCGCATAGCCCACCCTGGCCAGCCGTTCGTAGCGCGGCGGCACGATGTCGGACGGCATGGCCCCCGGCGGTTCGTGGCGGGCCGGGCCGCCATGCAGGCGACCGCCCTCGCGCAGGCGGCGGGTTTCCGATTCTTCCAGCAGGCGGGCGGCGCGGCTGTGCACGCGATTGATGCCGAACAGGAAATAGAGCAGCGGCCCGGCCAGGGGAAAGGTCAGGCACACGGCAATCCAGCCCAGCGCCGCGCGCGGGTCGTGCTTGTACAGCAGGGCATGGCCCGCCGTGTACACGGATACAGCGTACATGGCGGGAATGAGCACCCATTGCAGGGTGGTCAGTGCGGTATCGGTCATGCCGCGCCCCGCCGTGCCGCGGCACGGGCAAAGGCCCGGTTGCGGCCGGAATGCGCGCGGCGCGGCCCGCGCGGCGCGGCGGGGGCGGTCCGAACCATGGCTCCGATGCCTAGCGGACCACGAGCACGGGCACCTTGGCCAGTTGCAGCACCTGATGGGTGACGCTGCCCATGATCATCCCGCCCAGTTCGCTCAGCCCGCGCGATCCCATGACGATGGTGTCGCAGCCTTCCTCTTCGCACACGCGGATCACGGCCCGTCCGGGCGCCCCGTCCACGATGCGCACGGAACTGGACACGCCCAATTCGGCCAGCAGGGCACGCGGTTCGGCCAGCAGGGCTTCCGCTTCCTGGGTGCACTCGCGCATCAGGTCTTCTCGTGCTTCGCCACCGATAAGCGCGGGAATCTCGCCGAAGCTGTGCAGCAGCACCACGTGTCCACGACCGCCGCAACGGGCCAGGTCCACCGCGTGGCGCAGGGCAAGGCGCGCATGTTCCGAACCATCCATGGGAAGCAGTATCTTCGAGTAAGGCATTCAGGGCTCCTTTGTACTGTTGCGCCTGTGGCGTCGTGTGGCCGCATCCCCCGTTTCCGCCATGCCGCGGAGCGCTGGCACCAGCGAAAAAGACGGCTGCCGATACGGCACAATGCACGAGCGATGTCCGGAATGCAAGCCTGCCAGCGTGTGCTGCGGCGCACCCTGCCCCTCCGGCGGAGCCGCCAGCGCCAGACTCCGGGGTGCGGGAGTCCGAGGCAAGCCCGGGCACGCCCCTTCCTGCCCCACGTGCTTTCTGGTATGTCATGCCATCTGGACATCCACGTACGCCGTGTTTTCAAGGGGGGGCCAATGACGGGCGACATGCCACAGCACATGCCACGCCATATGCAGGACGACATGCGGGACGACATGCGGGACGAGGAACAGCGTCTTGGCACCGCCGGGGGAACAACTGACGCGCACACCCCCGGCCTGTTGCGCGCCCTGCTGGACAACCCCATGGTTGCCCTGTTCCTGCGTGACGCCCGTGGGCGTTACCTCGCCGCCAATCAGTTGTACGCCAATCTGGCCGGGGTACCCGGCAAGGACGTGGTGGGGCTTTCCCCGCGCGACCTCTTTCCCCATGCCGTGGCCAGCGCCCTGCTGGACGAGGACCGGCGCGTGGCCGCCGACGGCGCCCCCCTGCTGTGCGAACGCATGCTGCCCGACGACGAGGCCGAGCGGGTGTTCCGCGTGGCCAAGCTGCCCCTGCCCCCCGAGGTGGCCGGGCCGGGCGCCGTGCTGGGCCTGGCCTTCGACATCACCGCCCTGGTCCATGCCGAAATAGAAGAAGAGGTGCGCCAGCGCACCGCCGCCCTTGCCGAAAGCACCGCCCGCTTCCGGGCGTTGTTCGAACTGGCCCCGAACGCCGTGTACGTGCGCGGCGAGGGGGGCCGCATAGTGGACTGCAACCGCGCATCAGAACGCATATCCGGCTACCCGCGCGAAAGCCTGCTGTCCATGCGCACGGCGGACCTGCTGCCACCGGACATCGAAGCCCGCATCGACAGCCTGCTGTCCGACAGCCTCCACTCCGACACCCCACGGACGGAATCCTGCCAGGGCGCCAACAACGCCTGCCCCGCTGGCGGCTACTGCCCGACCGGCGGCTTCTGCATGGAAGGGGTCTGCACCGCCGCCCACGGCAACCACGAGGCCGAGGTGAGCGTTGAACCCCTGCCCCTGTCCCTGCTGCGCGGCGAGGGCATGGCCGCGCTTGTGGTGGTGCACGACATTTCCGGACGCCGCGCCGCGGAACGGCAGGTGCGGCTGTTCGAGCGGGTATTCCGCAACGCGCTGGAAGGCATCTGCATCACCGACCCGGAAGGGACCATCGTGGCGGTGAACCCCGCCTTCACCACCATCACCGGATACCCGGCGGAGGACGCCGTGGGCCAGACCCCGCGCATCCTCAAGTCGCACCACCACGACAGCACCTTTTACGAGGACATGTGGCGCACCCTGGTGGAGGACGGTCGCTGGGAAGACGAGATATGGAACCGCCGCAAGAACGGCGAGGTCTATCCCGAGTGGCTGAGCATCAGCGCCATTCCCGGCCCCACCGGACGCACCGAATACTACGTGGCGGTGTTTCACGACATCACGGAACTGAAGGCCAAGGAATCGCAGATCCAGCATCAGGCCCATCACGACGCCCTCACCGGCCTGCCCAACCGCGCCCTGCTGCGCGACCGCCTGGGCATGGCCATCAACGGCGCGCGGCGCGAGGGCCGCAAGGTGGCCGTGCTGTCCGTGGACCTGGACAACTTCAAGCAGGTCAATGACAGCCTGGGCCACATGGTGGGCGACATCTACCTGCAACAGGCCGCCGAGCAGATGCGCCAGATGGTTCGCCCGCAGGACACCCTGGCCCGCGTGGGCGGCGACGAATTCGTGGTGGTGCTGCAGGACGTGGAAAACGAGCGCGACGCCGCCCAGGTGGCGGAACGCCTGCTGGCCCGGTTCACCGACCCGGTGCGGGTGCAGGAGCACGAACTGTTCGTGGGCGCCAGCGTGGGCATAGCCCTGTTTCCCGACGACGGGGACGATCCGGACACCCTGGTGCGCAACGCCGACATCGCCATGTCGCGCGCCAAGGAACAGGGCAAGCGTCGCTATCACCTGTTCACCCCGGCCATGAACGAGCGCGCCGTGCGCCGCCTGTCGCTGGAAGGCGACCTGCACCGCGCCCTGGCCGCCGGAAACATCACCGCGCACTACCAGCCGCGCGTGGACCTGAACACCGGCCTGATCACCGGCATGGAAGCCCTGGCCCGCTGGACCCGTGCCGACGGCAGCCAGGAACATCCGGCGGAATTCATCCCCCTGGCCGAGGCCACGGGCCTCATCGTGCCCCTTGGCGAGCACATGCTGCGCTTGGCCTGCGCCAAGACACGCGCCCTGTGCGACGCCGGTTACGCCGACCTGCACGTGGCCGTGAACCTTTCGGTACACCAGTTCCGCCACGCCAACCTGGTAGGCATGGTGACCGACGTACTGGCCGAAACGGGCCTGCCGCCGCACCTGCTGGAACTGGAAATAACCGAATCCACCATCGTCACCGACGCGGACCACGCCATCCGCAAGCTGAACCAGCTTTCGGAGATGGGCATTGCCCTTTCGGTGGACGACTTCGGCACCGGCTACTCCTCGCTGTACCAGCTCAAGAACCTGCCGCTGACCTCGCTGAAGATCGACCGCTCGTTCATCCGCGACATTCCCGACGACCCCAACGACGCGGCCATCGCCGCCACCATCATCACCATGGCCGACAGGCTGGGGTTGCGCGTGGTGGCCGAAGGGGTGGAAACGCCGGAACAGCTCAACTTCCTGTTGCTGGAAGGCTGCCACGAGGTGCAGGGATTCCTGTTCAGCCGTCCGCTGCCGCCGGACGAATTCACCGCGCTGCTGGCACGGGGCAGGATGCTCACCGTGCCCCGCGACGGTGGCGAGAACGGCGACGGCATCTGAGCGGGCGGCCCCGTGTGGCGGGGCATGCGCTGCCTCCCGAGGCCGTGCGCCGCATGCGCGGCGGTGTTGCCCGCCCGCGCCCATCCCCTCTGCAATCGCCCAAAGCGAACGCCCCGGCCCGGAAACATCCGGAAGCCGGGGCGCTGTCGTTGTCGCGCGCAGGTGCGGGGGCCGCACGTAGCGTGCGGAAAGATGGCGAAAACAGGGGTGAAAATGGCGCGCGCTCAGCGGCCCAGCCGCTGCACCAGCCCCATGATGTCGTACACCAGCCGGGCCGCCGCAAAATCCGCCGCGTGGTAGCCGTCCATGGGGGCCAGTTCCACCACGTCGAAGCCCAGCACCCGCCGCCCGGCCATGGCCAGTTCCAGGCAGCGCCGGGCGTCGTACCAGCCAAGGCCGCCGGGCACCGGGGTGCCGGTGGCGGGCATGATGGAAGGGTCCAGCCCGTCCACGTCGAAGGTCACGTAGATGCGCTCCGGAAAGTCCGGCGGCAGCAACGGATCGGGGATGCCGTGGCGGGCCAGCGCGGCGGCGTCCAGATGACCGATGCCCAGCGCGGCGCGGCAGTCCACCTCTTCGCGGCACAGGGCGCGGACGCCGATCTGGAACAGCGGCAGGCCCAGGTCGGCCACGGCGCGGCGCATCACCGCCGCGTGGCTGTAAGGGGTGCCGCCGTAACTGTCGCGCAGGTCGGCGTGCGCGTCGAACTGGACTACTCCAAAGGGGCCGAACCTGCCGTGCTGGCGGTGCAGCGCGCGCAGCGCCCCCAGGGTGACGGTATGCTCCCCGCCCAGCAGCACGGGCAGCCCACCGTGGGACAGGGCCGTGGCCGTGGCGGCCTCGATGCGTGCCAGCACGGCTTCCGCCCCGCCGGAACAGTCCACGGCGGGCGCGGTGTGGATGCCCAGTTCTGCGGGCACGGATTCGCCGTCCCATAGTTCCAGCTGGTCCGAAGCCGCAAGGATGGCTTCCGGCCCCGCCGCCGTGCCGCCCCCGTAGGAAACGCTTTCTTCGTACGGGACGGGAATGACATGAAAAAGCGCCCCATCGGGCGCGGTATCGTCCAGTTCAGAGGCCAAGAAACGCCCTTCGGCGTGCCGCATGGCAAGCTCCGGTAACGCCTTCCCGCGCGGGGAGGCGGCTGTTTGCCCATACGCGCGGCCTGACACCCCTGACAGACCGCGCGCCCTTCCAACAACACCGCCCTGTACAAGGGCGGAAGCCGAACCCATGAAACGGAAACATGCCGGACTGCGGCGCATATGTGGGCGCACTGTGCGCGCCATCCCGCGCAAGCCCGCGCACGTCAGCGCAGAACCTGCCGGCCCCACAAAACCTGCGGAACCCCACGGGGCTACGCCACCAGCGTGCGCGCGCCCTCCACGTCGAAATACGAAAACCACAGGAACCGGCGCAGCCGCACGCGGGCAGGCTCATCCCAGCGCAGCCGCTTCACCGCCGGGTCGAGCCATACCACCACCCCGTCCACCATGTGCCGGTGAAAGGCGGGCCGCATCCATTCCGAGGGTTGCCCCACGCGCACGGCGGGGGTTCGCACGGGCATGATGCGCGACGCTCAGCCGCAGCCGCGCGCCGCCTGCATGTACACGATCACGTTGCCGCCGTCAGACAGGATGCGTTCCCGCGCGTTGTCGTCGATGTAGATCATGGCCGCCTCCGGGGCGCGTGGCGCCCGCATGCAGACATGCTAGGCATTGCCGGGCGCGGACGCAAGCGGCACAGCACGGGGCGGGCACGGAACACTCCCACGGGACGCCGTGCGGTTCCCCACCAGTCACCATCCGGTCACTGTCCGGTCAGCGCATGGCCATGCCCGTTGCCGGAAGAATCCGGAACGGACACGGGACAGTCGGCGCCCCCGCGCCCTGCCGCATCACGACAGGCGGTACTTGAACGCCTCGTACCCGAAGGAACGCACCACCTCGCGCCGCGCGCCCTGACCGACGGCATCGCCATCCGCGTCGGCAGGCCGGTAGCGGGCGATGGCGGGCAGTTGCAGCCCGTTGAAGGTGGTGGTCTTGACCATGCTGTAGATGGCCATGTCCAGGAAGGCCAGCCGGTCGCCGGGTTGCAGGGGCGCGTCGAAGGAGTATTCGCCGATGACATCTCCCGCCAGACACGACTTGCCCGCGAAGCGGCAGGTCCACGCCTTTTCGCCCGGCAGGCCGGAACCGATACAGCCGGGGCGGTAGGGCATTTCCAGCACGTCGGGCATGTGCGCGGCGGCGGAGGTGTCCAGAATGGCCACGGGCATGTCGGCCTGCACCACGTCCAGCACGGTGCACAGCAGCACCCCGGCGTTCAGGGCCACGGCCTCGCCCGGCTCGATGTACACCTGCATCCCATACTTCTGCTGCATGCGCTCGATGCACCGGCACAGCAGGTCCAGGTCGTAACCGGGGCGGGTGACGTGGTGCCCGCCGCCAAAGTTCAGCCACTTCATGCGCGAAAGATGCGCGCCGAATCTGGCCTCTACCGCGTGCAGGGTGCGGTCCAGCGCGTCGGCATCCTGCTCGCACAGGGTATGGAAATGCAGGCCGGAGATGCCGTCCAGCGCGTCTTCTCCGCGCGCCGCCGCCTCGGCCAGGGCGGCCTCGAAGTGATGGGGCCGCACGCCCAGGCGCGAACCGGGCGAGCACGGGTTGTAGATGGCCACGGCCCCTTCCGAATGCTCCGGATTGATGCGGATGCCGCACTCGATGGGCCGCCCCGCCGCCGCCACCGCAGGGCGAAACCGCTGCCACTGCGCGAACGAGTTGAACACCAGATGGTCGGCCAGGGTCACCAGTTCGGCCATGTCCGCATCGCTGTACCCGGCGGCAAAGGCATGCACCTCGCCCCCGAATTCCTCGCGGCCCAGCCGCGCCTCGTGCGGGGAACTGGCGCAGGTGCCGTGCAGCAGCCCGCCGTGCGCGTGCGACAGCAGCGGAAACAGGCTCCACATGGCAAAGCCCTTCAGCGCCAGCAGCACCTTTGCCCCGGTGCGGCGCTGCACCGTGTCCAGAATGGCGGCATTGGCCTCTATGCGCGCCTCGTCCACCACAAAGCACGGGGACGGGAAGCGGCTGGGGTCGAGCTGTTGCAGGTACTTGCTGTCCATGGCGGCACCTCACGGCGGGGGGAAGGGGAGACGCGGGGAGAGGGAACCTCTTGGAAGAGGTTCCCTCTCCCCGCACCCCTCACCCTCCAGAACTTTTCAAACGTCAATACTCATGGCGGCGGGAGGACAGGGTCCTTCCGCCGCCCAATCATCAACGGAAACGCCGCGTGGTGCTACTTTTCAACCACAACCCACGGCAACCCGTGCTTGTTCAGGGCGTCCATGAACGGGTCGGGATCCAGCTGTTCCATGTTGTACACGCCCTTGCCGGACCACTTGCCGGTCATCATCATCATGGCGCCGATCATGGCGGGCACGCCGGTGGTGTACGAAATGGCCTGCGACCCCACCTCGCGGTAGCATTCCTGATGGTCGCACACGTTGTAGATGTAGACGGTCTTGGGCTTGCCGTCCTTCACCCCCTGCATCAGGCAGCCGATGCAGGTCTTGCCCTTGGTGCGCGGCCCGAGGGATGCCGGGTCGGGCAGCAGCGCGCGCAGGAACTGGATGGGCACGATCTTCTTGCCGTCGTGCTCCACTTCGTCGATGCGGGTCATGCCCACGTTTTCCAGCACCTTCAGGTGGTTCAGGTAGTTGTCCGAAAAGGTCATCCAGAACCGGGCGCGCTTCAGCCCTTTCAGGTTCTGCACCAGCGATTCCAGTTCCTCGTGGTACATGAGGAAGCACTTCTTGGCGCCGATGCCGTCCGGAAAGTCGTAGTTCATGGACCACGACAGGGGGTCGGTTTCCACCCACTCGCCCCGTTCCCAGTAGCGGCCGCGCGCGGTCACTTCGCGGATGTTGATTTCCGGGTTGAAGTTGGTGGCAAAGGGGTGGCCGTGGTCGCCTGCGTTGCAGTCGATGATGTCGAGCACGTGCACTTCATCCAGCAGATGCTTCATGACGTAGGCGCAGAACACGTTGGTCACGCCGGGGTCGAAGCCGCTGCCCAGAAGGGCCATCAGCCCGGCCTTCTCGAAGCGCTCCTGATAGGCCCACTGCCACTTGTACTCGAACTTGGCTTCATCCAGCGGCTCGTAATTGGCGGTATCCAGATAATGCACGCCGGTTTCGAGACAGGCATCCATGATGGTCAGGTCCTGGTACGGCAGGGCGATGTTCAGCACCATGTCCGGCTTGTAGGCGCGGATCAGGGCCACCAGTTCGGGCACGTTGTCGGCATCGACCTTGGCCGTTTCGATGGTGCGCCCGGTGCGGGCCTTCACGTCAGCGGCAATGGCGTCGCACTTCGACTTGGTGCGGCTTGCCAGCATGATCTCGGAAAATACGGAGGGAACCTGCGCGCACTTGTGGACGACCACGCCGCCCACGCCGCCAGCGCCGATGATGAGGACACGTGCCATGACGCACTCCTTTGCGCACCCCGCCCGCCCCAGGCACCCATGCCCGGAAACGCGCGACCGCGCGACACTGCTGTGGTTATCCCGAACGGCCTGCCCCACACCATGGGACGGCCCGGCTTGTTGCCTGCATGCGCCGGTGACCGGCGTCAGCATACCACGCGATTGGCATGGCATGCATCAAAGGTATCCTGCTTCGATGGGGTGCAAGCGCAGGCTTTCTTCACGTCCCGGCACCACCCGCCGACAGTGCGATTTTTACCGCATCGCTGTGGCGCTACGGCGCCCGCTTCCGAAAGAGGCATCTTGTTCGCTGGCGAGGAAGGCGAGCCTTTCATGCAGGGAGTGCGGCAGCCGTTAGGCGAGCTTGCGAGCCTTACGGATGGCGACCGCAACGCGTACTCTTATCGTACTCGACCGGAATGAAAGGCGACGCCTGACGAAGCCAGCGGGCAAGAGGCCCTTTCGGAGCGGGTGCCGTTAGCGTTCGAAGTAGGTATACCCGCGTAGCCCATCCTCATACGCCTGCATCACCCGGTACCGGTCCGAAGGGGTGATGCGCCCCTCGCGCACGGCCTGTTCCGCGGCCTCGCGGATGTCCTCGATGATGCGGCGGGGGTCGTATTCCACGTACGACAGGATGTCCGCCACGGAATCGCCGCGCAGTTCGCGCACGAATTCGTAGCTGCCGTCCTCGTGCACGCGCACCGAAACCACGTTGGTGTCGCCCAGCAGGTTGTGCAGGTCGCCCAGGGTTTCCTGGTACGCCCCCACCAGGAACACGCCGAGGTAGTATTCCTCGCCGTCCTTCAGGGGGTGCAGGTCCAGGGTGCCCTTCACGCCTTGCGGGTCGATGAAGTGGTCGATGCGTCCGTCACTGTCGCAGGTGATGTCGGACAGGATGCCCTGGCGCGAAGGCAGCTCGTTCAGGCGGTGCAGGGGCACCACCGGGAACAGCTGGTCGATGGCCCACGAATCGGGCAGCGACTGGAACACGCTGAAGTTGCCGTAGTAGATGTCGGCCAGGGCCACGTCTATCTCGGCAAGGTCTTTGGGCACGTGCTTCAGCTTCTGCTTTTCCTGGGCGATGCGCTTCATGATGGCCCAGAAGTAGCGTTCGCCAAGGGTGCGTTCGCGCAGGGTGATGCGCCCGGTCAGGAACTGCTGGCGTACTTCGTCGCGGTAGTACACGGCGTCGTTGTAGCATTCCTGCAGGTTGCGCAGGGTAAGACCGGCCAGCGCCTCGCGCATGTTGCGCACGGGCTCGGGGCAGTCGTCGGGCAGGATGTCGGGCAGGTTGCCGATCTCCACGCGGCTCACATCCAGGATGTTGAACAGCAGCATGGAGTAGTAGGCCACGGTGGCGCGGCCCGATTCGGTGACGATGTGCGGATGGGCGATGCCTTCCTCGTCGAGGATGTTCATCACCGCCTCGATGATGTCCGCGCAGTATTCGTCCAGGCTGTAGTTGCGGCTGCTCACGTAGTTGGTGTGCGAGCCGTCGTAGTCCACGGCAAGGCCCCCGCCAAGGTCCAGGTAGCCCATGGCCGCGCCTTCGGCCACCAGCCCGCCGTAGATGCGGCAGGCTTCCATGACGGCGGCGCGGATGTCGCGAATGTTCGGCACCTGCGAACCCAGGTGGTAGTGCAGCAGCTGGAAGCAGTCGAGCATGTCGTGGTCCTTCAGCAGGTCCACAACGTCCACGATCTGCGCCGTGGTCAGGCCGAAGGTGGAGCGCTCGCCGCCGGAATCGGTCCAGTGGCCGCCCGCCTTCACGGACAGCTTGGCGCGCACGCCGATGAGCGGGCGCACGCCAAGGCACTTGGCGCGTTCGAGGATGAGCGGCAGCTCGCTGGCCATTTCCAGCACGAAGAAGCACTTGTAGCCCATGCGCACGGCGTGCAGGCCAAGGTCGATGAACTCCTCGTCCTTGTAGCCGTTGCAGACCAGGCAGGCCTCGTGGTCGCGCAGTTGCGAGACGGCGGCGATGAGTTCGGCCTTGCTGCCCACCTCGAGCCCGTGGTGGTAGCGCGAACCGAACTGGGCGATCTTTTCGACCACCTGCTGCTGCTGATTGACCTTGATGGGGAAGATGCCCCGGTATTCGCCCTTGTAGCCGAGCGACCCGATGGCCTTGCGGAAGGATTGGTGAAGACTGGTGATCTGGGAATCGAGAATGTTCTCGATGCGCAGGAGCACAGGCATGTCATGGCCCCGCTCCCGCATGCCCCGGATGATTTCCGGGATGCTTACGGCAGGACCGCGGTTGTCTCCGAAAGGATAGACCACGACATCGCCACTCTGGGCGACATCGAAGTACCCGGCACCCCAATTGCGGATGCCATAGAGCTCAGCGGAGTCTTCGACACTCCACTGTTGCAGCGTACGGTTTCTTGCCAATTCCCGAACCTCATACATACCCCGTTTACAGGTGCATGCCACGGCGCCGCCATTACGGCGGGCCGACCAGAGCCTCTCTCTTCCCCCATGCGCGGCTGCAGGGCAGGGGCGCGCATGCGTTGGAAGAGTGGCACTATCTATTGATAGCGGGGGGCCTTGTCAACGGTATTTTCCCCCATTTCGCACGAACGTCACAGAACCCTGCAATCATTGACCGCGTACGGCAGGGGATACACGCCCGGTGGGTATTCCACCCATTTTGGGGTAGGGCATGACATGAGGGCCGACTTGCCGCTGACAGGGCGGGCAACGCTGTGCTATGGCGAAGCTGTACCATCTTGCAGGCCATATCCAACAAGGCCTAAAGGACAGGCCGAATTCCGCCGTAAAGGAAGGACTGGTCAATGGCCGGTCCGTCGGCCACGTGGCTGGTTGCGGCCTGCCAGGCCAGTTGCCTGGTCAACCCGACGGGGAAGCCGCCAGGCAGTGTCTGCCAACTGGAGTCTGCCCGGCAGAATCCGGCACGTAGGATCTGCTCCGGAGAATCTGCCCCGGAGAATCTGCCAGGTCGGCACGTCGAATCCGGCTGACAGGCCCCTACCGGCCTGTTGCCATCCGGCTACCGGCAACTGTCCGGCAACGGCTTCACGGTTTCACTGTATCCAGGTTCCATCCGGCAGGCGCGCGTATGGCACGTTCGGGGAAACGTGCGGGGAGAACGCCGCCACCGGCCCGCCCGGCACCACCCCTTGCGTTTCCCCTCACGCATGGACACGCCAGCCCGACTTTCGCCCCGGCACCGGATGCCTGGCGCGATGCGGGCATGCGCGGCTTTGTCCATCCCCATTGTGGCACGAGAGGCACCATTGCTCGACAAGAACAGGCTGCACCGCTGCATGAACGCCCTGCTGGCCAATGGCCTGCAGGACGGTGCCGACCCGGAGACCGCGCGCGTCACCGGGGTGGCAAACCTGTTCTATGGTGTCACCGCGCTGTTCTCCGCCATAATGGCCCTGCTGGATTTCATGCAGGGGCAGAACACCTTCACGCTGTTCCTGCTGGTAATGCTGGCCCTTGCCCTGTTCGGCCTGTTCTGGGTGGGGCGCACCGGCCGCCACGCCCTGCCCAGCACCGCGCTGGTGCTGGCGCTGTTTGCCCTGTCCCTGTACATGGTGTCCCACGGCGGGGTGGAAGGCAGCGGCTTTGTCTGGCTGTTCATATTTCCGCCCGTGGTCATGCTGACCTTCGGCCTGTCCATCGGCATCCTGCTGATGGGCGCCCTGCTGCTGGGGGTGGGGGCCATCCTGTTCCTGCCCGGCGATCCCTTCCTGTACGCCGACTATTCGCACGCCTTCCGCATCCGCTACATGGTGGCCCTGCTGTGCTGCGGCATCTTTGCGGGGCTGGCTGAATACACCCGCCGCCACACCCAGCGCCTGCTCATCCTGCTTACCCAGCAACTGGCCGAAAGCGCCCGCACCGACGAACTGACCGGGCTCGCCAACCGGCGCGCCCTGTGCGAACGCCTGGAATACGAGCAGGTGCGCGCCCGCCGCACCGGCAGGCCGCTGTCCATCGCCATCTGCGACATCGACCACTTCAAGTCGGTGAACGACTGTTACGGCCACCAGTGCGGCGACCAGGTGCTGCAATCGGTGGCCGGGCTGCTGCACGACAACCTGCGCCATCAGGACACCATCTGCCGCTGGGGCGGCGAAGAGTTCCTGCTGCTGCTGCCGGAAACCGACGAGGCCGGGGCCGCCCGGCTGGCAGAAAAGCTGCGCGGCCATGTGGAAGCCACGGAATACTCGTACCACGGCATCCCCGTCAGCGTTACCCTGTCCTTCGGCGTGCACACCTGCGGCCCGGAAGGCGACATCGACTACCACATCCGCAAGGCCGACCAGAAGCTGTATCTGGCCAAGGAACAGGGCCGTAACCGGGTGTTTTCGGGCGAGGTGCCCGACATCTTCCTGCCCGAGGGGTTGCTGTTGGACGAGGAAGAAGCGTAGGGACGGTTTCCAAATTGTCTTTTCGCCCGTTGGCGTCCGATCCGAAGGACGCGAAGCGTGCCCGTTGGGCGAGCTTGCGAGCCTTACGGGCATCGTGCGCAGAGAGGTCAAACTTCGCCTGCCATGGCTTTGCTGTCCTTATCCGTAAGACTCGCGCTGCGCGCTCGCCTAACGGCTAAGGCTCGGTCGAATACGATAAGAGTATGCGGTGCGGTCGCCATCCGTAAGGCTCGCAAGCTCGCCTAACGGCTGCCGCACTCCCTCATGGCAGGCTTGTTTTCCTCGCCAACAAACGAAAATCCTGCTTTGGAAGCCGCCCCTGAAACATCCCCCACCGCAACGCAACGAATGCGGGCCGCGAAGGTTTCCCCTCGCGGCCCGCTGGTCGTTTTACGGATTCGTCGCGCGCGGTCTACACGCCGCCGCGCGCAAGTTCCAGCAACGTGCGCACCGCAAAGCCGGTGCCGCCGCCGGGGCAGGTGGAGCTTTTCTTGGCGGTATAGGCGGGACCGGCAATGTCCAGATGCGCCCAGCGCACGCCCTTGTCCACGAACTGCTTCAGGAACAGCGCCGCGTTGACCGCCCCGCCCTCGCGCGGGCCCACGTTGGCGATGTCGGCCACGTCGCTTTTCAGGTTCTCGAAGTACATGTCCCACAGCGGCAGGGGCCAGAAGCGGTCGCCCACCACGTCGCCCACGGCGCGGATGCGGCCGGACAACTCATCATCCGTGGCGAACACCGCCGCCACGTCCATGCCCAGCGCCACCACGCAGGCCCCGGTCAGGGTGGCCAGGTCCACCACCACTTCGGGGGCGTATTCGCGCTGGGCCCAGGTCAGGGCGTCGCACAGCACCAGC
The DNA here is from genome assembly GCF_000504305.1 of Nitratidesulfovibrio termitidis HI1. NCBI lineage: Bacteria > Pseudomonadati > Thermodesulfobacteriota > Desulfovibrionia > Desulfovibrionales > Desulfovibrionaceae > Nitratidesulfovibrio > Nitratidesulfovibrio termitidis. The sequence goes on from NZ_KI632512.1 coordinate 2,029,278, forward strand.
CGCCCTTCGGCGTCGGTATTGATGACCTCCACCGTCTTGCCGGACAGGGTGGTCACGATGTCGCCGGGGCGGGTGGCCCGGCCATCGGGCATGTTCTCGGTGCAGGGCATGATGCCCACTACCCGGCGGGGCACGTCGGAGCGGCCCAGGGCCTCGAACATCCCCAGGATGGCCGCCGCGCCCGCCATGTCGCCCTTCATCTCGTGCATCTTGGCGGCGGGCTTCAGGCTGATGCCGCCCGTGTCGAAGGTGATGCCCTTGCCCACCAACACCAGCGGCTTCTGGTCTTCCGTGCCCTTGGGGGCATGCTCGATGACCACCAGCCGGGGCTCTTCCTCCGCCCCGCGAAACACCGAGGCAAAGGCCCCCATGCCCATCTCCACCAGTTCGGCGCGGCCCAGCGAACGGGCCTGCATGCCGTACTTTTTGGCGATGGCCACGGCCTGCTCGGCCAGATGGCCGGGGGTGACGAAGTTGGGCGGGCCGTTGACCAGGTCACGCGCCAGGGCCACCCCGGCGGCTGCGGCCTCGCCCCGGCGGGCGGCGGCGTGCAGGTCGTCCGGCACAGAGGCTTCGGCGCACAGCAGGGCCAGCCAGCGCGGCTCGAAGCGGGCGTCTTCGCCAGCTTCGGCCCCGCCGTTCCCGTTGCCATTGGTCTTGAACCGGTCATAGCGGTACAGGCCCAGCAGCGCGCCGCACACGGCCTCCTCGAAGGGGGACCACGCCCGTGCACCGTCGCCGGTCCGCGTGACGCGCGCCAAGGCCACCGCGTCCAAGCGAACAAGGGACGAAGCGTCCAAGCGAACGAGGGACGGCGCGTCCATCGCCACCGTCTCTATCTTCAGTTCGCGGCAGCGGCGCAGGGCAGCGCCCGCCGCCGCGCGCAGCCCGGCCGGTGCCGCGGCCGCGAACGCCTCGCGCTTGCCAAGGCCCGCCGCGATCACGCGCGGCACGGCCAGGTCCGGGTGCCCGTGGAACACGGCGACCTCATCCTTCCTGCCCCGAAAATCGCGCACCGCCGGGGCAATGCCCAGCCACGGCGCAGCATCCAGCAGTTCCGGCGCCGCATCCGCAAGGGCCTCGCCCTCGAACAGGAACACGATCACCGCATCCGCACGCCACTGGGCAGGACCGCCCACCTGAAAGCGAATGTCCACGTCACACCTCCATCACGCGCCTCTCCGGCGCGATTCATTCAGGATAATCCTTGTCGGAGAAAGAAGGAACCGGGGGAAGGAACCTTTTGGAAAAGGTTCCTTCCCCCGGACCCCCCATCCTCCAAAACTTTTCATTCGGGTTGTTGCAACGGCACCCGGCACAGGCAGCCCGTGCTGCGTGCCCGATTATCCACAATGAAAACGTTTTGGGGGGAGGAGGGAGGGGGCCGGGGAGGGAGGGGGCCTCCCTCCCCGGTTCGCGTGTCCCCTCAACGCATTAAAAATCCAAGCCATAGGTCTCAATAAACTGCCCGATGCGGGCGCGCGCGGCCTGCATGCGTTCGCGCAGTTCCACCTTGTAGGCGGCCAGGTCCAGCTGGCGGCGCGCCACGCCGGTACGCATGGCGGCTTCGGCCACGGCCGGGGCCACCCATTCGATGACGCGCGGGTCCAGCGCCTTGGGGATGATGTAGTCCACCCCGAACGCCAGTTCCGAGATGCCGTAGGCGGCCAGCACCTCGGCGGGCACGGGTTCGCGCGCCAGGGCGGCCAGGGCGCGGGCGGCGGCCAGCTTCATTTCCTCGTTGATGGCGCTGGCGCGGGTGTCCAGCGCGCCCCGGAAGATGAACGGAAAGCCCAGCACGTTGTTGATCTGGTTGGGGTAGTCGGAGCGCCCGGTGGCCATGACCACGTCCGCGCGGGCAGCCCGGGCGTCTTCGTACGAGATTTCCGGGTCGGGGTTGGCGCAGGCGAAGATGATGGGGTTCGGGGCCATGGAGCGCACCATGTCCTGGGTGACCATGCCGCCCACGGAAAGGCCCAGGAAGCAGTCGGCGCCGCGCATGACGTCGGCAAGGCTGCCATGGTCCCGTTCCTGCGCGAATTCCAGCTTCTGCGCGTTCAGGTCGGTGCGGCCCTTGTGGATGAGCCCGCGCGAATCGAACATGAACACGTTCTTGCGCTGCACGCCGAACGATTCGAAGAACCTGGTGCAGGCGATGGCCGCAGCCCCCGCGCCGCTGATGACCAGCTTGACGTCCTCGGGCTTGCGGTTCGTCAGCTCCAGCGCGGCGATGAGCCCGGCGCCCGAGATGATGGCCGTGCCGTGCTGGTCGTCGTGGAACACCGGAATGTCCATCTGCTCGATGAGCGTCTGCTCCACCTCGAAGCACTCCGGCGCCTTGATGTCCTCAAGGTTGATGCCGCCAAAAGTGGGTTCCAGCATCTTCACGAATTCGATGATCTTCTTGGGGTCCTTCTGGTCGATGGACAGGTCGTACACGTCCACGTCCGCGAAAATCTTGAACAGGACGCCCTTGCCTTCCATCACCGGCTTGCCGGCCAGCGGCCCGATGTTGCCAAGCCCCAGCACCGCCGTGCCGTTGCTGACCACGGCCACCAGGTTGCCCTTGTTGGTGTAGTCGTAGCCCAGCGCCTCGTCGGCGTGGATGGCGCGGCACACATCGGCCACGCCGGGGGTGTAGGCCATGGAAAGATGCTTCTGGGTGGCGCAGGGCTTTACGGGAACCACCTCGACCTTACCGGGGTGGCCGCAGGAGTGGTAGCGCAGCGCCTCATCCTTGGTGAACAGGGCCATGAATGCCTCGCTTGTCGTTGACGGTGCGGAAAAAACGAAACGAACGCCGCGCCCGGCAGAGCGCCTGCCTGCGACCGGCTGCATGTCTTCACGTCCGGGCAACGTAGTGCAGCGGCGCATCCATTGCAAGCCGTGCCGCACACCGCTTGCCGCGCCGAACGAACCGGGATAGTTTCGGGAATGCTCCGTCGTCGCCTGCTTTCGCCCCTCATCCTGCCGGTGTACTCGTTCGCGGCCACCATCCTTGCCGGGGCCGTGCTGCTGTACCTGGACATCAGCCATGCCCCGTCGGTGGGCGACCAGGGGCTGGCCTTCGTGGATGCGCTGTTCACCGCCACCTCCGCCGTGTGCGTCACGGGGCTGACCGTGGTGGACACGGGCGCCACCTTCAGCCGCACCGGCGAATGGGTCATCCTGTTGCTGATCCAGCTTGGCGGCCTTGGCATCATGACCTATTCCAGCCTGCTGCTGTTCCTGCTGCGGCGGCGCGTCTCCCTTACCGACAGGCTGGCCGTGGGGCAGGCCCTGATGCACGACGCCTCGTTCCACCTGGGGCGCTTTTTGTACCGGCTGGCGCGCACCATCCTGTACATCGAACTGGCGGCGGCGTGCCTGCTGTACATTTTCGCCCCGCAGGGCATGGGCGCGTTCGGCGCGCTGTTCCACGCGGTGTCGGCATTCTGCAACGCGGGTTTCGCCCTGCGGCCCGACAACATGATGGCGTGGCAGGGGCACACCGGGGTGAACCTGGTGATCATGTTCCTGATCATCGTGGGGGGCATCGGCTTCTCGGTCATCGATGAACTGCTGGGGGCCGCGCGCACCAAACTGTCCCGCAAGCCCTATCGCCCCTTGAGCCGCCACACCCGGCTGGTGCTGACCACCACCGCGTTCCTCATCGTGGCAGGTGCCGCGCTGATCTGGATGGCCGAATACTTCAGCGACTACACCGGGCTCAGCCCCACCGGGCTGGTGCTGCCCGCCCTGTTCCAGTCGGTCACCTGCCGCACGGCGGGCTTCAACACCCTGGACATTTCCCGCCTGACCGACTTCACCCTGATGGTGATGATCTGCCTGATGTTCGTGGGCGGGTCGCCGGGGTCGTGCGCGGGCGGCATCAAGACCACCAGTTTCCGGGTTCTAGCCGGATTCGTGGAAATGCAATTGCGCGGCAGGCGGCAGAACGTGCTGCTGGGCCGCGCCGTGGACGTACCCACCCAGTCCAAGGCGCTGACCCTGTTCCTGTTCGCCATCATCGTGGTGACCGTGGGCACCATGATGCTCAGCCTGACCGAGGGCGGCGTCAACCCGCACACCCATGCCCGGTTCGAACAGCTGGACCTGATGTTCGAGGTGGTATCCGCCTTCGGCACCGTGGGCCTGACCACCGGCGTCACCCCGCACCTGAGCGTGCCCGGCAAGATTTTGATAACCCTGCTGATGTTCATCGGACGCATCGGCCCCATCTGGCTGCTGTCCACCTTGCAGCATTTGCAGAGCGAACCCAAGTTCCGCTGGCCCGAGGTGGACTACCCCATCGGGTAGTCCACGCCGGCAGGCGACGCATCCGGGAGCATCCCATGGTGAATGTGGCGAAGAAACTGGAAATCGGCATCGTGGGCCTTGGCAAGTTCGGCCTGCAACTGGGCCGCACCCTGACCGGCATGGGCCACACCGTGGTGGGGCTGGACACCGGCGAGGATCGCGTGCGCCTTGCCCAGGACGTGCTGGCGCAGGTCTACCAGGCCAACGCGGCGGACATAGCGGTGTTGCAGCAACTGCGCTTCCAGGATCTGGACATGGTGTTCGTAAGCGTGGGCGATTCCATGGAGACCTCGCTGCTGGCGGTGCTGAACCTTCAGGAACTTGGCGCGCGCAAGATCGGGGTCAAGGCGGCCTCCGTAGAACACCGCAAGGTGCTCACGCGGCTTGGCGTGGACCTGGTGATCCTGCCCGAGCACGACGTGGCCACCCACGTGGCCCACCGCCTGGCCAACCCCGGCATGCTCGACCTGCTGCCCCTGGGCGGCGGGGTGCTGGTGCAGGAACTGGTGGTGGACAAGTGGGCGGGCCGCACCCTGCTGGACCTGAAGCTGGTCAACGACTACGGCGTCATGGTGGTGGCCGTGAAGCCCGCGGGCGGCAAGGAATATCGTTTTGTGCCGCAGGCGCTTGAAACCCTGGAGCGGGGGGACACGCTGGTGGTCATCGGCAAGCAGGAGGATGTGTTGCGGCTGGCGCCTTGAAGGCATTCGCGCGGCGAAGGAGATGGGAAGGGGCGCGTGCTGATGGATGCGGCCTCTGCGAAGACACGCCAGCCCGTTTGACCACGCTTGATTTCGTTATGCCTCCGGCGGAAGGCAAAAGAGCTGTCGCGCGCCGCTGGGCGCGGCTTCTACGAAGACAGTCCTGCCCTTTTGATTGCCCTCGATTTCGTTATGTCTCTGACGGACAGGAGGCCGCTGCTTGGGGCAATACGACAGACCGAAAATTGGGAACCGTGCGCTATCCTTGTCCAACGGAAACACCCCACGCGTCGCAACGAGGGCGGGGGACAGGGCAACCAGGCGGGATAGAGGTAGCGAGAGCCACGCGCACATCGCATTCCCGTCGCCAGATCACCCGAAGGCGCTTTGGCCGAGGGAAGCTGCCGACGAAAGGAACGCGGTGCAGAATACGTGCGGGTAGAGGCACTCATGCGTTATTGAGGCAATGGGAGCCTCGGGCGCATTGGCGGCACCGGCGGCAGATCACCCGGAGGCGCCTTGCGCCGGAGGGAAGCTGCCGCCGAAGGGACGCCGCGCAAGATACGCCGGGGGTCCAGGGGGCGGAGCCCCATGGAACGCGGGGGTGGTCTGACCCCCGTCAAGTAGACAGTGAAAAAGCCCCCTGGGGGCATCATTCAGGCGGCCAGCTTTTCCCTGTATTCCGCAGGGGAAAGTTGGCCAAGCCTCTTTTGGAAACGTTCCGCATTGTAGAAGCGGATGTATTCTTCTACCAAGATCATAGTCTCGGCAGCAGGTAGGACATTTTGGGTAGCAAATATTTCGGTTTTCAAGTGCGAGAAAAATGACTCAACGACAGCGTTGTCAAGGCAGTTGCCTTTTCTGGAATGGCTGCCGCGTAAGTTCATTTCCGTAAGCCTGTCCGCGTATGTCTTGTGCGTATATTGAAACCCTTGGTCAGAGTGTAGAATAGCCTTGTCCTCGTGCCTGGGAAGGGCACGCAGAGTGGCAAAGACGAGATCAAGATTGTTCTGATTTGACATGTTGTGGGAAATGATTTCGTTATTGTGCAGGTCTTGGATGACTGACAAATACATAAATCCACTCTTGACGGGGATATATGTAATGTCTGTCACGAGCTTTCTGCCAGGCTGCATGCTTGAAAAATCCCGCTTCAGCAGGTTCGGAAAAAGACTGCTCCCCACCCTTCCAAAGAATTTCCGTTTCTTGCGAATGGTGGATTGAATGCCAAGTTTACGCATCAGTCGGTACACGCGCTTGTGATTCACAAGCAATCCTTCTCGCTTGAGCGCAACGGACATCCTGCGATATCCGTAATACGGACGAAGCGAGTGAATTGCGGTGATATGCATCTCGACAGTGTCGTTCTCACGCTGTTGAAAGAATGTGCTCTTCCACTTGTAAAATCCAGACCTGGATATTCCTGCATGCTTCAGAAGAACTGCGAGTGGGTAACGACTCCGCAGTTCGTCGACTATCAAGAAATTCCACCCTTTTTGTGCGCTCCCCATTCGTGACCGAACCGGGAGCGATACAACTTTTTTACGTATTCAAGCTCCGCCTTGACGTATTTGAGCTCCTCTTCAGCGGAAGCAAACTTTGTACGCGGTCGACCGCAGCGCTCTCCTTGCCTGCCTCGGCCATCTTCAAGAGATTCACCACGCTGGAATTTTGCAACCCAAGTGCGCAATGTCTTCTTGTCCTTCAATCCCAATTCATTGGTTAACTGCTGGTAGCCCTTATTGCCCTCAAGATAGAGCTTGACCGCAGCCTCCTTAAATTCCTTGCTATACGTCATAAAGTTCCGCTGTGACATAAAACACCCCCATCAGGTTACAACGTCATTCCCTAGTGGGGCTTTTTTACGTTGTCCACCTAATGGGGGGCATACCAGGGTGCAGGGGGTGTTCGTTACAACACCCCCTGCCCGTCGGAGACATAACGAAATCGAGCGTGGTCAACAGGGCTGGCGTGTATTCGTAGAAGCCGTGCCCGCCATGGCGACAGCCTGCTTTCCGCCGGAGGCATAACGAACTTAAGTGCCCTGGTCACGCGCCTGTCTTCATCAAGACCACGCCGCGCACGGCGATAGCCTCCCACCCCATACTTCCCGTTCTTGTCAAATCACGCTATACATCCCAGCTTGGAGTACCACGCACCATGTCGAGACGCTGGGTAGAGGCCAATCTGGCCGAATTCGCACGGGACGTCATGCGGGATTTCTGCATGGCGAGCGTCGTGCTTGAGGGGCAGTTCCACCGCTTCGATGAGGCCGGTGCCGTTTCCTTCCCCGTCATGCGCGATCTTCTGGGCGAAATGATGAACAAGGGGCTGCTCTGGCGTCTGAAGGACACCGCGCACCACCTCTTCCGCAACGACCCGGCGCAAGACCCTGTGGCGCCCATGCTGGACTGGGCCGTGGGCTACGCCTTTCACGAATGCGTGAAGCTGAAGGAAGACGCCTACCAGCACCAGCACTACGCGCCGCAGTACCGGGCCCTGCGCGAGCAGGACATGGGGGAGGAGTTGCGGGCCATCGTCGAGCCGCTCGCATCCATGCTGGCCCAGACACGGGAAAGCATGGAGCGCGAAATCCGGCGCATCCGCTACATCCTTGGCCGCATCCGCAGGCTGATGTGCCTGTATTACGCCGCCCATGGCGGCAACAGGCTGCTTGCGCGGCTGCTGTTCGACCGCGACGAGCTTGTGCGCTCGGTGTTCGGCGAAGAATACGGGCCGCTGCTGCAAGGATTGTACGACGACAAGCCGGAGCGCATGTTCATCCAGGCAGGGGAATCCCTGCTTGACGGCGGCAGGCCCGAAGATGCCCTGCGCGCCGCACACGCCGCCGTGGCCCTGGCGCCCGGCTGCCAGCGCGCGCACCGCCTTGTGGCCGAGGCGGAACAGCGTATCGACCAGACCCCCCGAAGGAGAGCCATCTAGCCATGAGCCTGCTGCATCTCAACCGCGCTTCCTCCCGCGTACGGCTGGAGAACCGCGACGACCCCGAACTGTACCGCGAGATCTTTCCCTATTCCAAGATCAGCCGCGTGGAGTTCGACGACATCTTCCTGATGCCGCGGCCGGCGGAACCGATGTTCATCACGGACACCACCTTCCGCGACGGCCAGCAGGCCCGCCCGCCCTACACCGTGAAGCAGATCGTCCAGATCTACGACATGCTGCACCGCCTTGGCGGCCGCAGCGGCCTCATCCACGCCTCGGAGTTCTTCATGTACTCCGACAAGGACCGCAGGGCCATCGAGGCCTGCCGGGCCAAGGGGTACAAGTTCCCCCATGTCACCGGGTGGATACGGGCCAACGTCAACGATCTGAAGATCGCGCGGGACATGGAGTTCGAGGAAGTGGGCCTGCTGACCAGCGTGTCGGACTACCACCTGTACCTCAAGCTGGGCCTGGACCGTGAAAAGGCCATGGAAAATTACCTGCGCGTGGTGGAACAGGCCCTGGAATGGGGCATCACCCCGCGCTGCCACTTCGAGGACATCACCCGCGCCGACATCCACGGCTTCTGCCTGCCCTTCGCGCGCAAGCTGATGGATCTTTCGAAGCAGAGCGGCCAGCCGGTCAAGATCCGCATGTGCGACACCATGGGCTACGGCGTACCCTACCCCGGCGCCACCCTGCCGCGCTCGGTGCCGCGCATCGTGCGCGCCCTGACCGACGAAGGCGGCGTGCCCGGCCAGTGGCTGGAATGGCACGGCCACAACGACTTCCATAAGGTGCTCATCAACGGCGCCACCGCGTGGCTGTACGGCTGTTCCGGCGTCAACTGCACCCTGCTGGGCTTTGGCGAGCGCACCGGCAACACCCCGCTTGAAGCGCTGGTGATCGAATACATCTCGCTGACCGGCGACGACGATGCCGCCGACACCCGCGTCATCAACGAGATCGCCGAGTTCTTCGAGAAGGAACTGGATTACCGCATTCCGGACAACTATCCGTTCGTGGGCAAGGACTTCAACGCCACCAGCGCGGGCATCCACGTGGACGGCCTGGCCAAGAACGAGGAAATCTACAACATCTTCGACACGCGCAAGATCCTGAACCGGCCGGTGCCCATCATCATCACCGACAAGTCGGGGCGCGCGGGCGTGGCGTACTGGATCAACCAGTACCTGGGCCTGCCGGAAGCCCGGCACGTGTCCAAGAAGCATCCCGCCGTGGGCAAGATCTACACCAAGATCATGGACGCCTACGAAAAGGGCCGCAACACGTCCTTCTCCAACAAGGAAATGAAGGCCCTGGTGCGGCGCTTCATGCCCGAACTGTTCGCCTCTGAATTTGACCAGATCAAGAAGCTGGCGGGCGAACTTTCGGCCCACCTGATCATCAAGCTGGCCCAGGAATGCCAGATCACCGGCCTTGGCGGCGAGGACAAGTACCCGTGCATGCGCGATTTCGTGCGCGAGTACCCGTTCATCCAGTACCTGTACCTCACCGACAAGGAGGGCAAGCTGCTCTCCGCCGCCATCACCGATCCGGCGTACAAGTCGAAGTACGACCAGCTGCCGCTGGGCTTCGACTTCTCCAACCGCGCCTGGTTCATCCGGCCCATGCAGACCGGCGAACTGCACATCACCGACGTGTACCAGTCGCAGTTCACCAGCCAGCTGATCCTTACCGTGTCCACGGCGGTCACCGACGACAACGACGAGATCACCGGGGTCATCGGCGCGGACATCCAGATCGAACAGCTGCTCCGCCAGGCCGAGGCCATCGAGGACGTGGTGGACGGCGATTCCGAAGAATAGCGACCGAATGGAAAGGCCCGGAAGCGGCGATGCTTCCGGGCCTTTCTTGTTTGCGGCCTGCAACCGCGCGGCCGCGTCGTGAGCAGCACGCGGGCTGGGTCGAAGCCCTGGTTTCGCCGCAGGCGGGCCCCTGCCGTGTCACGGCCAAACCGGACTGCGGCGGCGGGGTACCCCCCGCGTGGCGTGGGCGCACGCCGCCGCATCGACGTGGGCGGAACGGCATCGCGCCTTGCCCGCCACCATGTGCTGCGTTGCGAGACAGGCGGATGTGCAAGCAGTTGCGTGCGCGCCGGTTTTCGGTAACAGTTCGGAAAACGCACGGCGCGTCGTGCCCCACCTGCCCGGGGCTTCACGTTCGGCGGATTGTGTTCGGCGGATTGTGTTCGGCGTGACCGCCCAAGGCAATGTGCGCCCCCGCCGCGACCGCATGCCGTGCGCATCCGGAACCACCGTTTTCCGCTGCCGCCCGATTGCGCCATGATTCGCTCATGGCCGCGTACACGCCGTATCCGGCGCAACCCGACGGAGCCTTGATGCCGCACCTTCGCCCCTGCCAGACCTGTTCCGCGCCGTCCCGCCTCGTCTCCCTCATCTGGCCCATCATACTGCTGCTGCTTGCCGCACTGCTGACGGCGGGCTGCGGTTCCGGCCCGCGCCGCATTTCCACGCCGCCGTCGGACCAGTCCGTGAAGTACCCCAAGGGCCAGCCCCAGGGGCCGCGCGCCAAGCCGTACACGGTCATGGGCAAGACCTACCATCCGCTGCTTTCGGCGCACGGGTTTTCGGAAGAAGGCGTGGCCTCGTGGTACGGCAAGGATTTTCACGGTCGCAAGACCGCCAACGGCGAAATCTACGACATGTACGGGCTGACGGCGGCGCACAAGCTGCTGCCGTTCAATACCGTGGTCAAGGTGACCAACCTGCAGAACGGCCGGTCCACCACCGTGCGCGTCAACGACCGTGGCCCCTTCGTGGGCGACCGGATCATCGACCTGACCAACACCGCCGCCAACCAGATCGGCATGCTGGGCCCCGGCACCGCGCGGGTGCGCGTGGAAACCGTGGGCGACGTGCCCGGCCTGCAGGACGGCGACATGACCGGCCGCTTCTATGTGCAGGTGGGGGCCTTCTCCAACAAGGACAACGCCAGTCGTCTGGTGACCCGCCTGCAGGGCCAGGGCTGGAACGCCCGGATGTACTGGGCCGACATGGTCCGGTTCTGGCGCGTCCAGGTGGGCCCGTGGAGCACCCTGAGCGAGGCCGAGCGCATGCGCGAGAAGTTGAAGGGGGATTTTGCGGTCAACTTCGTGGTTGCGGATTAGGGACGCGTCGTCTTTTGTAAGCCTCCGGCGGGCAGGGGGCGAGCCCCCTGCACCCCCTTTTCTCTCAGAACGCGTGAAGTGCTTTGTAAATGGGAAGGCTTTCGGACTGCACCCCGTTACCCGACATTCGCGTGATGGGTTGAAGCGGCAGCCTCGTCCACAAGCGAACCCTTCCCAGTCCTTTCCCTCTCTCCCCGTTTCCTTTCGGACCTGCTCACGGTAAGGATGCGCCATGAACCTTCTGCTGGTGAACCTGACCCGCTTCGGCGACCTGCTGCAAACGCAGCCGGTGGTGCATGGCCTGCGTGCGCAGGGGCACCGGGTGGGGTTGGTGTGTCTGGAGAATTTTGCCGGGGCGGCGGAACTGCTGGAAGGCGTGGACCACGTGGCCGCGTTGCCGGGTTCGGCGTTGCTGGCGGGCGTGCAGCCCGGCGGCGACTGGCGGGCCTGCACGGCGGGGTTGATGACCTGGGCCGAACGGCTGCGCGATGCCTATGCCCATGATGCCGTACTGAACCTTACGGCCACGCTGGGCGGTCGCCTGTTGGCACGGCTGCTGGCAGGGAACGGGGATGACGGGAACGACAAGGGGCCCGGGGGCGACCTGCGCGGCTTCGGGCTGGACCCGTTCGGGTTCGGTGTTAACGCCGACCCGTGGTCGGCCTTCCTGCAAGCCTCCACCCGGCAGCGCGGATGCAGTCCGTTCAACCTCGTGGACCTGTTCCGCATGGCGGCGGGCGTGGGTGACGTGGACCCGGTATACGAGTTGCGCGCGCCCGCGCCGGACGCCCTGGCCGAGGCCGGGGCACGGCTCGCCCAGGCCGCGCCGCCCGGCCATGCCGGGTACGTGGCCATGCAGCTTGGCGCCAGCGAGGAACGCCGCCGTTGGCCCGTGGCCCACTTCGCGGCGCTGGCCGCCCGCTTGTGGCGCGAACTGCGACTGGTGCCGGTGCTGCTGGGCGCGGGCGGCGAGCGCGCGCTGGGCGAACGGCTGCGCGCGGCGCTGGCGGAAGACGCCGGTGGCGGGGGGGCCGGTGGAGTCGGCGGAACCGGAACAAGCGGGCCGGTGCCCTGCATCGACCTGATCGGCGCCACCAGCCTGCCGCAACTGGCCGCCACCCTGCGCCACATGCGCATGCTGGTCACCAACGACACCGGCACCATGCATCTGGCCGCCGGGCTGGACGTGCCGGTGCTGGCCATCTTTCTGGCCACGGCCCAGCCGTGGGACACCGGCCCCTACCGGCAGGACTGTTGCTGCCTGGAACCCGCGCTGGACTGCCACCCCTGCCCGTTCGGCGCACCCTGCCCGCATGGCGAACGCTGCCGCAGGGTCATTTCCGCCACCACCGTGTTCGACCTGGCCCGTGCCCACCTGACCACCGGCCAGTGGCCGCAGCCGGAAACCCCATCCGACGCCACGTTCCCTGCCACAGCGGACGCAAATCCGGATGCCCACAGCGAGGCGCGGGTATGGCGCACCCTGCGCGAGCCGGATGCGGAGCTCGCAACCGGCGATGCCCCGACCATGACCATGCCCGGGCGCGGGTTCATGGACCTTGTCTCGCTGTCCGGCCACGAGGCGGAAGACCGCACCCGCTGGATACGCCTGCAACGCCATTTCTATCGTCAGTTTCTTGACCTGCCCCGGATGCAGCCCCCCGAGTCTACCGATGCCCGGCCTGCCCGGTCCATTCGGCCACCGCATGGACCCTGCGTGCTTTCCGAAGACCTGCGCGCCCGGGCCGCCGACGAACTGCATCAGGCCGACGCCCTGCTGCACCTCATGGGCGAACAGGGCGGCCTGCTCAGGGTGCGCCCCTCGGACATGGCCAAGTCGCGCTTCCTCGGCACCGTAAGCCGCGTGCAGGCCTTGTGGGACAACAGCGCACTGTTCAACGTGCTGGGCCACCTGTGGCTGTGCGAATCGCAGGGGGCGGGCGGCTCGCTGGATTCCGTGCTGGCCCTGGCGGCGGCCTATCGCGGGCTGGTGCGGGTCTGGCTGGACCACCTTTCCCCGTCGATCTGACCTTCCCTTTCCCGTTGCCGCGCGGGAGCGGTATCAGTACATGCCTGCCGGGGCGTGCTTCCCGCACTCTGGTCCGTTTTTTGCTTCAGCGCAGGCGGACGTGACAAATTTTCCCGGTGCCGGGATGCAGGAGGGAGACCCCATGATCGTTATTGATGGCCGCCAGGCCGATATCAAGCTGGAAAACTTCGCCAATCTCGAAGAAATCCTCGTCAAGGTGATGGAGGGCAGCTACCTCGAGAACCGCGTGGTGACCGACGTGCTCGTCAACGACGAGGCGTTTTCGGAAATCTACCCCCACCAGGCAGAGGACATCGAACAGCGCGACATCCGCTCCGTCGAGATCCGCAGCATGCCCGTGGGCGAAATGGCCGTGAACATCACCCGTGAACTGTACAAGGTGGTGCAGGTGATGACCGACGGCGCGCGCCAGGTGGCCGGGCTGTTCCGCCAGGCCGACGACGCCGAGGCGCTGGACATGTTCCAGGACCTGCTGGAAGTGACCCGTGACTTCATGGGCATGATCGGCGTGCTGCGCAACGAATTCTCGCTGCGGACCACCAAGGATTTCAGCGACAACGTGGAACGTTTTTCCGACCAGTTGGGCGAAATGACCGAAGTTCTCGAAAACGAGGACTGGATTCTGCTGGCCGACCTGCTGGAATACGAATTCCTGCCTGCCTGCGAAAACTGGAAGAAGGTCATCCAGGCCCTGCGCGAGGACATCCGTCAGGCCAGCAAGGGGTAGCAGCCATGGCCGACAGCCTTTCCCTGCTCGACATGGCTCTGCAACTGGGCGAGCGTGAACTGGGGGCCCTTGCCGCCGGTGACGTGGATGCCGCCGAATCCGCCTCGCGCGAGCGGGCGGAACTGGTGGAGATGGCCTGGAGCCGCCGCGACCCGGCAGCGCTGCATGATCTGCGCGCCAAGCTGCTGCGCTTGCAGTGCCTGCAAGGCCGACTGACCGAAGAGGCCCGCAGGCTGCACGAGAACATCCGCAGCCAGTTGCAGCAGACCCGCCGCGAATCGCAGCGCCTTACCGGCTACAGGCAGGCCACGCGCTCCACGCCGCTGACCATCACCCTGGGACGCGGACAGGTCTAGGGGCTGTTCTAAATTGCCTTTTCGCCCGTTGGCTAACCGACCCGAAGGGCGCGAAGCGTGCCCGTTAGGTGAGTTTGCGAACCTTACGGGCATCGTGCGCAACGCGGTCAAACTTCATCTGCCATCTCGGTCAAATACGATAAGAGTATATTCCCTCATGGCAGGCTTGTTTTCCTTGCCAGCGAACGAAAATCCTAATTTAGAAGCACCCCCTCAGGGCTGTCGATAACGGCACCGGATACGAACGAATCGGGGGCCGGATGCATCACGCATCCGGCCCCCGTTTGCCGTCTTGCGGGTACCGCCCCAGTTGCCGGTGCCGTTCGCTACCGTCCCAGCTCTCCGGCTGCTCGTGGCCCCTGCGGCCCCTGCCGACAGGGCCGCTCGCGACTTCCCTACTTTCGGCTGCCTGCGGCCCCTGCGGACCCTCCGGACCCTCCGGACAGGGCCGCCCGCATCCAGTCCGCGAACCCGTCAGCGGGCAGGGGCTTGCTGTAGTAGTAGCCCTGCACCTCGCGGCAGCCGTGGGCGCGCAGGAAGTCCAGCTGGTCGTCGGTCTCCACCCCTTCGGCCACCACATTCAGCGACAGGTTGCGGCCCATGGTGACGATGGTGGACACGATGGTGGCGTCGCCCTCGTCGCCGGGCACGTCGCGCACGAACGAACGGTCGATCTTGATGGTGTCGATGGGGAAATTCTTCAGGTAATACAGCGAGGAATGCCCGGTGCCGAAATCGTCGATGGCAATGGAGATGCCCTGCGCCGCCAGCCGCTCCAGAATGGCCACCGAGGTGGGCAGGTCGCGCATCATGGTGGTTTCGGTAATCTCCAGTTCCAGTTGCGAGGGCGGCAGTCCCGATTCGGCCAGGGCCGCCTGCACCCTGTCCAGCAGGTCCGGCTGGAACTGCCGGGCCGAAATGTTCACGGCAATGCGCAACGGGCCAAGCTCGTCGGTCCAGCGGCGGGTCTGGATGCACGCGTCGCGCAGCACCCGTTCACCCAGGGCCACCACAAGGCCGGTGTCTTCGGCCACGGGAATGAATTCCAGGGGCGGCACCAGGGTACCGTCGGGCCGGGCCCAGCGCACCAGGGCCTCCATGCCGGCCACCTGCCCGGTCACGATGTCCACGCGTGGCTGGTAGAACACCACGAACTCGTCGTTTTCCAGCCCCTTGCGAATGCTCTTTTCGATGGCCAGGCGCCGGGTCACGTCGTCGTTCATGGCCTGGGTGAAACGGCGAAAACGCGCGCCGCCCTGCTCCTTTGCGCGGTACATGGCTATTTCCGCGTTCTTCAGCAGGGTGGCCGGGTCGCGCCCGTCGTCGGGCGAAACGCTGATGCCGATGGACGGCATCACGTACAGTTCATGGTCGGCGGCGTTGAAGGGACGGGTGAACGCGTCCTGGATGCGGGTCGATTCCGCCTCGGCCGCCTCGCCGTCGCCTTCCGGCGACAACGGCAGCAGCATCACGAATTCGTCGCCGCCAAGGCGCGCCACCATGTCGCGCCGGGGGGCCATGCCCACCAGGCGGCCCGCCACGGCGCGCAGCAGTTCGTCGCCCACGGCATGGCCCAGGCTGTCGTTGACGGTCTTGAAATTGTCCATGTCCAGGTACAGCACCGCCAGCGGCGCGTCCGGCCCGCCCCGGAGAGCGTAGTCCTCCATGCGCTGGCGCAGCCCCATGCGGTTGGGCAGTCCGGTCAGTTCGTCATGGGTGGCCTGGTGGACGATCTGCGCTTCCTTGCGCTTCAGTTCGCTGACGTCGAGGAAAGTGCCCACCTCGCCCGCCCGGTGGCCGGTGCGGTCGCGGAAATAGCTTTTGTACAGCACCAGCACCCGGTCCTCGCCAGCGGCGTCGCGCATGTCGATCATGCACGAGTAGCCCGCGCCGTCATCGTCCACGGCATCCAGCCGCCGCCCGGATTCCTCGACCCGGCAGGCCAGTTCCTGCGGCAGTATCTCGTGCACCGAACGGCCCACGACGTCCTCGGGCGCGCGGCCGATCAGGCGGCTGAAGGCGCGGTTGCAGCCGATGTAGGTGCCTTCCAGCGTCTTGTAGAACACCGGGTTGGGCATGCCCTCCACCAGGGCCTCCAGGAACTGGTTCTTCTCCTGCAGCAGGGCCTGATACTCCACCAGCCGCTCGTTGGTCTCGCGCAGTTCGCGGGTGCGTTCCTGCACTTCCTGTTCGAGATGCTCGCGGTAGCGCTTGCGCTCCTCCAGCAGGCGGGCGCGCTCCAGCGCCTTGTTCACGGCGTGCTCCAACACGCGCATGTCGGTGACCGGCTTGGTCACGTAGTCCCACGCGCCGTGGCGCAGCGCCTCCACCGCCTCTTCCAGCACGCCCACGCCGGACACCACGATGACGGGCACCTCGGGTGCGTCCTGGCGCAGGCGTTCCAGCACTTCCATGCCCCCCATGACGGGCATGCGCAGATCCACCAGCACGAGGTCGGGCGCCTTTTCGGCAAACGCCTCGAGCCCGCGGCGGCCATTTTCCGCCTCGATCACGTCAAAGCCGCTGTCCTCGAGATAGGCGACCAGATTCGAGCGGACGTTGACGTCGTCGTCGATGGTCAGAATGCGGGGGGGCCGTTGGAGCATGGGGCGGCTGTTTCCTGTGGCTTGCGCTGATGTGGTTGGCGATATGTTGCATTCCAGATTGCCAAGCAGCGGGGAAATTATCCACAAAAAAATGCCTGGGGCGCGGCGGCGGGGTGACGGCTCTATGGCGATGCGGCCTTGTGGCGCAGGGCAACGACATGCGGGCCGCAGTTTGTGACGGCTGCCGGATATGCGGGGGGAGGCGGTGGGCGAACAGTGGCGCCCGTACCAGACTGTGCCTGCGCGGGACGCGCATGCGTTCATGCCCTGTAAAGCGGGGCCGAACGAAGCCGGGCGGGAGCCGGATTCGGGCGGATATTGAGCGCCCCCTGAGCGGGCTGCGGGCGGAACATGAGGCAGGACATGGGCCGGAACGGGGGTCGGAACGGGGGCCGGAGCAGGGGCAGGAAGGGGGCCGGAACGGGAGCCTGGCGCACCAGCACAGATCACCCGGAGAAAAGGCTGCACCGGAAGATACCCGAGCCATGAAGGCGGGCATGCGGCGACCCACCGTGTCGGCGGGCTGCGGGTGGGCTGTGCCGAACGGCGGGGATGGGCGACGGGGGTGGGCGGTCAGTCGCGGGCGCGGTCGGCCACGATGTCGATGTCGGCGTGGCGCTGCATCAGGTGGCGGCGCAGGGCGCGCGCATCGTCGAAGTCGCGGAAGGGGCCCACGCAGACCATCCAGCGTTTGCGGCCGTTTTCCGTGCGCGCACGGACGCGCGCGGCGGCTTCACCCTCGCGTTCAAGCTTGCGGACCAGCCGTTCGGCTTCGGCCTTGCTGGCGTACGACCTGATGCGGACGAAATAGGCGCTGTCGGGGTCCAGGGGACGGCCCTTGGCGTCGCCCAGCACTTCGATGCGCACGGCGGCGCTGCCCGGCTTGACGATGCCCAGCTGTTTCGCGGCGGAATAGGAAACGTCGATGTCGCGGTTGCCGCGATAGGGGCCCCGGTCGTTCACCGTGACCAGCACGGAGCGGCCGTTGGAAAGGTTGGTCACGCGGACCACGGTGCCGAGGGGCAGGGTCTTGTGCGCGGCCGTCAGGGCGTTCATGTCGTAGGTTTCGCCGCTGGCGGTCTTCTTGCCGTGCAGGTCGTCGCCGTACCACGAGGCGTGACCACGTCTGGCGGGCGCCTCGCTGGCTGCCGCGGGCAGCGACGCGGGAAGCAGCGCGCAGAGCATCAGGATGGTCGTCAGGTATCGTAGGGGGTGGCGTCGGGTCATGGGCCTCCTGCGGTTGCGTGCCACGGAAGATCGTGGCGAGTCGTGTCCTGCCCGGCGCAAGGACGCGGCTCTGGGGCAACGTTCGGTCTGTCCCGTTGTGCAACGGGCTGCCGGGCAAACCTTGGGGGTGGCACCTCGACAGTACCGTGTTTTTCCCGTATATCGCCGCACGTGTCAACGTGCCGCAATCCCGGCATGTTACGGAGTGGTGTTGCGGCAACATACTGTTGCGCCACAGTGTGCCGAGAGCCGTGTTGCGGCATTATTTTCTGTCGTTCTTCCCGCGACGTGCCCCGCGCATCGTGCGCCCGCGCCGCCGCGCCTTTTCCTGCACGCGGGAGTCGTTCATGTTGCTGTATGCCAAGCTGATGCTGGCCACCGTGTTCTGGGGCGGCACCTTTGTTGCCGGGCGCATCGCCGCCGCCCACGCCGGTCCCTTTTCCGCCGCCTTTCTGCGCTTTGCCATGGCCACCGGGTTGCTGTTCTGGTACGTGCGCCGCCGCGAAGGCGCACTGCCGCGCCTGACCTCGCTCGGCATGCACGGCTGGACCGGGGTGCTGCTGCTGGGGGCCACCGGCGTATTCGCCTACAACGCCCTGTTCTTCACCGGACTTGCCACCGTACCCGCCAGCCGGGCTGCGGTGATCGTCACCAACAACCCCATCGCCATCGCCGTGGGCGCGGCGCTGTTCCTGGGCGAGCCGCTGTCGCGCCGCAAGCTGGCGGGCATCCTGCTGTCCGTGAGCGGCGCGGTCATCGCCATCACCCGGGGCAACCCGCTGACGCTGTTCTCGTCGGCCCTGTCGTGGGGCGACGTGGCTCTGCTGGGCTGCCTGGCCAGTTGGGCCGCGTATTCGCTGCTGGGCAAGGTGGTCATGCGCGCGCTGTCGCCGCTGGCGGCGGTGACCTGGTCATGCGCGGTGGGCACGGTGATGCTGCTGCCCTTCGCACTGCACGAGGGGCTGTGGACGGCGCTGCCAGAATACCCGACCTCCATGTGGGTGGCGGCTGCATACCTTGGCGTGTTCGGCACCGTGCTGGGATTTACCTGGTTCTACGAGGCCGTGAAGGAAATCGGCGCTGGCCGGGCCGGGGTGTTCATCAACTTCGTGCCGCTGACGGCCATCGTGTGTGCCTGGGCCATGCTGGGCGAGGCGCTGCCCGCGTCGCTGCTGCTGGGGGCCGCGCTGGTGACGTGCGGGGTGTTCATTACGAACAGGGCGTAGTGGTTGGGGGAGAGGCTGGCGCCTTGGTGGGTGCGGCCTCCACGAAGACCGTCCGGCCCCTTTGACCACGGCGGTCTCGTTATGCCTCTGGCGGGTGGAGGACCAGTGCCTGTTGGGTGCGGCCTCCACGTAGACACGCCAGCCCTGTTGATACCTCTTGATTTCG
Organism: Nitratidesulfovibrio termitidis HI1; assembly: GCF_000504305.1. Taxonomy (NCBI): domain Bacteria; kingdom Pseudomonadati; phylum Thermodesulfobacteriota; class Desulfovibrionia; order Desulfovibrionales; family Desulfovibrionaceae; genus Nitratidesulfovibrio; species Nitratidesulfovibrio termitidis. The sequence goes on from NZ_KI632512.1 coordinate 2,048,733, forward strand.
TTATGCCTCCAGCGGGCAAGGGGCCATTGAGCGATGGCCCCTTGCCCGCCGGAGGCATAACGAGATCGGACGTGACCGAAAGGGCAGGATTGTCTTCGTAGAGGCCGCACCCAACAGGGCACTCCCCCTCCCCCTGCCTCCCCCACATCCCGCCCCGCACCTACAACAAACACACATCCTCGCCGCAGCACCGCTTCAGAAACGCCGTGTACGCCCCCAGTATGCGCCGCTCGCCCTCAGCGCGGTCCGGCGTCAGCGGCGGACACGGATGCTCTGCCGCCAACCGCCGCAGGTCATCGCGCTTCGGCAGCGCACGCATGCCTTCGCCCAGCACCGCGCCATCCACGGCGGCAACTAGCACGGCATCACGCGTATCGGTCACGGCCACCAGCGGTGCAGGGCCGCCGGGAAACAGCCGGGCCGCAGCCACGCTTTCGCGGACATAGGTGCCCGGCGCACCGGGGCAGAACAGCACGATGCACAGCGGCGTGCCGTCGTCGTCACGCAGGGTCAGGTCCACCACGCGGCAGCCTTCGTCGGGATCATCGGAAGGGGTAGGGGCGGCAAGGGAAACAGGCGGCGCATCAAACCGTACCCGCACGCGCGGCTCCACCAGCCCGCGCGGGTGGCCCAGTTCCTCCACCAGCAGCCGCGCCAGCGCCTGCCGCAGGTCCTCGTAGGTGGTGTGGTCCACGTCCTGCCCGGTCAGATAGTCGCGCAGGGTGGCCCCAAGGCTGACTTCATGCATGCGGCCCTCCGGCAAGGCTGCCCCTGATGGCGGCAGGCTTTGCTCCGGAATTCACGAGCACCACTCTCGCGGCGCCCAATCGGCCTGCGCACAGTGCCTTCGTCAGGCAAACCCGGTCAGTTTGCCTTCAGCAGGGCGCGCGCCACGGATTCGTCGTACAGCACCAGGGGATCGGCATCGCGCCCCATGTCGCGGTACATCCCCGCGGCATGGCGGATGATTTCCAGCGGCACCCACTCGTGACGCTCCCACACCTCGGGCCGGTCTGCGCGCCACAGGCGAAATTCCACGCTGCCGCCACTGGAGCGCACGTAAACGCGGGTGCGTTTGTCGTTGGGATCGGGGTAGTAATAAAGGCCAAGATCGTCCTGCATGGGCACTCCTGAACACATGAACTGCGGATGGCGCCCGCCGCCGTGGCCGGGTGCGGGCATACGGTCAATGCCCTATCCCGCCGATACGCGCAAGCTGTTGTCATTCCCCGGATGGTGGGCTACAAGCAGGCAAGTGTCGCCCGGCCCCCGCAATGGGTGGGCATGGCGGCGCCAGGATGTCCGACGGGGAGACTGCCATGCCCCGTCCCCGCGTGAACACGCGGCGGGCACCGGAACGATTCGGGGCATACGGCGCCACCGACACGCCGCCGCCTGCATCGATTCGGCAATCCCGACAAGGGCTTGCCCGCTTCCCCGCCGCCCGGCGGGGTGGTGTGCCAGCCTGCGTCGGGGCTTGACAACGCGCCGGAATCCTTTTAGGAATGGCGTTACTTTGTCCAAAAAATCACGAGTTTTCCGGGCGCAAGGGCCGCGCCGACCGATGCCCTTACCTCCGGAAGACGCCGTCCTGTTGCGCCCCAGGGGCGATGGGCGTGTCTGTTGAGAGTCCAGAACTTCAACAAACCAATGTGGAGGTAAGGCAATGGCGAAACATGCAACCCCCAAGTTGGACCAGCTCGAATCCGGGCCTTGGCCCAGCTTCGTGTCCGACATCAAGCAGGAAGCTGCTTACCGGGCTGCCAACCCCAAGGGGCTGGACTACCAGATCCCGGTGGACTGCCCCGAAGACCTGCTTGGCGTGCTCGAGCTGTCCTACAACGAGGGTGAAACCCACTGGAAGCACGGCGGCATCGTGGGCGTGTTCGGTTACGGCGGCGGCGTTATCGGCCGTTACTGTGACCAGCCCGAACAGTTCCCCGGCGTGGCGCACTTCCACACCGTGCGCGTGAACCAGCCCGCGGCGAAGTACTACCACACCGACTACCTGCGCCAGCTCTGCGACCTGTGGGACCTGCGCGGTTCCGGTCTGACCAACATGCACGGCTCCACCGGCGACATCGTGCTGCTTGGCACCCAGACCCCGCAGCTTGAAGAACTGTTCTTCGAACTGACCCACAAGATGAACACCGACCTTGGCGGCTCGGGCTCCAACCTGCGTACGCCCGAAGCGTGCCTTGGCATGTCGCGCTGCGAATACGCCTGCTACGACACCCAGGCCTGCTGCTACGCCCTGACCATGGAATACCAGGACGAACTGCACCGCCCGGCGTTCCCCTACAAGTTCAAGTTCAAGTTCGACGGCTGCCCCAACGGCTGCGTCGCCTCCATCGCCCGCTCCGACTTCTCGGTCATCGGCACCTGGAAGGACGACATCAAGATCGACCAGGCCGCCGTCAAGGCCTACGTCGGTGGCGAACTGAAGCCCAACGCGGGCGCCCACTCGGGCCGCGACTGGGGCAAGTTCGACATCGTGGCCGAAGTGGTGGAACGCTGCCCCTCCAAGTGCATCTCCTGGAACGGCTCCGCCCTGTCCATCAAGACCAGCGAGTGCGTGCGCTGCATGCACTGCATCAACACCATGCCCCGCGCCCTGCGCATCGGTGACGAACGCGGCGCGTCCATCCTGGTCGGCGCCAAGGCGCCCGTCCTCGACGGCGCCCAGATGGGTTCGCTGCTGGTTCCCTTCGTGGAAGTCACCGAGCCTTTCGATGAAGTCAAGGAAGTCATCGAAAAGATCTGGGACTGGTGGATGGAAGAAGGCAAGAACCGCGAGCGTCTGGGCGAGACCATCAAGCGTCTCAGCTTCCAGAAGCTGCTCGAGGTGACCGAGATCGCACCCCAGGCACAGCACGTGCAGGAGCCTCGCTCCAACCCGTACATCTTCTTCAAGGAAGAAGAAGTGCCCGGCGGCTGGGATCGCGACATCACGGAATACCGCAAGAGACACCAGAGATAAGAAGAGGGGTAGCACATCATGGCATTCATCTCTTCCGGGTACAATCCCGAAAAGCCGATGGAAAACCGTATCACGGACATCGGCCCCCGCAAGCACGACTCCTTCTTCCCCCCGTTCATCGCCAAGAACTTCGGGAAGTGGCTGTACCATGAAATCCTGGAACCCGGCGTGCTGGTGCACGTCGCCGAATCCGGCGACAAGGTGTTCACCGTGCGCGTTGGCGCTGCGCGTCTGATGTCGATCACCCACATCCGCGAGATGTGCGACATCGCCGACAAGCACTGCGGCGGCTTCCTGCGCTTCACCACCCGCAACAACGTCGAGTTCATGGTCGACACCGAAGCGGGCCTGAAGGCGCTGAAGGAAGACCTGTCCTCGCGCAAGTTCGCCGGCGGCTCCAACAAGTTCCCCATCGGCGGCACCGGCGCCGGTGTGTCGAACATCGTGCACACCCAGGGCTGGGTGCACTGCCACACCCCCGCCACCGACGCTTCCGGCCCGGTCAAGGCGATCATGGATGAAGTCTTCACCGACTTCCAGTCCATGCGTCTGCCCGCCCCGGTCCGCATCTCGCTGGCCTGCTGCATCAACATGTGCGGCGCAGTGCACTGCTCCGACATCGGCGTGGTGGGCATCCACCGCAAGCCCCCGATGATCGACCACGAATGGACCGACCAGCTGTGCGAAATCCCGCTGGCCGTTTCCGCCTGCCCCACTGCTGCCGTGCGTCCCACCAAGGTGGAAGTCGGCGACAAGAAGATGAACTCCATCGCCATCAAGAACGAACGCTGCATGTACTGCGGTAACTGCTACACCATGTGCCCCGCCCTGCCGATCTCTGACGGCGAAGGCGACGGCTGCGTGATCATGGTTGGCGGCAAGGTTTCCAACCGCATCTCCATGCCCAAGTTCTCGAAGGTCGTCGTGGCCTACATCCCGAACGAAATGCCGCGCTGGCCCTCGCTCACCGCGAAGATCAAGCACATCATCGAGGTGTACGCCGCCAACGCGAACAAGTACGAACGTCTGGGCGAATGGGCCGAGCGCATCGGTTGGGAAAGCTTCTTCAAGCTGACCGGCCTTGAGTTCACCCACCACCTCATCGACGACTTCCGCGATCCGGCCTACTACACCTGGCGTCAGAGCACCCAGTTCAAGTTCTAAGCCGGAAGGCAACCACATTCCGGGGGCGGGTTTGCCGCCCCCGGATAACCAAAGGGGCTATCCATGGAAGAAGCCAAGAACAAGGTCGTGGAATTCCTGCAGTCCAAGGCCGGCTCGAAGAGCAAGTTCTACTTCAACGACTTTCTCGACCTGTTCCCCGACAAGGGCCCGCGCGACGTGAAGAAGATCCTCACCGCGCTGGTGAACGCCGAAGTTCTGGAATACTGGTCCTCCGGCAGCACCACCATGTACGGCCTCAAGGGCGCCGGCAAGCAGGCCGGGGCCGAGGGCGAATAGTAGTTCTCCAAGCCGGGGAACTGTTTTTCCGAAAAGGCGTATGGACTGCAAGGTTCATACGCTCTTTTCGTATGCCCGCCCGCCATGCGCGCCGCGCACGGCAGCCACATCCATCACCCGCCACCCAGGCCGGACCCATCGGCGTCACTGCATGAATCTTCCGCGCATCGTCATCGCCGGGCTTTCCGGCGGCTCGGGCAAGACGCTGGTATCACTCGGCGTGGTGCGTGCCCTTACGCGCTCGGGCCTTGCGGTAAAGCCCTGCAAGAAGGGGCCGGACTACATCGACGCCTGGTGGCTGGCCCTGGCCGCCGGGCACCCCGCTACCAACCTGGACCCCTATTTTCTCGGCGCGGACATGCTGCGGTCGCTGTTCTGGACGCAATGCGGCCTGACGGGCAAGGGCAGCCCTACGGGCGGCGTGCCCGGCCCGTTGGGCATAGCCGATCCGGCTGGCCCGACACATCGTGCAGAACCCGAAGGCTCGCCGGTTCGCTATGACATGGCCGTCATCGAAGGCAACCGGGGGCTGTTCGACGGGCGCGACCTGTCCGGCAGCTGTTCCACGGCGGAACTGGCGCGCATCCTTGGCGCCCCGGTGGTGGTGGTCATGGACTGCACCAAGATGACCCGCACGGCGGCGGCCATCGTGTCCGGCCTGCGCCACTTCGAACAGGGCGTGCACATCGCCGGGGTCATCCTGAACCGCACGGCGGGGCCACGCCACCGCACCGTGCTGCGCGAAACCATCGAGCACTACACCGACGTGCCGGTGCTGGGGGTGCTGCCCAAGATATCCGACAATCCCATCCCCGAACGGCACATGGGCCTCGTTTCCGGCATGGAGCACGCGGAATGCGTGGCCGGGCTGGACAAGGTGGCGGACATCATGGCCGAGCACTTGGACCTGCACCGCCTGCGCCAGGTTGCCTCTGCCGCTCCCACGCCGCAGGGGCCGGTGGCCAATCTGTGGTCGCTGCTGCCAGGCACGGGGGACGCCCATTCACACGGCACCGCCCCCCTCGACACCGGTCGGGATGATGCGGCTCCGGGTGATGCGGCTCCGGATGATGCTGCTCTGGCTGATGCGGCGCAGTGCAATACCGCTTCCCGCGCGACGCCCTCCATCCGCCCGCGCATCGGCTACGTGCACGATGCGGCCCTGTGGTTCTACTACGAGGAAAACCTGCTGGCCCTGCGCCATGCCGGGGCAGACCTGGTGCGCCTTTCGCTGCTTGACGGCGCGGACTGGCCGCAACTGGACGGGCTGTACCTTGGCGGCGGCTTTCCGGAAAACCTTGCCGCCCGGCTGTCCGCCAACCGTCCTGCCCTTGACCGGCTGCGCGCCCTTTCCGAATCCGGCCTGCCCATCTATGCCGAATGCGGCGGGTTCATGGTGCTGGGCCGGTCCATCGTCATGGACGGCACCGAGCACCCCATGGCTGACATCTTTCCCGTGCGCACCGTGTTCCACCCAAAACCCCAGGGGCTCGGCTACGTGGACGCAGCCGCCATACTGGAAAATCCCTTCCACCCCGTGGGGGCGACCTTTCGCGGGCACGAATTCCACTATTCGCGCTGCATGCCCTGCGACGATGGGCGTGACGTCCACGCCATACCCAGCGCCCTGCGCCTGACCGCCCAGTCCGGGCATGTCACCGGCATGGGCGATGGCCGTGATGGCCTGCTGCTCCGCAATACCCTGGCCGCGTACACCCACATCTTCGCGCCCGCCGTGCCCCACTGGGCACCCGCCATGGTCCGGGCAGCGCGCGAACATCGGGCGGCTCGCGCTCCCAGGGCATAACCCCCTCTCCTGACGCCCTCCTCCCAGCCTGTCCTGCTCCGATACCTTCCTGACGGCTTCCTTGCGGCCCACCGGTGCAGCACGTTGCGACACGTGTAAAAGCACTTGCGCTGCGCGATCGCCTGTTTTATTAATCCGCTTATTATTAGCAATCAAACAATACTTGCAGCAATCATATGCCGCCGCATGGATCGGGCATGACCTGCGCCGCGCATGTCGTGCCCGCCGTGTCCGTTCCAGTCCGCTTTTCCACCACTGTTCCTTCCCATTGCATCGGCACTCGCCGGGCCTCCCGTTCATCCTACCCGCAACATGACGCACAACGCGTCCTCAGGAACCGCACATGATCCGCATTCTCTCGCATCGCGCCCACCGTGGCGCCCATCTCGTACCGTCCGCCGCCCTGCTGCTGTGCGCGGCCCTGCTGCTGGGCCTTGCCGTACCGGCCCATGCCGAAGACAAGGATTTCACCGCCACTGTCACCGGACGCTCCGTGGGCGAGGCCGACGTTGACGACGGCGGCTCGGTCTCCGTCACCGAAGCCGGGGCCAGCCTGCGTTACCGCTGGTTCGGCATCGACTACCTGAACCGCCGCTACGACTGGTCGGATACCGCCAGCCTGCCCTTCGGCAACGGTTCCGACCCGTGGGAGCAACTGCACATGCTGCGTCTGCGTGCCGACATTTCCGACCAGTTGGGCTTTGGCGGCCTTGGCTGGTTCGCCGGGGCAGGCCTGACCGCCGGGTGGGAAGAGGAAATGGACGACGCCTGGGGCATTTCCGGCTCGGCCGGGCTTACCTGGGCCGTGGGTGACGTGCGTTTGCGCGGCGGGGTAGCGGCCTCGCTGCACCCAGTAGGCACGCGCCTGCTGCCCGTTGCCGCCGCCGACTGGGGCAACCAGCGCGACATGGGCTTTTCGGCCACGGTGGGCATTCCGGAAACCATGCTGCGCTACCGCACCTCCGACATGTTCTCCTTTCGCGCGGGTGGCCGGATGGACGGCGACACCTATCGCCTGGCCGACGACAGCCCCGTGCAGCGGGAGGGCTACGTGAAAACCTCGTCCCTGACGCTGGGCGGCTACATCGACATCACCCCGCTGGACGACCTCACCCTGACAGTGGGCGCGGAATACCTGACCCGCCGGGAAATGACCATGTACGACAGCGACGGGGACGAACGGCGCACCTACGACCTGGACGACGCCCCGGCCCTGTTCCTGCGCCTGCGCTACGGCTTCTAGGACTGCATTCTTCACCTGCGGCGGCCCCGCTGGCTTGACGGCGCACGGGGCCGCCGCATAGCAAAGGGAAGCATCCGGACACTTTCATAACGGGAGCGCCATGCCCAAACCGCCCTTCTACCCCTATGACGCCCCCCTTCCCGGCGCGCGCACTTCGCACCGGTTCCTGTTTCTGCTCACGGAGCTGAACCGGGCCTGGCGGATGCGCCTGGACCAGCGACTGAAGCCGCTCGGCCTTTCCCTGGCCACCGGGGGGGTGCTGTGGTCGCTGGCCGCGCGCAGCACGCTGACGCAAATCCAGTTGGCCCGGCACATCGGCATCGAGGGGTCATCCCTTGTCCGCCAGGTGGACAAACTGGAAGCCGAGGGACTTGTCCGACGCGTCCGGAACCCGGAAGACCGTCGCGCCAACCTGCTGGAGCTGACGGAAGCCGGGGAGCCGCTGGCCCGGCGCGTCATTGCCGAGGGCGTTGCCGTGCGCGACGAACTGTTCGAGGGCATCCCCGACGCCGACCTGGAGACCACCCTGCGCACCCTGCACCTGTTGCGCACGCGACTGCCGGACTGACAAGCACGGCACGCCTGTGCACTGGGGGTCTGCCCGCAGGATCGGCCCACTGGCATCCGGCCCTGGCGACCCGCCGCACGCCGCCCGCCAAACCCGACCGGCGCGCCGCCCCGCATGCTTCGGCGTGCCACCTTCCAGCACTGGTTTCCACGGGGCTGCATCTGTCCCGACTGGCATATGCAGGCCTGACCGAGTTGTTCAACCAGCCTCGCCGTGCTACGCAGGCCAGACCATCCGCGACCAGTTCGAGGCCACTCCGCCATGTCCACCGCCACTCCCGTTCCCGGCGGCCCTTCGCCGCACCCGTTCCGTCCCGCACGCACCGCCCTGGCCGCGCTCGTCGAGTTGGCGCGTTCGCCCCGCCACGTCATCGCCCTCGCCTGCGCGGCGGCGGGTGCGCTGCTGGCCTTCCATCCCCCGACGGCACTGCCGCCCGAAGCCGCCAGGCCCGTGGGACTGGCCGTGGGCGCCATCGGGCTGTGGGTCACCGCCGCCCTTCCCGAATACCTCACCGCCCTGCTGTTCTTCCTGCTGGCCGTGCTGCTGCACGCGGCACCGGCGGCCACGGTATTCTCCGGGTTCCACTCGGCCACCTTCTGGCTGGTCTTCGGCGGGCTGTGCATGGGCGCCGCCATGCACTACACCGGACTTGGCGCACGCATGGCGCGGGGGCTGCTGGCCCGAACGGGAACGGGCTATGCCGCGCTGGTCTGCGGGCTGGTGGCCGTGGGCGTGCTGCTGTCGTTCGTCATGCCCTCGTCCATGGGGCGCATCGCCCTGCTCATGCCGCTGGCGGTGTCCCTTGCCGGTGCGGCGGGCCATGGGCCGGGCAGCGCACAGCGCACCGGCATCGTGCTGGCCGCCCTGTTCGGCGCGTTGCAACCGGCCTTCGCCATACTGCCCGCCAACGTCCCCAACATGATTCTTGCGGGCAGCGCGGAAAACCTGTTCGGACACACCCTTACCTACGGGCGCTACCTGTTGCTGCACTTTCCGGTGCTGGGCCTGCTGAAGGCCGTGATTATCGCGGGCGTGGTGTTGTGGTTGTACCCGGCACCCGCCGCCGAAAATGCAGGCGACATGACGGAGGGGGCGGCAGGAACGGCGGATGCGACGAACACGGAGGATGCGGGCCGGATACCCGGCGCTGCGTCCTCCGCCACCGGCGCCAACCTCGCGACGACTGCGGCCAGTCCGGTAATTCCCCCCAGTCCGGCGACCCCGCCCAGTCAGGTGACCCCGCCCAGTCAGGCGGAACGGCGGCTGATGGTGGTGCTGGCCGTGGCCGTGGGATTGTGGGCCACCGACGCGCTGCACCACGTCTCGCCCGCGTGGGTCAGCCTGGGGGCCGCCGTGCTCTGCCTGTGGCCGCCGCTGGGCCTTACCGGCAAGCAGGCCATCAGCAAGGACATGAGCATGGCCCCGCTGCTGTTCGTGGCGGGCATCATGGGGCTGGGCGCGGTGGTGGCGGCGTCCGGCGCGGGCAACCTGCTGGTGCGCACCCTGCTTGCGGCCCTGCCCCTGGTTCCGGGCGAATCCGTGCGCAATTTCACCGTGCTCACCGTGTACGCCATGGTCACGGGACTGCTCACCACCCTGCCGGGCATCCCCGCAGTGCTCACCCCACTGGCGGGCGATCTGGCCGCCGCCTCCGGCTTCAGCCTGGAGGCCGTGCTGATGACCCAGGTCGTGGCCGTATCATCCATGTTCCTGCCCTACCAGTCGCCGCCGCTGGTGGTGGCCATGCAACTGGGCAACGTTTCCTCCGGCCACATGACCCGCACCTGCCTGCTGCTGGCCGCCATCAACATCGTGGTGCTGCTGCCGCTGGACTACCTGTGGTGGCATCTGCTGGGTGTGCTTTGATGACGGGCCTGCCCTGAGCGGTCCGACAGGATTCCGAACGCACCCGGGCCATTCCAGCGGGCGCCGCCACCCGCACGCCAGCCCCACCGCGCACCCTCCGGCCACGCCCCGCAAGCCTGCCCGCAACGCGTCCCCCCCCCCGTCACCCCGAAAAAACAGCGACACCGCCCCCCAGCCGGGGAGCGGCGTCGAAAACCCTTGCGGCCTGAGGCCGGGCAGGTGCGCGCGGGCGCGCTATTCGTCGTTCAGTTCGGCGCGGAACTTGCGCGACAGACGGAACACCACGACCTTGCGCGGGGGCAGGGTGATGGTTTCGTCGGTCTGCGGGTTGCGCCCCTTGCGGGCCTTCTTGTCATAGGCCTCGAACTTGCCGAATCCGCTTATGAGCAGGGCATGATCCTTCTTGATCGCCTGCTTCATGATGCCGAGAAGCGACTCGACAACGCCTTTCACTTCGGCGCGGTTCCTGTCGGTCTTTTCATAGATGGCATCGACGATTTCCGCCTTGGTCAGGGTCTTGCCGCTCATACTGTCCTCCGGGCCGGTGCTTCCGGCTACTCCATGCGTTCCCTGATGGCCTTCGCGAGCGCCTGCATCTCGTCGATGCTGCCGTACTGTCCCTGCGCCCACAGTTCGTGGCCGTCGCCGGGAAAGCGGGGCACCAGATGCCAATGGACGTGGAACACCACCTGTCCCGCCGTCGCGAAGTTGTTTTGGAATATGTTCAGCCCTTCCGCTCCGGTGGCCTCCATGACGGCGCGGCCAACGCGCTGCTGGGCGGCTATGATGTGCTCGCCGAGCCGCGCGGGCATGTCCAGCACCGTGCGGTGATGTTCCTTGGGAACGATCAGCGCATGGCCCCGGTTGACGGGTCCGATGTCCAGAAAGGAAAGCACGTGATCGTCGGCGTAGATCTGCGCGCAGGGAATTTCGCCACGCACTATCCTGCAGAAAATGCAATCGGACTGGGACATGGATTCTCCGTCACATGGAACACTTTGAAATCATTCAGCCACGCGTACCGGCGCGCAGCATTGGGCATGTAACTAGTTATATACACAGTCAAAGACGCGACCGCAAGTAAAATCTTGCAAGATTATGCCGGGTTGCCACGCCTTGCGGCACAAGGGCTTCCGTGCCATCGTCCCTGTCGGAGGGGGGCTGCGGACCATGTCCAACCCCCTTGCATGAAAGGGGTCATGCGCCCGCCGACCTTTGCGCCCCGCTTTCCGCCCCGCAAGAAGGGGGCCGCACGGCGCAACGGAAGCCCGCCGCAAGGCGGGACGAACGCCCGGAAACCATCAACCTGGTTCCGATAGTAACACATCAGCAACACAAGGCAATCATGTCGGCGTTGATTTTTCCGGTCCCCAGGGCTCTTTGCGGCGGTCGCGAACTCGCCCGCGACATGCCAGACGGGCCAGACGGGCCAAGCGGGCTCAACGGACCAGGCGGGCTCAACGGACCAGGCGCGATGGGCCGATCAGAAGCATCGGACCAACCAGAAGTATCGGGCCGACCAGAAGCATCGAAAGGTCCGACGCATGGTCACGATGCGACCGATGCGCCTGCCGCACCACCGCGCAAGCGGCCACGCATCCTGCCGGTCTTCCTTCCCTTTGCCGGATGCCCCACCCGCTGCGTGTTCTGTGCGCAAGACGTGCAGACAGGCCAGCGCGGCGGAACCGACAGCGTAGCCCGCGCCCTGGCCCTGGCCGAAGCGCGGCTGGAACAGGAAGCGCGCCGACAACGGGAAACGCCCATGGCGGGCAACGGGCCCGGATCGGACGCTCTGCCCGGATCGGACGATATGCCCGCCCCGAACGCCGGTCGCGGCACACCCGCGCAGGACGGTTCCCCGCCGCCGCTGGAAATCGCCTTTTACGGCGGCACGTTCACCCTGCTGCCCGAAGCGGAGCGCACCGCCTGCCTGGAACTTGCCGCCCGCTGGCGGCAACGCGGGGTGGTCTGCCGGGTGCGCTGCTCCACCCGACCGGACGCGGTGACGGAACGCAGCCTTGCCGACGTGCGCGCGGCGGGCATGGACTGCGTGGAACTGGGAATACAGAGCTTTGACGACGCGGCCCTGGCCGCTGCCAGCCGGGGCTACGCCGGGTCGGTGGCCCGCGCCGCGTGCGCCATGGTGGCCGGGGCCGGGCTGGAACTGGGGGTGCAATTGATGCCCGGCATGCCGGGGGTGACGCCCGAGGTGTTCCGCGCCGACGTGCGCACCGCCCTGCTGCCCGATACCGCCGGGGCACGCCCCCTTGCCTCCTTCCTGCGCTTCTACCCCTGCCTTGTGCTGCGCGGCACGCCGCTGGCGGAACGCTGGCGGGCCGGAAGCTATGTTCCGTGGTCGCTGGACACCACGGTGGACGCCCTGGCCGACGGGCTGCTGGCCGCATGGGCGCGCGAGGTGGCCGTAGTGCGCATGGGCCTTTCGCCCGAAGACGGACTGGACGACGCGGTGCTGGCAGGTCCGGTGCATCCCGCGCTGGGCCAGTTGGCCAAGGGCGAGGCCCTGCGCCGCCACGTGGCCGCGCATCTTGCCCGTCTGCCTGGGCCGCCGGTACGCTTCGGCGTGCCGCGCCGCCTGCGCGGGCTGCTGTGGGGCCACGCCAACGGGCTGGTGGACGCCTACGCGGCCATGGGCATCACCCGCGCAATGGTCCACTGGCGCGACGACGACACCTTCACCCTGGAATGACGACGGCGATCGCCCCGCACTCCGGGACGACCGCCGCCGCAAAATCTTTCATTGCCCCACCGTCACCAATGGATGGGAGCCTCTCCCCGTTCTTCCAGCCAGGCATTGACCCGCGAAAAGTGGGCGCACCCGAAGAACCCGCGCGAGGCCGAGAGCGGCGAGGGATGCGCCGCCGTCAGCACCAGATGCGCCGGATGGGTCACCAGTCCGGCGAACCCGTGGGCGGGCCTGCCCCAGAGCAGAAAGGCGCACGGTTGCGAACGCGCGCCCAGCGCGGCCACGATGCCCCGTGTCACTGCCTCCCAGCCGAGGCCCGCATGGCTGTTGGGCTGCCCTTCCTCCACGGTGAGCACCGTGTTCAGCAGCAGCACGCCCTGCGCGGCCCAGCGTGACAGGTTGCCGGAAGGGACGGCGGGGGGCGGGGGCACGTCGGCGAACGGCGTCAGCAGCGGTGCGGCGTCCGGATTGCCGCCAGTCGGGACGCCAGTCATGCCGCCAGCCACCCCTGTCCCGGTACCCGCCCGCGTGCCGCAATCGGCGGCCACTTCCTTGAAGATGTTGCGCAACGAGCGCGGCAGAGGCACCCCGTCGGCAACGGAAAAGGCCAGGCCGTGGGCCTGCCCCGGCCCGTGGTAGGGATCCTGCCCCAGGATGACCACCCGCACGGCGTCCCACGGCGTGGTGCGCAAGGCCCTGAACACGTCGGCGCGGGCGGGGTACACGGTGCGCCCCTGCGCACGGAGTGTTTCGGCCATGGCCAGCGCTTCCAGATGTTTTCCGGCGGCCAGTTCCGCCACGTGGTCCAGCCAGCCGGTGGATGCCAGCGGGTCCGGTCCGGCCAGTACGGCGGGATCGGGCCCGGCCAGTACGGCGGGATCGGGCCCGGCCAGTACGGCGGCATCGGAAATGACGGATGCACGAGGCGAGGCGGAACGTGCGGGGGCGCCAGGCGCACGGGCAGACGCGCCTTTGGGCTTCCTTCCGGGCGTGGCGGCTGTGCCCGCCATGGTGGCCGCGGCAGTGGCGGCCCCATCCGCCTTGCGCGGCCTGCCGCGCCGCCGGGGCATAGCCTGCGGCTGTTCGCCGTTCACGGACGGGGATGCCGCATCAGACGAAGGTACGGCACTGGCCGCAGCCGCCCGTGCTTCTGCCCCTTCCCCCGGTCCGCGCGCCGGGCCGTCCACCAGAATCCTGCGACGGGCCATCTACAGCGCCGCCACCCAGTGCTGGATGCGGTCGAAGGACTCGGTCAGTTCCGCCTCGTCCATGCCGAACGAAAGCCGCAAATGACGTTCGCCCGTGGGGCCGAACGAGCCGCCGGGCACGGTGATTACCCGCGCCTCTTCCAGCATGCGCCGGGCCACGGCCATGGAGTCGGCATCGGTGAAGGTGTAGCGGGCCATGGCGTAGAACGCGCCGCGCGGCGGCACGTAGGTGAAGTGCGGGGCCAACGCATCGAGGCGACGGCAGGTCAGGTCGCGCCGGGCGGTCAGGGCCGCGCGCATGGTGTCCACGCAGTCCTGCGGGCCGGTCAGCGCCGCCAGTGCCGCGTGCTGCGACACGGTGGGCGCGCACACCGCCGTGGCGTCGTGCACCTTCAGCAGTTCCGCCATCCACGCGGCGTCGGCGGCCACGTAGCCCACCCGCCAGCCCGTCAGGGCGTACTTCTTGGAAAAGGAGTTCACGGTGATCACGTGGCGGCGCAGTTCGGGCTGGGCCACCGGACAAAAGCGGGCCGCGTCCGACCGTTCGCCGTACACCATGTAGTCGTAGGTGTCGTCCACGATGAGCACCAGATCGCGCTCCAGCGCAAGGTCGCACAGGGCGCGCACGTCGGCGTCGTCGTACACCCCGCCGGTGGGGTTGCCGGGGCTGCACACGATGATGGCCCGGGTGCGCGGGGTGACGGCGGCGCGCACCGCGTCCACGTCCAGCCCCCAGTCCGCCGCGCGCAGGGGCACGTGCACGGGCACGCCCTCGGCCATCAGCACCTGTTCGGCGTGCGAGGCATAGCCCGGAGAGGGGATGATGACCTCGTCGCCGCGCTCCACCACGGTGAGCATGATCATCACCAGCGCTTCCATGGCCCCCACGGTGACGCCGATTTCCGTCTCCGGATCGAAGCGCGCGCCCTTGCGGGCCAGGATGTCCGCCGCAATGGCCTCGCGCAGGGCAGGCATGCCGGGCTGCAGGCTGTAGCGCCCGGCCGTGGGGTCGTCGCGCAGGGCGCGGTACACGGCCTCCACGATGTGGTCCGGAGTACGGAACGAAGGCACTCCCTGCCCCAGCGACACGCAGCCGCCCACCTTGGCGGCCAGCATGGGCATGAGCTTGGTGGCGGAAATGCGGATATTGCGCACGCGCTCGGCAACGCGCAGGGAAGATTCCGAAGAAACGCTGTCGGACATGGTTCGGCTCCGGTGACCAAGAGAGGTCGGCAGAAAGGGGCGGAGGTGGAGAAATGGCCGCGCGGGTGGGCAAGCTCCGCTCCGTACGCGGGCACCCGGTGGCACGGTGCGTCGGCCAGCCTTGGGCTATACCCGCCCGCGCCGCGCTCCGCAACGCACGGGGACGGCGGAATCGCCGTCAGCGTGCGCCCAACTCGTGAAGCCTGCCCGCAAGATTGGGCCCATCGCAAGCGGATGGCAGTGTTCCTGTGGGGCAACGCACACGGACACCCGTCAGCATCGAACCGCGCCCTTGCATCGGCCTGCGCCTGGTGGCACCCTGACGGCATGGCAACATGAACGGTTGCAGCCCGCCCGCCATCCCGCGAGGACCGCATGAAGTACACCTGCACCATTGAACACCTGCCCGGTTCCCGCCCGTTGGAGGTTCCGCCCCGACCACCGCGCCATATGGCCAGGCACGGGGCTGGCTACGACACCGGATTCGGCATGAACGCCGCGCCGGATGCCAGCAGTTACGCCGACTACGGCCAGCGCCCGGTGCCTGCATCCGGCCTGCCCCTGCCGGTGCGCGACCGCATCGTGCTGGATGCGGCCCCCGGTGAAGTGCCGTGGCACATTGCGCTGAAATTTCTGGGGTATCTGCTGTACCGGGAATGGGAGCCGCGCGTGGAGGAAGGCGTGGGCTGGCACTACAAGCCGGACCTGGTCTCGCTGGACGCGGCGGGAAACATCCGGCTGTGGCTGGACTGCGGGAACATCGCGGCGCGCAAGACCGACCGGGTGGCGGCCAAGCTGGGCGAGTACACGCCCTTCCGCATCCTGCGCCGGACGGAGAAGGACGCCCGGCAACTGGCGACCACTCTTGAAGGCAAGGTGCGCCACCCGCAACGGGTGCGCCTGATAGCCTTTGACGCGGGATTCGTGGACGCCATCGCGGCGGGGCTGGACAGCACCAACCGCATCAAGGCCCTGCGTGGGTCTGACCGGCTGGACCTGACCTTCGAGACGCGGCAGGACCGGGTGGAACTGCACAGCCTGTTGCACGTGCTGGAACTGAAGGGGTAGCGAAGAGACCGATGGATAGCGCGGGACGGAGACGATAAAGACCATTCCCAGTGGCACACGCCACAGCGTATCGGCCCCCCAATTAAAAAGTTTGGAAGGCGGGGGAGGGTTCGGGAGGGGGAGGAAACTTTAGCTCTGCTGTCGCCATCCGTAAGGCTCGAAGACTCGCCTAACGGCTGCCGCTCAAAAGTTTCCTCCCCCTCCCGATTCTCTTCATTCCTGCTCTTTCTTCTCTACCCGAACACCTTGCCGGGGTTCATGATGCCCTTGGGGTCGAACACCTGGCGAATGCCCTGTTGCAGGCGGATGGAGGCGGGGGAGAGTTCCAGGGGCAGCAGGTGCTTCTTGGCTTCGCCAATGCCGTGCTCGCCGGAAATGGTGCCGCCAAGTTCCAGCACCTTGCCCACCAGGGCCACGATGCCCTGCTCCACCACGTCGCGGGTATCGCGGGTGGGGGCGGTGACGTTGAGGTGGATGTTGCCGTCGCCCGCGTGGCCGAAGGCGAAGATCTCCATGCCGTAGCGCTGCTCGAACTCCGGCAGCGCGGCCACCAGATCGGCGATGGCCCCAAGGGGCACGGCCACGTCCTCGGACATGTACAGGGCGGCATAGTCGTGGATGCGCAGCGACACCTGACGGCGCGCACCCCACACGCGGGCGCGGGTTTCCTCGTCGGCGGCGGGCAGCACGTGGGTGGCGCCCTGCTGACGGCAGATGGCGGCCACAAGATCAAGCTCGGGCACGATCTGCTCGCGGGGGCCGTCCAGTTCGATGATCAGCAGCGAGGGCTTGTCGCCGGGCACGGGGATGGGCAGCAGTTCGCCCAGCAGGCGGATGCAGCGGTGGTCCAGGAATTCGATGGCCGAGGGCAGGTGACCGCCCCCCAGCACGGCGGCCACGCCGCGCATGGCGGCGGCCATGTCGGGGAAGGCCACGGCCATGCTCACGGTGGCGGGCGGCAGGGGCACCAGCTTCAGGGTCAGCGCGGTGATGACCCCCAGCGTGCCTTCCGAGCCGCACAGCAGGTGGGCCATGTCGTAGCCCACCACGCCCTTGCGGGTGCGCACTCCGGCGCGCAGCAGTTCGCCATCGGGCAGCACGGCCTCCACGCCCAGCACGTAGTCACGGGTGACGCCGTACTTGACGCAGGCAGGGCCGCCCGCGTTGGTGGCCACGTTGCCGCCGATGGTGGAACGGTCCATGCCCGCCGGGTCCGGCGGATAGAACAGGCCCTGTTCGGCGGCAGCATCGCGCACATGCTGCGAGATGACGCCCGCCTCCACTTCGGCCACCAGGTTGCGAGGGTCGATGGCGCGGATGCGGTTCATACGCTCCAGCGACAGCACCACCCCGCCGCGCACGGCAAGGCAGCCGCCAGCAAGGCCGGTGCCGCCGCCACGCGGAATGACCGGGATGCCATGGGCACTGGCGCAACGCAGCAGCGCCTGCACCTGCTGCACGGTTTCCGGCAGCACCACCAGGTCAGCGGAGGCGCGCAGTTCCGAGGCATCGCGGTCGTAGGGTTGGCCGGGGGCGTGCAACACGGCGGCTTCGCCCACGGCAGCCACGATGGCGGCGCGGTGGTGGTCGGTGAGCACGAAACGGGGGGAGGAATCGGAGGTCGGGGGCAGATTGCGGTCAGGCATGTCGGCACGCTGGTCCGGTCGCGCGGCAGGCGGCGTGCGCCCCGGCCCCCTTCCGCGGGGTCACGCCGGACGGAATCGACGGGCGGAATCTGCGGACGGAACCGGCGCGCCACGCGCTACTGGCGCGGGCGACCGAACCCGGGAATGTGGAAGCGCTCCTCCACCTTGTGGAGCAGCCACGAAGCCACGGTGACAAGGAACAGGTAGTACGCGCCCACCACCAGGAACACCTCGGTGAACCGGAAGGTGCGGGACGCGAGCACCTTGGCCTCGCCCGTGAGCTCGATGCACGTGATCACGTAGGCGAGGGACGAGTACTTGATGAGATAGACGATCTCGTTGCCGCAGCCGGGCAACGCGCGCCGCACGGCCTGGGGCACCACGATGGACACGAGCGTCTGCATGGTGCTGAAACCCAGCGCCTGGGCCGCGCTGAGCTGCCCCTGACGGATGGAGAGCAGCGCGCCGCGCACGTATTCCGAATTGTAGGCCGCGCTGCACAGGATGAAACCCAGCACCGACGCCGCGTACGGTTCGAGGTAGATGCCGATGTTGGGCAGGCCGAAATAGAGGATGAACAGCTGCACCAGCAGCGGCACCCCCCGGAAAAGGGCGGTGTAGGCGTTGGCAACGCGCTGCATCCAAGGCTTGCCGAACACCCGCACGATCCCGATGATCACCCCGAACAGCAGGCCGAACACGGCGGAAGGCACGATGAGCTTCACGCTCATCCACAGCCCGGCGTTCAACTGGGGGAACACCCGGTCGACGAGAAAATCGACGTCGAACACTAGCTGCACTCCTCGCACAGGTCGGTCAGGCGGCTGCAGAAATCGGCGGTGCGGGTGCCGGAGCCGGGGGCCAGCAGTTCCGCCGGAGACCCGCGTTCGATGATCCGGCCCTGCTCCATGAACAGGATTTCGTGGGCCAGGGCGCGGGTAAAGTCCATCTGGTGCGAGGCCATGACCATGGTCATGCCGCCGCGGGCAAGGTCACGGATGACCGCCAGCACTTCGCCCACCAGTTCGGGGTCAAGGGCAGAGGTGGGCTCGTCCAGCAGCATGACCTTGGGGTCCATGGCCAGGGCGCGGGCAATGGCCACGCGCTGCTTCTGGCCGCCGGAAAGCTGGGCCGGGTACAGGGTGGCACGGTTGGCCAGGCCCACCCGTTCCAGTTCGGCCATGGCCCGTTCGGCGGCGGCCTTGCGGCTCATGCCGCGCACCTTGCGCAAGGCGATGGACACGTTGTTCAGCGCGTCCAGATGGTCGAACAGGTTGAAATCCTGAAAGATCATCCCCACCTGCTGGCGAAAGGCGTAGAGTTCGGACCTGCGCGCCGCATCCACCAGCCGACCTTCCAGACGGATGTGCCCCTCGTCCGGCGGAATGAGATAGTTGATACACTGCAAGAGCGTGCTCTTGCCCGCGCCGGAAGGGCCGATGAGCACCTTCAGTTCGCCCTTGTCCACATCCATGGAAATGTCGGACAGGATGCGCTTGCCGCCAAGGGTCTTGCCGATGTTCTCGAGGCGCAGGATGGGAGTGCCGGACGTGGTGACGCTTTCGGGCGTGGCCATGGGGATATCCTTATAACGGTCCGTGGCTGGCATAGCCCGGAATGTGCAGCTTGTGTTCGAGACGGCGCAACACCTTGAGCCCGATCAGGGTGATGACGAAGTAGAGCGCGCCCGCCGTCATGTACAACGGCAGGTGCTCGTAGGTGCGCGAGGCCACGAAGTGGGTGCGGGCCATGATCTCGGGCGTGCCGAGCACGAAGGCCAGCGCGGAATCCTTGAGCAGGATGGAGTATTCGTTGGACCAGCCGGGAATGGACAGGCGCAGGGCCTGCGGCAGGACGATGGAGCGGATGGCGGTGCCGTCGCTCATGCCCAGGGCGCGCGCGGCGCGCAACTGCCCCTGCGGCAAGGACAGGATGGCCCCCCGGAATATCTGCGACTGGTAGGCGGCGCTGGTCATGCCCAGCACCAGGCACGAGGCGGTGAAGGCCGAAAGGTTCAGCCCGATGAGCTGGAACAGCCCGAAATAGAACAGCAGCAGCAGCACCAGGATGGGCATGCCCCGGAAGAACCAGACGTAGAACCCCACGACGTAGCGCACGGGCCATGCCCCGTACACCTGGGCCACGGACATGGGCACGCCGAGCAGAAGGCCCAGCGACATGGCCCCGAACACGGTGGCGACGGTGACGAGGCTGCCTTCCAGAATGTACGGCAGGGCCTCTATGATGGTGGTAATGCTTTCAAGCATGAATCCGGGCCGCGCGGCCCCCCCTTTTTTTGCTGTTGCGCGCCGGGGCGCAACGGGTTGCATACCCAAAAAAGGTCCGGAAGGCGACAGGAGATTTCCCGCGCCCTCCGGACGGACATGCCCTGGCTTGCCGTGACCGCCCATGGCTGGTCATGGCCGGGCCGGACGCGGCAGCGCCCGGCGCCCCAGGCCGGATTACTTCTTGGCCAGGTGCTTCTGCTTCAGCTGTTCCCAGTAGGGGTCGGCCATGAGCAGCTTGTAGCCGTCGTTGATCAGCTTCAGCAGTTCGGCGTCTTCCTTGCGGGTGGCCACGCCGAAGTCTTCGGGGTCGCCGTACAGACCCACGACCTGGATGGCCTTGCCCTTGGCGGCGGCGTCGTCGGCGGGCAGGTTGTCCATGGTGGCGGCTTCGATGCGGCCGTTCAGCACGTCCTCGATGGCCAGCGGGGCGGAATCGTAGAAGCGCAGGTCATAGCCGTAGCCCTTGGCTTCCTTGTCCTTCTGCAGGGCTTCGGCCTCGGAGGTGCCGCGCTGCACGCCCAGCTTCACCTTGCCCTTCAGGATCTGGTCGGCGTTGAGGGTGGAGCCCTTCTTGGCGATGAAGACCTGCTTCACGTTCCAGTAGGGGTTCGAGAAGTTGACCTTCTGGCGGCGTTCTTCGGTGATGGACATGCCGGAGCAGACCATGTCGATCTTCTTGGCCAGCAGGTTGGGGATGATGCCGTCCCAGTCCATGGGCTGGTGGGTGACCTTGAAGCCCATCTTCTTGGCGATCCAGTTCATGGAATCCACGTCGAAGCCGGCAGGCTTGCCGCTTTTGTCCACGTAGGCGAAGGGGGGGTAGTTGGCGTCGATGCCGTTGATGTAGGTCTTTTCGGCAAAGGCCACGCCGCCAAGCGCCAGGACCAGGGCCAGGGCCGCCACAAGGGTGGTCATTCTGAACATGCTTGTGCTTCCTCTCGTTCGTTGAACCGTTGCTTCACCACGCCCACGCGCGGGGCCCGTCCCCGACACGCAACCCGGGCACGCATACCCGGCCACGCATACCGCCATGCGAACATGCCGGAAAAGCTAAATTTCTTCATTTCGCTACCAGAAACGGACTACCCGCGCAAGCGCCCCCCGCGTGATTTTGACAATTGCGTCGTCACTTGCCTTGCCGCGAGGGGCAAAGTCTGCCAAACTCGCCCCCAGCGCCCAGTCGCGCCCGGACCTCGCTGTCCGGCGCGGGCGGCGCCATTACCCCCAAACGAGGTCGGACATGAAGAAATCCCTGGGTGCGCGCACCCTTGCCTATCCCACTCCGCTCTTTCTCGTGGGCACCTACGACCGCGATTCCCGCCCCAACATCATGGCGGCGGCGTGGGCGGGCATCTGCTGCTCGCAGCCGCCGAGCATCGCCGTTTCGTTGCGCAAGGCCACCTATACCTACCGCTCCATCACCGAACGCGGGGCGTTCACCATCTCCATCCCCTCGCGCGTCTATGTGCGCCATGCGGATTACGCGGGCATCTATTCCGGCGAGAACGAGGACAAATTCGCCTCGCTGGGCCTCACCCCCGTGCCGGGTGAACACGTGGACGCGCCCTATGTGGGCGAATTTCCCATGGCCATCGAACTGAAGCTGATCCACCAGATAGAGATCGGCCTGCACACGCAGTTCATCGGCGAGATCATGGACGTGAAGGTGGACGAATCCTGCCTGCGCGACGACGGCCTGCCCGACATCAACAAGGTGGACCCGGTGGTGTTTGCCCCGGTTTCGCGCGAATACTACGCCGTGGGCGAGTTTCTTGCCAAGGCGTTCTCCGCGGGCAAGGGGCTGCGTTCCTGAGCACCGGGCAATGTTGCACTGCGCGGTGCCGCACCGGTTGCAGCGCCGCGCACTTTTCCTGTATAGAAACACTTTGTTGCAAGACCTCCGTGCGCCGCACGGACAACGGAACGACATTCAGAACAAACCGGCCCGGCCCGGATGCCCCCGGATGTCCCCCCCCCGGATATCTATGACACTCTGCTCGGTCCAGGCCGCGCCCTGGCGTACCACCCTGCTGCTGGCGCTGGCGGATACCGCCGTCATCATCTGCGTCACGCTGACGGCGGCCCTGCTGCGCGACCTTGCGGGCAGCGGCATCCAATGGGAGTTCTACCCGCGACTGCTGCCCTTCCTGCTGCTGCTGCCGGTGTTCAACGCGGTGTTCGGGCTGTATTCGGGCATAACCCTGCCTCCCCCACAGGAGCTGAAAAAGCTCACCCTTGGCGCCGCCATGGCCTTTCTGTGCGCCGGTTCGTTCACCTTCTTCGCCAGAGGGGGTGAACGCTATTCGCGTGTGGCCTTCCTGCTGGCGTGGCTGGGATGCACCGTGGCCCTGCCGCTGTGCCGCCACTGGCTGCGCACCCGCCTTGCCCGTCACGCATGGTGGGGAACACCGGTCGTGATCCTGGGCGGCGGCGCCCCCGCCCGGGAAGTGGTGCACACCCTGCGCGAGCGCCCTCTGCTGGGCCTGCGCCCCGTGGCCTGTGTGCCGCCGGATGGCGATCCGGCCCTATCCGCGGAAGAGTGCGGCCTTGGCTGCTGCGCCTGCGACGATGAGGCAGTACGCCTGTACCCCCACGCCTATGCCTTGCTGCTGCTCGACAGCTACGCCGAAGGAGAGGCGCGCCACCGCATCGTCGAGGCCACGGCGCGGTTCCGCAACGTGCTGATCATGCCCCCTTCTCCACGGGAGGGGCACGCCTGTGGGTCAGCGCCATGGACATCGGCGGGCTGCTGGGCCTGCTGGTGCGCCAGAACCTGCTGGACGCCAACCGGGTGCGCCTGAAGCGGGCCATAGACCTGCTGCTCACGCTGGGCACCGCCGTACTGGTCCTGCCGCTGATCCTGGCCATTGCCGTATGGATACGCATGGACAGCAAGGGGGCGCCCCTCTTCACCCAGCGCCGCATCGGCCAGAATGGCCGCGAGATGCATATCCTGAAGTTCCGCACCATGGTCCAGGACGCCGAATGCGTGCTGCACGACTGCCTGGCGACAAATCCCGAATTGAACGCCGAATGGGAACGGGACCAGAAGCTGAAGTGCGACCCCCGGATAACCCGGGCAGGGGCCTTCCTGCGCAAGACCAGCCTGGACGAGTTGCCGCAATTGTGGAACGTGCTGCGAGGCGAGATGAGCCTTGTGGGCCCGCGCCCCATCGTGCAGGACGAGGTGGCCAAGTACGGCGAGGTGTTCGATCTGTACACCCGCGTCAAGCCGGGCATCACCGGGCTGTGGCAGGTTTCCGGTCGCAACGACGTCAGTTACCAGCAGCGTGTGGAAATGGACCGCTACTACATCTGCAACTGGTCGGTGTGGTTCGACATCTGGATTCTGGCCAAGACCGTGCCGGTGGTATTGCAGCGCAACGGGGCGTACTAGGCCGCCCCCCCTCGCGGAAAACTTCGCTGAAACATGCCGCACTGCAGGAAGGCCGGGAGGATGCTCCCGGCCTTCCTGCAGTGCGGCGGATACGCACCCCGCGCAGCAACGCGCGCAGGGCACGGCCTCACCGTCCGCGTCCCGGCGGCTGCATCGTTCCCGGCCCCGCCATTTCGCGCAGGGACTCGTCCACCACCGCGCCGAACTCCGCCCGGAACCGTTCCTCGCCAAAATTCCGGGCATGCGCGGCGATGCGCAACGGATCGAACCGCTGCTCCTCACGCTCGAAGCGATCCATCGCGGCCATCAGTGCATCCACGCTCTGCTCACTGAAGAACATCCCCGTCTCGCCGTCCACCACCGTCTCCAGCGCCCCCCCCCGCCCATAGGCGATGACCGGACGCCCGGCGGCCATGGCCTCTACCGGGACCATGCCGAAATCCTCCTCTCCCGGAAACAGCAGCGCACGGCTCTGAGCATACATGGTGCTCATGGCGGCAGTGTCCAACCGCCCCACGAAACGTACCGTGGGTCCGGCCATGGCCTCCAGTGCACGACGCATTTCCCCCTCGCCCGCTACCACCAGCGGACGGTTGGTGGCGGTGCAGGCGCGCACGGCAAGGTCCACCCGCTTGTAGCCCACGAGTTGCCCAAGACACAGATAGGGTGACCCCGCCGCTGGGCGCGAAGGCTCGGCTGGCGCAAAGGGGTCCACATCGACAGGCGGGGTCACGACGACCGCGTCACGCCGCCAGTGCTTGCGGATGCGCGCCGCCACCGTGCGCGAATTGGCCACGCAACGGTCCACCCGCATGGCCGACACGGCGTCCCACATGCGCAGGTAATGGAACCACGGGCGCATCATGCCCCGCATGAACCATCCCGCCTCATCCAGGTAATCCTGATAGAAGTCCCACAGGTAGCGCATGGGGCTGTGGCAGTAGCAGACATGGAGGGTATCCGCGCGGGTCAGCACCCCTTTGGCCGGCCCGGATTCACTGGAAATGACCAGATCGTAGGCGCGCAGGTCCAACTGTTCCAGCGCCAGGGGCATGAGCGGCAGGTATTTCTTGTAATGCCGCACCGCGCCGGGCAGGCGCCCGATGAACGTGGTGCGGATGTCGTGCGCCAGCAATTCACGCGAAAGGCGGCTGCGATCGACCACGTGGGTGAACACGTCGGCCTGCGGATACATGCGGCACAGCGCCTCGACCACCTTTTCGCCGCCGCGCATGCCCACGAGCCAGTAATGGACGATGGCTACCTTCATCCCGCCTCCGTCAGCGTGCCGCCATTGCCTGAATGTTCCATGACCATGGCCTTGTAGCGCGTCCGACAGGGGAGCGTCCAGCACGGGCTGTGCCGGAGCCCGCGCCGCAGGCCCCTGCCCCGCGTGCCACGCGAAACGCCCCGCCGATACACACCGGCGGGGCGTCGTCATGCGTGCTTCCGACCATTCCGGCCGGGGCTATTTCTTCACCGTGGGCGCCACCCCGTGCTTGTCGGCCAGCAGGCGCACGGCGTGTTCGATGGCCCGGTCCACGTTCTCGAACACGTTCTCGCGGCCGATCATGTCCAGGGTGCCGAAGCGCTGCATCATGTTGCGGGCGGCTGGCCGCACGCCGGACAGCAGCAGCACGGTGCCCCGGCGACGGCAGGTGCGGTAGAACGCCTCCAGCGCGTTGGCCCCGGTGGAGTCCACGGTGGTGGCCTTGCGCATGCGCAGGATGAACACCTCCGGCTGCTTCTGCAACGCCTGCGACACGCTCTGGAAGCGGTCGGCCACGCCAAAGAAGAACGGCCCGTCTATCTCGTACACCTGCACCCCGTCGGGCACGGCCAGTTCCGCCGTCTCGCGCCCCTGGATCACCGGCTTGTCGTCGATGGCGCAGGAGCAGATGGCGGTCACCTCGCTCATGCGGCGCATGAACAGCAGCGAGGCCAGCACCACGCCCACGTATACCGCCACGGTCAGGTCGATGACCACGGTCAGCACGAAGGTCAGGCACATCACCACCACATCGGACTTGGGCGCGCGCAGCAGGCGCAGGAACTTGTGCAGTTCGCTCATGTCCCACGAAACCATGATCAGCACGGCGGCCAGGCTGGCCAGCGGGATGAACGAGGCCAGCGGCGCAAGGAACAGCACGAAGGCCACCAGCACCGCCGCGTGCACCATGCCCGCCACCGGGGTCTGCCCGCCGGAACGGATGTTGGTGACCGTGCGTGCGATGGCTCCGGTGGCCGGAATGCCGCCGAACAGCACCGAGGCGATGTTGGCCGCGCCCTGGGCGGTCAGTTCGACGTTGGAGTTGTGCTTGTCGCCGGTCATGCCGTCGGCCACCACGCACGAGAGCAGCGATTCGATGCCCGCCAGCAGGGCGATGGTCATGGCGTCGGGCAACAGTTCGCGCACGCGGGCAAAGGTGAACGTGGGCCAGACGAAGCTGGGCAGTTCACGCGGAATGCCGCCGAACCGGCTGCCGATGGTTTCCACCTGCAACCCCAGCGCCCACACGGCAAGGGAAGCCACCGCAACCCCCACCACCGGGGCGGGAATGCGCGGGATGAACCGCCGCGTGGCCAGGATGCACGCCAGCGCCAGCCCGGCCACGCACAGCGTGGGCGTGTTGATGGTGCCCAGGTGTTCCGCGTAGGCCATCCACTTGTCGAAGAATTCAGGAGGTACGACCTCCATCTGCAGGCCGAAGAAGTCCTTCATCTGCGACGAGAAGATCAGCACGGCAATGCCCGCCGTGAACCCGGTGGTGACCGGGTAGGGAATGTACTTGATCAGCGCGCCGATGCGGCACAGGCCGAAGATCAGCAGCATGGCCCCGGCCAGCAGGGTGGTGATGACCAGGCCGTCGTACCCGTGCCGATAGATGACGTTGTAG
This sequence comes from Nitratidesulfovibrio termitidis HI1, assembly GCF_000504305.1. Taxonomy (NCBI): domain Bacteria; kingdom Pseudomonadati; phylum Thermodesulfobacteriota; class Desulfovibrionia; order Desulfovibrionales; family Desulfovibrionaceae; genus Nitratidesulfovibrio; species Nitratidesulfovibrio termitidis. The sequence continues at coordinate 2,075,069 of NZ_KI632512.1, forward strand.
ATGATGATCACGAAGGCGCCGGTGGGCCCGCCGATCTGGTAGCGGCTGCCGCCCAGCAGCGAAATGAGGAACCCGGCCACGATGGCGGTGAACAGCCCGCGTTCCGGGGTGGTGCCCGAGGCAATGGCGAAGGCCATGGCCAGCGGCAGGGCCACCACGCCCACGGTCAGGCCCGCCAGCAGGTCGCGGATGAATTTCTGCGTCGAATACCCGGCGCGCAGTTCCGTGATGGTGCGCGGCAGAAAGGATGTCGCGCTGTCGCCCATGTTGTCTGTACCAGCCATTGCCGCTCCCTTGCTTGCGCGCGCCGGGGTGGTGCATGCGCCCCAGGCACCGGTGGCGCCGTCATTCACGAACCGGATGCGGCAGCCCACCGCGTCCGGCCTGATCAAGAGTGCGCCACGCCCCGATTGACGCGCGTACTCACTCGCAAAAACTGCCTACGTTCCGCCGGTCATGCCGCACGATGCCTTGTCCCGACGGGATCGCAGGTCAGCAGGGGTGCGCGCCGCAAACTGCGGCGGTGCTGCCATTTTCAGCAGTAAGTAAAACATGCACCCCAAAGCCCGGTCCATTACTCCCGGTGCGCGGCATTGGCAAGCAGCCAGTTATATATTTTAATTTCAGCATATTGAAATGTGTTATATAAGACTGTGCGCCCGCACGATACACACCACCGCACCAAAGGCGGCAGGGAACGGGCACCGTGCCCCGATATTTGCGGGAACCGTTGAGCGGGGCGCGCATGGCGCGAAGGCCTGGCAGGACGGATGCCTGCGAGCGCAGAAGTCAGCCCCATGCAGGCAGGCTTGCGGCACGACAACTTCGTGGCGCCCCACTGCACACGGGCCGAAAACGGAAAAACCGGCCGCAGGCCATCGGCCCACGGTCGGTTCTTGCATGGCAGGCGGTGATGCAGATCGCGAAAGGTCGCAGAAACCGCCCGCATCTTCAATGCGCGCCCGACGCCCGCCCGATGGAGACGCGGACGATCCGCAAAAGGCGAACAGGCGGCGTGGAACCCCTGTACGGCTACAGCGGCCGCACCGCCACGCAGATGCCCACGTCCCACGGGCCTTCCGGAGGGCAGCCCAGCATGTCGTGATACAGTTCGTAGCCGGGGCGGTCATCGCACTGCCAGCCGCTGGCGGGCAGCCACTGGGTGTACATGTCGTTCCAGGCCCGGAAGAACCCGTCGCAGGGGATCATGCTGCGGTATTCCGCGTACAGCCCGCCGGGCAATGTCTGCACGCTGATGCCCGACTCGGCCAGTTCCAGCGCGTCCACCTCCGGCCCGATGGCGACGCAGGCGTCATAGCGGCAGTGTTCCGGCGGGGTCACTTCCGGGTTGTCCCAGCTCACGCCGAATCCCGGCACGCCGGGCCGTACCAGATCGCGCTGCCCGGCCCAGGCCATCAGGCGGCCCCACACCGGACCGATGGTTTCGCTGGCATAGGGGCCGATGTGCCGCAGGTAGGCCACGCGATAGGCGGGCTTTTCCGAAACTTCCACGTTCATGGCGTTGCTCCTTGCGCTGTCCGGATCCAGCCGGACGTGTGGCGGACCGCCCGGAAACCACGGCATGTCCCCATGCAGGGGCACCGTGCCCGGCAGGGCCGGGATACCGGAGGGCTCCGAATGCTGCGCCACGGAACCGGTCGCACCGTCGCGCCCGGCTGCCTCGTTGCACATGGACGGTGGGTACACCGGGCCGCCGGACGGGGCGTTTCGCGCCTTGCCATTCCCCGCGTGCGCGCGAAAGGGGTCTGCCAGCAGGCAGCGCGCCCCTTCCCGGTCCGCACCGGTCTGGTAATGACGGCGGCGGCGGTATTCGCTGGGCGTCATGCCGAAACGTTCACGAAAGGCGCGGGCGAAATTCTGCGACGAGGAAAACCCGCAGTGCATGGCAACGTCCGTCACGCTCAGGGCCGGGGCAAAGGCCAGCATGTTGGCCGCGCGGTCCATGCGCAGGCGGCGGATGAACGCGTGCAGCGTTTCGCCCACCAGCCCGGAGAAGATGCGGTGAAAGTGAAAGCGCGAAAAGGGGGCGGCACCGGCCAGTTCGTCCAGGGTGAAGTCGCGCGCCGGGTCCGCCGCGATGTAGTCGATCACCCGGTTGATGCGCGCCTCGTAGCGGCGCAGGGTGTCTTCGCGCAGGGGCAGGCCTTCCGGGCGGGGCAGGCCGAAGGCGGTGTCCGTGCCGGGCGGGGCATAATCCGTGAAGACTCCCGTGTACGACGGCGCGGATGCGCCTTGCCCGGTGATGTCCGCGGCGGAGGGACTGGCAGCGGGAGCGGCTGCGGCAGCCGGTGCAGTTCCGGGGACGGTCCGGAGGGCAATATCGAACGGAGAACGCGTCATGGGAATCTCCACAGGCGGAGGGGAATACCGGATGAGTACCGACCGCGATGCTCACGACAGGAACGCGCAGGGGATTGACCAAACGTCAGCACCGCGGATGCCGCACGTCAGGCCACCACGCGCGGGGCATGTCGCCCCGGCAGGTCAGAGCCTGGTATCCTGGTGCCGGAATAGGTGAAGGCGTTCGAGATCATGGCCCAGTGCCCGCCCTTGTCCACGCCCACGGCCTGCCCGCAGACGCACCAGATGCGCCCGTCGCGTTCCTCGGCGTCATACACGCGGGTGATGCGCTCCTTGTGGCAGCGCAGCACTTCGCCCTTGCCGAGCTTCAGGTACTTCCAGAGTTTGCGGCGGCAGGCCGCACAGCGCAGGGTGAGCATGGCACGTCAGATAGCAGGAGAGGTGGAAAGTGTCAGCCATGGTACGGCAGACGGGCAGGACCGGATGGGCCACGCGGAGCAATCCGCCCACACGACACACCGGGGCTGCGGCATCCTTGCCACGGCCCCGGTGCATCATATGTATGTACGGGCACAAAGCGTGCGCTATTTTTTCAAGGCTGTCTCCACCAGCACGGCCAGCGGCGTGGTGGGCCGCCCGATCAGCGTGGAAAGTTGGCGCCCGTCGTCGAACAGGCCTCCCCTGGCCGCGCCTGCGTCGGAATCGGCCAGCAGGTCCGCCACCGGTTCCGGCAGGCCCACGCCCACCAGCATGGCGCGGTACTCCGCCTGCGGCAGGTTGGTATAGCCGATCTGCCTGCCGGTCTGGCGGCTGACCTCGGCGGCCAGTTCGGCCAGGGTGTAGGAGGTGTCGCCCGCCAGTTCATACACCTTGCCCGCGTGACCTTCGCCGGTCAGCACGGCCACGGCTGCGGCGGCATAGTCCGCCCGTGCGGCAGAGGCGATGCGCCCGTCGCCCGCGCTGCCCACGAACGCACCATGCTGCAACGCGCCGGGCAGGCTGGCCAGGTAGTTTTCGGTGTACCAGCCGTTGCGCAGCAGCACGTGCGGCAGGCCGGATGCCCGCAGCAGGGCCTCCGTTTCGCGATGTTCCGCGCCAAGACCCAGCGGGGTAGTGTCCGCATGCAGAATGCTGGTGTACGCCACCAGCCCCACGCCCGCGCGTTTGGCGGCCTCGATGACGTTGCGGTGCTGCGGCACGCGCCCGCCCACCTCGCTGGAGGAAATCAGCAGCAGCCGATCCACGCCCGCGAAGGCCGCGTCCAGCGTTTCCGGTTTGCCATAGTCCGCCATGCGCACGGTCACGCCCCTGGCAGCCAGGTCCGCCACCCTGGCGGGGTTGCGCACCACCGCCACGATGTTTTCCGCAGGCACGCGGGCCAGCAGCCCTTCCATCACCAATCGGCCCAGTTGGCCGGATGCTCCGGTTACGGCAATCATGGTCAAACTCCTTTACGTTCGGGGTTGGAGTTGCCAATATATGACCGGCACGCACTTTTAGTAAGTACGCACATGAAGGTAAGTATGAAGAAAGCTGTCCATGACTCTGCCCCCGTATCCGCTGCCGCCGGAAACTCCACGGGTTTCGGCACGTCCGACATACATGGAGCACCCGGCATACATGGCGCACCCGGCATACATGGCGCACCCGGCATGCCCACTGCCACTGACGGCACCGCGCCCGTCACCGGACCCATGGCACCTGCTTCGGCGGCCCCTGCGGCCCTCACGCCCCCCGCCGCGCTTGTATTGCGCGGCAACCTGTTCGCGGAAAAGTGTCCATCGCGGCAGATCCTGACCCATGTCACCAGCCGTTGGGGCGTCCTGATCCTGGTGGCCCTGCTGGAAGGCACGCACCGCTTCAGCGAACTGCGCCGCCGCATCGGCGGGGTGAGCGAACGGATGCTGTCACAGACCCTGCAATGGCTGGAGGCCGACGGTTTCGTCACGCGCACCGCCTATCCCGTGGTGCCGCCCCACGTGGAATACAGCCTGACGCCGCTGGGCCGGGAGATCAGCGAACAGATGCGCCAATTGACGAACTGGATAGAAGAGAATCTGGAACGGATTCGGCACGGATGACCAGCCGCAGCGACCTGCACCCGGAAGACAAGCGGAAGTTGACACCGGGCACGTCGCCGCTCACCGGAACAGGCCTATTCGGGCAACCACCTGCGACATATCTATCTAATTACCATATTATGCATATCTACCTCGAACTGCACCTAAACTGTTTAGTCAAGCCGCTACAGTTGTGCCAACTAATTAGTTACGATAAAAGGGCAGAGAGGATTTCCCATGCATATGCCCCTTTCCGAAGAATGGCTTAAACGCCTGAAGCTCGGCCCACGTGTGGGCCGAGAGTTGATTACCGAGGCGACACAAGCCAAAGGGCATTCTTATGCCGAAATTTTGTGCAACACACTGGAGGCTGGGGCTTCCGGTGTCTTCTGCTTGGATGGTCGCCCCTGCGCTGCTGTGGCGCTACCTCCACAACACCACAACGCCGAGTGGTTGATAGAATTGCATACCGCCCTGTGGAACCAGGGTGAGTTAGATTTTTTACTCCTGTTGTTTCACGACAGAGTAGAGATCCACACCTTAGATGCCAAACCTCATGCGTGCTGGGAAGCCCTCAATACCGGTCACGAAGCCCTATCTCCGACCTTACAGGCATCTCTGAGAATTCTTGAACAGGCTGGTGAAATTGAAGACATCATCACCGGCCTGGAGTCTGGTCGCTTTCTGGAAAACATAAAGGGAGGGCTTAATACTGAAGCCAAAGTGGATGCTGCTCTAATTCGTGATTTGGAGGGTGCGCGTGAGACGCTTTTGAAGGCTGAAAGAGACAAAAATCCCGACCAGCCATCCAAAGAACTTGTCGAGTGTGTGCACGACGTTCTGCTTCAAGCCATGTTCCTTTTATACCTTGAAGATCGTGGGATCATTGAGGTCGGGTATATTCACGCCTATGGTAATGAACGGGTGGGTAAGTTGCACGAGCTATTACGTGGTTACCCCTCGGATTTTTGCCGTCTGTTGACGCGTCTGGACTGCGAACTCAATGGTGGCCTGTTCAAGAAAAATCCGCTGTGGGAAAAACACGCTAGCATCTTGGCTGACTTCCTGCAGGGTGAGCGCAACTTCCGCACCGGACAGGGACGGTTATTCCGGCTGTACCGTTTTGAGTACATTCCTGTAGAGTTGCTGAGTGAAGTATATGACCGTTTCCTCGGCTCCGAGGGCGGAAAGAAAGAGCAGGGGGCCTACTACACCCCCCGTCGCTTAGCTGCCTTGGTCGTGGAACAGGCGTGGGAATCGTTGCGCAAACACCTTGATGCCGGTCGGCTGCCTCGGGTTTTGGACCCAAGCTGCGGTTCAGGCATCTTTCCCGCTCTCCTTTTCCAGCGCATCGCTGGATATCTCACCACAGCCTCTTGGGATGATCTCAAGCTGATCACAGAGAACTTGTATGGGGTAGATATCAACCCGACTGCAGTGCGTATCAGCGCTTTTTCCTTGTATCTGGCCCTGCTGCACCGGGCTGAGCCCAAAGATCTGCGCACACTCATGGACAAGGGAAAAGTTCTGCCGGAGATTTTGGGTACAACGCTGCTTCAGGGCAATTTTTTCGAGTATTCAGCCGAGAAACAATTCGACTGTATCATCGGCAATCCCCCATGGGGTGGTTCCAAACAGAATGCCGGAGCCACAGGCGAACAGTGGGTGCGAAAAAACAAATACCCAAAGCCATCTCAAGGAGAGCGCTCCTGGCCGTTTATCTGGAAAAGCTTGACTCACTTATCGCCGGAAGGAACCCTGGCCCTGCTGCTCCCGTCCACGGGACTATTCCTCAACGATGTTACAAAAAGCCTGACTCACCTTCTAGATGTCGCACGCTTGGAAAAATTGGTGGATATTTCTGATCTGCGGCATGTATTATTCAAGGATGCTGACTTTCCGGCTTGTATCCTGACGGCTACACGAGCGAAAAAAAATGAGCCCCATACATTCGTCTACGTTTGCCCCAAAGCTGACCTGAACGCGACACGAGGAGACCGCATCACCCTCGCTCCGGGAGATAAACATCTTATCCACTCCCACGCGTTTGCGAGTGATTCTGTTTCCACAACACAGCGATTGATGTGGTTCAGCCCAAAGGAACGGCACCTGCTTTCCTACCTGGACACCCTGCCTACCCTGCAGGATCTGCCTTTATTGGAAACAGACGAAGCGCGGAAAAGATTCCCCGATGGCATACGCCCTGAGTGGGGAATGGGGTTAGGATTTCAAAAAGACACGGGAAAAGAAGAAAAAAACAAAAAACCTTCTATTGCCGAATTACTACGTCTTCCCCATGCAGATGTAAAAAAAGATTTTACTCCATGGATTCAGCTCGTCAGTCCCGCGTGGCAACCCTATGGCACAACACAGGTATACAGAAGACGCTTCCCAGAAGGATATACAGCTCCTCATATCGTCATGCCATGCAGTCTCCGTGCCGACTGCAGGCTACGCGCGGGCTACGCCGAAGAGAACTTCAGCTTTAATAATAGCGTAACGGCCATTACGGTGCCGGACTCAAATGCAGGCCGCGCTGCAGGGAAATTCCTTACCGCATTCCTGAATAGCGCCTTTACTGCTTGGTTTCTGGCGGCCTGCGGCCTTGCGGTTAATCGGCCTCGGTTCACCCCTTCACTCCTCCTTGCGCTTCCTTACCCTAACCCTGAAGACTTGCCCGATCCGAAGCGCGCTGAAGCCATCCGCGCGACCGTTATCGCCAAAATGGATGCACTAATGCAGCAGGCGCAGGCCAAGCAGGGAGCAACGCTTACTTCCTACGATGACTTTCCTACGCCACTGGATGTCCGCGAATTGGATAACCTGATTTTCGCCTACTTGGGACTGCGGCCCGAGGAAATCGCAATCATCTGGGAAAGCCTCGAACTGGTGCGCAAAGGCACCCAACCCACGCCAAGCGGCAACCTCCCGGAATTATGGAAAGCGTCCGAATCAAAACATTGGGACACGTATTGCGCAGCCTTGAACGAGGCATTGGGCGCGTACATGGCTGAAGGCGACAGGGTGGAGACCCGACCACTCGGCTATTCCAACGATGTGGTTGTCGTGCAGGTGACCTATCGGCAGATCAAGGATGCAAACGAGCCTGCGCATACGCGGCAACAAGAGGCCGTGAGACTGCAAGAATTACCCAGAGCCCTACTGCGAAGCCTAGAGCGCCCTCTCGGGGGTAATATTTATTTGCAGCGCTACGCCATGGTGTTCTCTAAAGAAAAGATATTTTTGTTCAAACCTAGACAGCGACGTTTTTGGCTCACGAGTATGGCCCATATGGATGCCGACCACGTTCTGGACAACCTGTTGCGGGCTGCGGAACCCGTCAGGAGTCCGGCATGACCGAAGCGGAAATTGCGCGTCGCTGGCTTGAGCGTTTTCCTCGCTTGCATCCCGATACCGTTATGAAACAGTTTCTACCACTGTTGGGGGCGGCCTGGGAGGCAAAAAAGGTGCTTTTCACCGAAGCTCACTGGGAAGATTTTATAACCAACACGCTTGTCGCCGATGTCATACAGCGGGTTCATCAAGCAAAGGATATTCCTTGGAGCGTACGCCCTCAAGTCCCAATACTGGTGAAAGGCGACGATGGCACTGGAGAGACCATTGGCCGTTGCGATCTGATCATTGATCTTGGTGGTAACAGGGAATACATCCACGAATGTAAGCGCCTTTGGCCAGAGGGTGAGAAACGCACCTTCACCACGTCGGCGCGGCTTTATGTGCAAGATGGACTGCACCGCTTTCTTCACCCCTCCAAGGATCACCCCACGCCGCATGCCCAATATACCACATGGCAGAATTTTGCTGGTATGATCGGCTACGTTATGGACGGTCGGACACCCCAGGCCTGCAAGGCCGTCCAAGCGGCCATCAATAATCACGCCCCGCCACAGGAGATGACCGCATCTTGCCCTTCAGCCTGTCGAGTTGAGGGGGCTCTCGACTTTCAATCCACCCATCAAGATTGCACGGGCAGCACCGTACGGACACACCACCTTTTTCTTGGGCTAGCTGGAAGAGGCTAACCCGCTTAGCCCATCAGCGGACCCACCCTCCTCCTGCTCAATATTTATGATCTACGAATACTAGCAAAGGGGCTTTTCGGATGTTGGTGAATATCCCCAATAAATGAGGAGTCGGTAGTCGTTGTATTCAACGACTACCGACTCTTCTGGGGGTGTATACCCCGACTTGAAAAATGGCGGAGCGGAAGGGACTCGAACCCTCGGCCTCCGGCGTGACAGGCCGGCGTTATAACCGTCTTAACTACCGCTCCGCGGAAACCCGGACATGGATACCGACCGCAAAGCGGTCTTCCATGTCGGGAAATTCGGGCTTTAAAAAGGGGGAGCTTGCGCTCCCCCCTCTGGGATCCTGGCGGAGCCGAAGGGACTCGAACCCTCGGCCTCCGGCGTGACAGGCCGGCGTTATAACCGTCTTAACTACGGCTCCGCGTGGTGGTGGGCAGTGCAGGGCTTGAACCTGCGACCCCCGCCGTGTGAAGGCGGTGCTCTCCCAGCTGAGCTAACTGCCCACGTAGGAAGGACTGTCTATCCTCACCCCCCCGAAGTTGTCAACGGAATTTTCCCGAAGCGGCGCATTTTTTTGAACTACGCGCACAACATTTTAAAATTACATACTATTCCTTCACACCAAGCACATCCGCCAGATCAAAAACCAGCCCCACCCCTGCACCCAGCACCGCCAGCGGCGGCCAGCCAGAACAGGCGATCCTGCCCGCAAAACACCGTCTGCCAATGCCTGGCGCGCACCGAAGTCGCCGCACATCCCCAACGCCCCCCCTTTGACGCAATGGGCACCGCCGCCCGACAAGCGCCCTGCTCCCCTTCCGCCTGCCCTGTTTCGGTTGCTCCGTGCTTCAGCCCCCCCTCCCGGCCCGCCATCCCTACCCGCCCCGTGCGCGCAATCCGCACGCGGGGACAGACAATCCTTGCGCGCGGAACCGTCTCTCTATACAAGGGTACTCGCATACCGTCGTCATGCGCGGCGATTTCTTGCAGCGCCCGGCGGCGGAGACGGAACGTCCTTTTCAGGAGTGCGACGTACGCACATGTTCGACCCCACGGATACCGATGCCGCAGAGAACTCTCCCTGCCGCACCTGCATACAACCGGCCATCGACCACAGCATGCAGCTTACCCTGCTGCTGCGCGATGCTACCGCCTACGCCGCCCGGCTGCGCACCCGCTTTGCGGATGAACGCTCTCACGCCCCCCCGCCGACGCCCGACACGTCGCCCCGGAGCAACTGACGCGCTTTCACGCCGCACCCCCACAGCGGGAGCCCCCATGCTCGCCCAGACCACTGCGCATCCACTGCACGCGCCACGCCACCAGCGTCGGCGCCGCCCCCTTATCGTGCGCCCCTTGCCCGCACGCTTTCTGCTGCTCCTGTGCGCCCTGCTGGTTGCGGCGCTGCTGCAACGCCCGGCACCGGCCCTGGCCCGCGACCCCTCGGTGCTCGACGGGCTGGCCCTGGCCCAGCGCGGCGTCAGCGCCAACCTGTGCGCCCTCACCTTCGACGACGGCCCCGGCCAGACCACGGAAGCCCTGCTGAACATCCTGCGCGACAAGGGCGTGCGAGGCACCTTCTTCGTGGTGGGATCGCGCGTGCATCTGTACCCCGACGTCATGCAGCGCCTGGTGGCTGAAGGCAACGAGGTGGGCAACCACACCTTCTCCCACACCAGCCTGCGCCAGCGCGCGCCCGTGGAACAGCTGAGCGAGATAGCCCGCACCAACGATGAACTGGCCAAGCTGGGCATCGTGCCGCGCTACCTGCGCCCGCCCTATGGCCGCTACGACAACGCCACCATCGACGCCGCCGCGGCCCAGGGCATGACCATCGCCCTGTGGTCGGTGGACAGCCGCGACTGGCGCAAGCACGACCTGTTCGCCATGCTGCCGCGCAAATCCTTCGGGGTGCGCGGGGTGCGCGGCGTCTTCCTGTTCCACGACAACCACCGCGAAACGGTGGAGGCCATGCCCGCGCTCATCGACCGTCTGGCCGAAGCGGGCTGTACCTTCGTGACCATGTCCGAATACGTGGAAACTTCCGGCCCGCTCTGCCTGCACTGATCGGCAGGGCGCGCCGCGCGCTGGCGCTTTCGACTGTCCGCCCGCGCTTGGCCTGCCTGCGACGGCCCTTCATGCTCCGGCCTGCTCTCCGTTACCAGCCCGCCGCTGCCGCCACCGGCCAACGCCAGCCCCCCTCCCGTCCTGTCCCGCCCCCGGCCCGCCCGGCGTGCCCAATCCGCTCCGGCGTGCCTCGTCGCTTCCTCACGCCATGCGTTCCATCCCGGCGCGTGGCACCGACCGGCACAACCCGCCCGCGCTCGGCCCTGCCTTTTTGCGACAAATTCGTCGCGCCCGCTGCCTTTATCTCCCTGCCCCCACACCGCCACTCCCGTTCCGCACCGCAATGTGGAGCGCGCGCATCTTTTATGGGTTGAACAACCAATCGAATTCATTGTAAAATTTTCTGCTTGCGAGTGATGTCCAGCCAAAACGGAGTATTACCCCCAGCCAGAGATATCCGCACCACTGTTTGCCGTGTTTACATTCTCGTCCAAACGCGCGTATTGGAACGCCATTACAACTTTCCGGCTCGCGAGAAGGAGCCCGCCGCACTTCGCGGCATGGCCTGACCGGACGTCCCGCCCAGGCAGACCGCCCCAACGGACGGTTGCCGACGTCCCTTCCCGCCGTGCCGCCGCCTCGTGAGCGCATGCCCTCCACCCGGCCCCATGACCGGTTGGCGTACGTTTCCTTCACTTTTCCGGAGGTCGAACCATGCGCAACATCCTGCTGGCTCTGTGTCTTTCCCTGTGCCTCGTCCTGCCCGCCACGGCCCTTGCGGCGGACCTTGCCCTCAGCGTGCCGCTGCCGCTTACCGGCGGCCAGGCCAAGTTCGGCGAGATCATCAAGAAATCCATGGAAATCGCCGCCGAGGAAATCAACGCCAAGGGCGGCGTGAAGGGCGGCAAGCTGGTGCTGCGCTTCGAGGATTCGCAGGGCAAGCCCGAAATCGCCCGGTCCATCGCCGAAAAGATCATCGACGTGCAGAAGCAGCCGCTGCTGTTCGGCGAATACACCTCGGCCTGCGCCAAGGCCGTGGCCGCCGTGGCCGAGGAACGCAAGACCCCGTACGTGGTCGTCGCCTCTGCCGCGGACGAGATAACCCAGCAGAATTACACGTACGTCTACCGCATCAACCCCACCAACGCCTATTACGCCTCCGGCCTGCTCTCGTTCATGGACAAGGTGGTCAAGCCCAGGACCATGGTCATCCTGTACGAATCGTCCGACTTCGGCACCTCGGGCGCGGAAGAAATGGCCAAGTCCGCCGAAAAGGCGGGCATCAAGGTGCTGATGAAGGAAAAGTACGAAAAGGGCGCGGTGGACTTCAAGCCCGTGCTCTCGCAGGTCAAGGCGCAGAACCCCGACGTCATCTACATGGTCTCCTACGTCATGGACGCGGCCCTCTTGATGCGCCAGATCAAGGAACTGCGCATCGACGCACGCCTGTTCGCGGGCGGGGCCGCCGGGTTCGCCATCCCCGAGTTCATCGACAACGCCAAGGACGCCGCCGAGTTCGTGGTCACCGCCACCCTGTGGAGCCCGCAGGTAAGCTACCCCGGCGCACGCGAGTTCGCCGAAAAGTACAAGGCCGCCCATGGCGACTACCCCTCGTACCACGGCGCGCTGGCCTATTCCTCGGTGTACGTGGTCAAGGACGCCGTGGAGCGCGCCAAGGGGCTGACCACCGAAGACATCAACGCCGCCATGAAGGGCGTGGACATGATGACCGCCTTCGGCCCGGTGAAGTTCGAAAGCCACGACGGCTACCAGAACCAGAACTTCATCGACACCCTTGCCTTGCAGGTACTTCAGGGAAAGCACGAAACCATCTGGCCCGAACGCTACGCCAGCGCCAAGCCGGTGTTCCCCATCCCCAGGTGGCGCGAACGCAAGTAGCGCCTTCCACCACGCCGTGACCGTACGGCGGCGGAGTGCCTCCCGCCGCCGCGCGACACCCCGGCCCACGGGCCGTCCACAGTGGACTGATCCCCGTCCGTCCCTCCACCCCAGCCGGTGCCGGGTTCACCAGACCCGGCACCGGCTGGACGGAGGACCGAATCCGGACCGCACCCGCACGCAATGCCCGCCCCCGCACGACAAGCAGAGGACGGGCCCCCTTGCGCAGGGCCGCGCATGCCCGTCCGCCGCCGCACGGACAACCCGCCGCCAGCAAACACCGGCCAGTCAACGCAGGCTGGCCGACACAGGGAGGTCACGCCCCATGTGGGTGCAAGCCGAAGTGTTTTTGCAAACCCTTGTCGCCGGCATCCTGCTCGGCGGCCTGTACGCGCTCATCGGCATCGGCATGACGCTGATCCTCGGCGTCATGAAGATCATCAACCTCACCCATGGCCAGTTGATGATGGTGGCCATGTACATCGCCTTCTGGCTGTTCACCCTGTTCGGCATCGACCCGTACGTGTCGCTGCTCATCGCGCCGCCGCTCATGTTCGCCTTCGGCATGCTGATCCAGAAGGCGCTGGTAAATCCGGTGCTGCGGGTGGAATCCATCCTGCCGCACAACCAGGTCATCCTTACCGTGGGCATCGGGCTGGTGCTCCAGAACATGGCCACCATCCTGTTCACCTCCGACTACCGGTCCACCCCGGTGGATTACGCCTCCACGGCCTTCTACCTGTCCGACCTGTGGAAGGACACGCCGGTGGAAATCTCGCTGTCGCTGCCGTGGGCGGTGTCGTTCCTGCTTTCTGTGGTCATCACCGTGCTGCTGTGGTTCTTCCTGGCCCATACCGACACGGGCAAGTCCATCCGCGCAACGGCCCAGGACAAGGACGCCGCACTGATCATGGGCGTGAATGTGGGGCTGATGCGGGTCATCACCTTCGGCCTGGGCTCCGCGCTGGTGGCCTGCGCGGGCTGCCTGTTCATCCCCATCTACTACCTGTTCCCCGCGCTGGGGTCGCAGTTCACGCTCATCGCCTTCGTCATCACCATCCTTGGCGGGCTGGGGTCCACGCTGGGCGCCATCCTGGGCGGGCTGATCCTGGGCGTGTTCGAATCCATGACCGCCACCTACGTGGGCATGGGCTGGGCCCCGGTGGGGCGCTTCGTCATCTTCGTGGCCGCGCTGGTGTTCCTGCCGGGCGGTGTCGCCTCGCTCCTCAAGACCAGGAAGCTGTCGAAATGAAAAACAACCTCGTTCCGCTGGTCGTGCTGGCGGTGCTGGCCGGGCTGCCGCTGCTGGGCCTGAACAGCTACGTCATGCACATCCTCATCCTGTCCATCATGTGGACCCTGGCGGGCATGGCCTGGAACCTGCTGGGCGGCCACTGCGGCCAGGTATCGTTCGGGCACGCCGCGTTCTTCGGCATGGGCGCGTACAGCGCGGGCCTCATCCACCTGCATCTGGGCCTGTCGCCCTGGTGGGGCTTTCTGGCCAGCCTGCCCGTGGTGGCCCTGGTGGCCCTGGCCATGGGGTCGGTGGTGCTGCGGCTGCGCGGCCCCTACTTCGTGCTGGCAACCCTGGCCATTGGCGAAGTGCTGCGCATCACCTGTGAAAACCTTACCGATTTCACCAAGGGCACCCTTGGCATCATGATCACCCGCACCTGGGTGGAAAAGACGCAATACTACTACATCATCCTGGGGCTGGCCGTGCTGGCCTTCGTGGTGTGCCGGGCCATCGTGCGTTCGCGCTGGGGGTACTACTTCGTGGCCATCCGCGAGGACCAGGACGCCGCCGAATCCATGGGCATCGACACCACGCGTTACAAGACCATCGCGCTGACGGTCAGCGCCATGCTCACCGGTCTGGCCGGGGCGTTCTACACCAATTACATGGGGTACATCGACCCGGGGGTGGTGTTCTCGCTGGGCGAAATATCCATCCTGATCATCATGGTGGTCATGGTGGGCGGCGTGGCAACGGAATGGGGCCCGGCGCTGGGCGCGGGCATCATGGTCATCCTGGCGGAATACATCCGATCGCTGCCGCTCATCGGCGTGGCCTACCAGACCATGTTCGGGGTGCTGCTCATCGTGATCATCATCTACCTGCCCAACGGACTGGTAGGCGACTGGCCGGTGCTCCGGCGCAAGCTGCTGCGCGGGGGGGCCACGGCATGAGCATGCTCGAAATCCGCAAGCTGTCCATGTTCTTCGGCGGGCTGGCCGCCCTGCACGACGTGAACTTCGACGTGCGCCAGGGCGAGATACTGGCCCTCATCGGTCCCAACGGCGCGGGCAAGACCACCCTGTTCAACTGCGTGAACGGCTTCTACAACCCCTCGGAAGGGCAGGTGCTGTTCAAGGGGCAGCCCATATCCGGGCTGAAGCCGCACAAGGTCTGCCAACTCGGCATTGCCCGCACCTTTCAGGTGGTCAAGCCGCTGTCGCGCATGAGCGTGTTCGACAACGTGCTGGCATCCGCCTTCCTGCGCAACCCCACCCGCAAGGGCGCGCAGGACGTGGCCGACGAGGTGCTGCACTTCACCGGGCTGTGGGACGACCGCGACCAGTTGTCCAAGGGGCTGCCGCTGGGCAAGCGCAAGCGTCTGGAAATAGCCCGCTCGCTGGCCACCCAGCCGGAATTCCTGCTGCTGGACGAATCGTTCGCGGGGCTGAACCCGGCGGAACTGGACGTGTCCATCGACATCATCCGGGGCATCAGGCAACAGGGCATCACCGTCATGATCATCGAACACCACATGAAGGTGATCATGGCCATTTCGGACCGCATCGTGGTGCTGAACTTCGGCCAGAAGATCGCCGAGGGCTCGCCCGCGGAAATCAGCGCCAACAGGCAGGTCGTGGAAGCGTACCTGGGGGAGGAGCACGGTGCTTGAGGTTCGCAACATCGATGTCGCCTACGGCGACGTGCAGGTGATCTGGGACGTCTCGTTCCGGGTGGGCACGGGCGAAATCGTGGCCATGATCGGCGCCAACGGCGCAGGCAAGTCCACCATCATGCGCACCGTGTCGGGCGTGCTGCGGCCGGGCAAGGGCGAGATACTGATGGCGGGAGAGGCCATCCACGACGTGGAGCCGTACACCCTCATCGAAAAGGGGCTGGCCCACGTGCCCGAGGCGCGGCGGCTGTTTCCGGAAATGACGGTGGAGGAAAACCTGGACATGGGCTCCCTGCGGGGGCGGGCACGCAAGGAGCGGGCCCGCACCAAGGAGCGGGTGTTTTCCATCTTCCCGCGCCTGGCCGAGCGGCGCAGGCAGGCATCCGGCACCCTTTCCGGCGGCGAGCAGCAAATGCTGGCCATTGGCCGGGGGCTGATGGCCCTGCCCCGGCTGATCATGTTCGACGAACCATCACTGGGCCTTGCACCCATTCTGGTTCAGGATATCTTTGGCGTCATCCGCACGGTGCGCGACGAGGGCATGACCGTGCTCATCGTGGAGCAGAACGTGCGGCAGACCCTGGCCCTGTGCGACAGGGCCTATGTGCTGGAGAACGGGCGCATCACCCAGGAGGGGGCCGGGGCCGACCTGCTGCGCGACCCCCACGTGAAGGCCGCGTACCTCGGGGTATAGCGCACCGCGCCGCCCCGCCATTTCCCAACGGAGGTTCCCATGCTGGTCAAGGACTGGATGACCACCCACGTCTACACGGTGACGCCCGACGACTCCATTTCGTCGGCGGCGGCCCTGATGCGCGAACGCAACGTGAAGCACCTGCCGGTGGTCGAAAACGAACTGCTGGTGGGCATGCTGTCCGACCGCGACATCAAGGCCTACCTGCCCTCCAAGGGCACGTCACTGGACATCTACGAAATCAACTACCTGCTGGCCAAGACCAAGGTCAGCCAGGCCATGACCCGCCCCGTGGTCTCCATACCGGCGGACACACCCATCGAGGACGCGGCCATGATCATGCACGACCGTGACTTCGGCTGCTTGCCGGTGACGGAGGCCGCCCCCGGCGGCCAGCGGGTGACGGGCATCATTTCCGACAATGACCTGTTCCGGGTCATGGTGGACATCACCGGCGTGCGCGGCGGCGGGCACCGGCTGGCCCTGGTGCTGCCCGACCGGCCCGGCTCCATCAAGGAGGCGGGCGACCTGGTGCGGGCGCGCGGCTTCCGCCTGCAAAGCATCATGTCCACCAACGAAAAGGCCGCACCCGGCACCCGTTACGTGGTGCTGCGCACCCGGGGCGAAGGCGACTGGGCCGGGCTGGTGGATGACATCGGAAAGAGCCCGTTCCAACTGGTGCACGCGTTGTAGGCAACCCACCCCACGAAAAACACGAGGGCCGGGAGACGATCCCGGCCCTTTTGCGTTGCCTGCCACATCCACATATATGAACGGGTGGACCGCAGGCCCCTGTGCGCCCCTGCGCCTTTCCCGCTTGCCTCCAAAAGCCGCTGCTGTTACAAGTTTGCAAAAATTGAGGGCGCGCACCTCCCTACGTTTTGCACGAATTTGTAAAATTTGCGGCTTTTTTACCGGCCCCGTGCACAGGACGAATTGCCAACCGCACGGAACACCGGCCTTTTTTTTAGTGGACCGCTTCTTGCTTTTGATTTTGGCGTCGCAACGCGCCGACACCCGCCACGTGGCACGCGGCGGAACCGGCACGCCGCCGCATCCCGGCGGGGCGACCACGTGAACGACGTGAACAGGGACACTGGCGCGAGCAGGTCGCGCCGGACACATGCGACAAATTTGTAAGCATCGCGATTACCGCAACCCCCTTTCAGGAGAACGTCCATGAGCGGAATCCAGGCCCGTCTGAACGCGATCTCGGCCATCACCAACTACAAGCCGAGCGCGGCCCCCATGAACTTCGCCGAAACCAAGCCCACCGAGCTGTTCGGCTGCAACGTCTTCAACGACAAGGTCATGAAGGACCGCCTGCCCAAGGCCGTCTACAAGTCGCTGAAGAAGACCGTGGAACTTGGCGAAAAGCTCGACCCCTCCATCGCCGACGTGGTCGCCAACGCCATGAAGGACTGGGCCATCGAAAAGGGCGCCACCCACTTCACCCACGTCTTCTACCCGCTCACCGGCCTGACCGCTGAAAAGCACGACGCCTTCCTGGTGCCCGACGGCAAGGGCGGCGCGCTGGCCGAATTCAGCGGCAAGCTGCTGATCCAGGGCGAACCCGACGCCTCCAGCTTCCCCTCCGGCGGCTTGCGCGCCACCTTCGAAGCGCGCGGCTACACCGCGTGGGACGTGACCAGCCCCGCCTACATCCTTGAAAATCCCAATGGCACCTTCCTGTGCATCCCCACTGCGTTCGTTTCGTGGACCGGCGAGGCCCTGGACAAGAAGACCCCGCTGCTGCGCGCCAACCAGGCCCTGAACAAGCAGGCCCAGCGCGTGCTGAAGCTGTTCGGCACCGAAAGCAAGCTGCCCGTGGGCTCGTTCGCCGGTCCTGAACAGGAATACTTCCTCATCGACCGCAACTTCGCCTTCGCCCGGCCCGACCTGCACATCTGCGGTCGCAGCCTGTTCGGCGCCAAGCCCGCCAAGGGCCAGGAATTCGAAGACCAGTACTTCGGCGTCATTCCCCGCCGCGTGCTGTCCTTCATGATGGAAGTGGAGCGCGAGCTGTTCAAGCTCGGCGTGCCGGTGAAGACCCGCCACAACGAAGTGGCCCCCAGCCAGTACGAAATCGCCCCCATCTTCGAAACCAGCAACCTGGCCACCGACCACAACCAGCTGATCATGACCGTGATGCGCAGCGTGGCCAAGCGCTACGGCATGGTCTGCCTGCTGCACGAAAAGCCCTTCGCGGGCATCAACGGTTCGGGCAAGCACCTCAACTACTCCATCGGCAACGCCGACCTCGGCAGCCTGTTCGATCCCGGCGACAGCCCGCATGAAAACGCCCAGTTCCTGGTGTTCTGCGCCGCCGCCATCCGCGCCGTCCACAAGTACGGCGCCCTGCTGCGCGCCACCGTGGCTTCCGCGTCCAACGACCACCGTCTGGGCGCCAACGAAGCCCCGCCGGCCATCATGTCCGTGTACCTCGGCGAACAGCTGGCCGACGTGTTCGAACAGCTGAAGACCGGCAAGGTCAACGGCTGCAAGAAGGCCTGCGTCATGAACATCGGCGTCGACGTGCTGCCGCCGCTGCCCATGGATCCGGGCGATCGCAACCGTACCAGCCCCTTCGCCTTCACCGGCAACCGCTTCGAATTCCGCGCCGTGGGCTCGTCCATGTCCATCGCCGGTCCCCAGGTTGCCCTGAACGCCATGATGGCCGAATCGCTGGACTACGTGGCCACCGAACTGGAAAAGGCCACCAAGGGCGATCCCGCGAAGCTCAACGACGCCGTGCAGAAGCTGCTGCAGAAGATCATGAAGGACCACGACAAGGTCATCTTCAACGGCGACGGCTACTCCGAGGAATGGCACAAGGAAGCGGCCAAGCGCGGCCTGCCCAACCTGAAGACCACCCCCGACGCCCTGCCCGTGCTGACCAGCCCCGAAGTGGTGAAGCTGTTCACCACCTACGGCGTGTTCAGCGAAGCGGAACTGAAGTCGCGCGAAGAGATCTACTTCGAGCAGTACTGCAAGACCATCGCTACCGAAGCCAACCTGGTCATCCGCATGGCCCGCACCATCATCTTCCCCGCCGCCATGCGCTACCAGGGCGAACTGGCCGCCACCTGCGCCAACCTGAAGGCCGCTGGCCACGACTACAAGGTGGTTGCCCTTGAAGACGTGACCGCCAAGCTGCGCTCCATGCAGGCCGCCGTGGGCGAACTGGAAAAGAAGCTGGAACACGAGGCTGGCAACACCCACGCCGAAGCCAGGCACATGTGCGACGTGATCCTGCCCGCCATGCTGAAGGTGCGCGAATACGCCGACGCGCTGGAAGCCGTGGTGGCCGACGACCTGTGGGCCCTGCCCAGCTACCAGGAAATGCTGTTCATCAAGTAGGGCCCGCCCCTGCCGGACGGCAGACATGCAATGACACGGGCCGCCCTTCGGGGCGGCCCTTTGCGTGCCCCCCCCCTTTGCGTCCCTGTCCGCACGCGCACGGGTATGGATGCGGCCGTCCGCTCCCACTGGCGCGCATCGGCAGCGCCTGCGGTACCCGGCGCACCGGGGGCACTGCGCCACACCGCGCATACCAGCCCATACCGGCCCATACCAGCTTGACGCAAAGCCCGGCCCCGTCTAGGCATGAGGCGCGCCGCGGCGGAATCCCCGTCACTACCGGTTCACCGTCGCGCGCATCACCACGAACGCGATCAGTACGAGGTTTCCATGGCCAACCACGAAGAAGACGACGGCTACGACTACCTGTTCGAGGCAGCCTACGAGGCGCTGGAAGAAAGCGGCTTCACCGGCCTGCTGGTAAGCGGCTACGAGGACATGCCGGAACCCGCCCCGGTGGAAGGGCACATGCCCGACCTGACCGCCACCAACGCCAAGGGCGTGGCCTGCATTTTCGAGATCTGCCCGCGCGAGGCCTTTGCCACGCAGGAACTGGCGGACCGGCTGCTGGTCTTCGCCCGCCATGCGGAAGCCATCAAGGGGCATCTGGTGCTCATCGTGCCCGAGGGCGAAGAGGACGTGGCCTGGGCCTTCCTGTCCGAGCACGCCATACCCGAGGACAGGCTGGACGTCTGGGAAGCGTAGACGAGACGCCGGGCACGGCCACAGGCACGACGCCCGCCCAGCTCTGGCTGACCTGGCAGACCGCCCGGCTCTGCAGACCGGGCAGATGCCTCTGACGGACGGTTTCGGCGGCTGCCCCTGCAACGCGGACACTAGCCCCTGTCGCGCACGTCGTGCCGCCACGAGCACAACGGAGCGCAGCAGCCAAGGCCCTGACGCAGCTCGGTCAGGTCCGGGCCCGGCGCGTCCCCAGCGGGCCTGCTGGCATCGGGCGTGTCTGCGCAGGGTCTTCCCGGACGGGACGCTTCGGACGACACCCCGGATGCCGGGTGGCGCGGCGCCATCAGCAGGCACAGGTACCGGCCAAGCGCGGCATCCCAGAGCAGTTCGGGGCAGCGCGGCAGATAGCCGTGCAGCAGGTGCGAGACCTGGCACTGGTCGGACAGGCAGCACCAGCCGCAGCCGACGCAAGGCACATGGGACATGAAGGTACCGTGAACAGCTTCGCGGGCAAGCCGTCCCCCTGTTGACGGACATATTGCGGGGGTGGCTCCGGGCCGCGCGGGTTCCGTGCCCCTTTCGGGGCAGGCACGGTCCTGGGAGGGGATTGCCGGGCACGGTACACCCCTGCCGCAGGCATGGCAAACCGGGCTTCGGGTCCGGCTTCCTCCGGCGGCGCCCCGGCCGGGTCCGCCCTTTCCCGCTTGCCATCAGGCGGTCGGACACGCCCCTCCCCCGTCCCCTCACTTCCCGGCGTCCCGCCGGGCTTGTTACACACCGTTACCATTTGCCCCTTGCCATCCGCCCGTGGTGGCTCTAGAAGGCATCCAGCAAAGCTCCGCGCGCAGCCCGGCAAAGCTCCTTCGCAGTCCGACAAAGCTCCTTCGCAGCCCGGCAACGCTCCCTTGCAACCCGGCAACGTCCCTCCCCAGCCCGAAAAAGACCGCCCGCAACCCCGGCATACCCGCCAAGACCGTCCCCATGTCGCGCCGCCCTCGCCTGCTCCGCCTCCCTGTCCTGCTGGTCCTGCTGGTCCTGCCAGCCCTGCTGGCGGCAGTGCTGCTGGCTCACCCCCCGCTGCGCGACGGCCTGGTGGGCCTGGCCCGCTATGCCAAGGCCCGGCTGTACGACTACCGCCTGTTCGACGATTCCGACCTGGTCACCGACGTCTCCGCCCGCGAACCAGTGCCCCTGCAACGCCTGGCCGACGGCAACACCCTGTACGTGCTGGTCATGGGGCAATCCAACGCCGCCAACGAGGTGGACACCCCCCTGCCCGCCGACGACCTGGAAAACGTGTTCATCGAATACGACGGCACCCTGTACCCCGCCGAAGACCCCATGCTGGGCGGCACGGGCGAACGGGGATCGGTGTGGTCGCGCTTCGCGCGGCTGGCGCTGGCCACCGGACGCTGGCGGTACGTGGTGCTTTCGGTCATTGCCGAAGGCGGCTCGCCGCTGTCCTACTGGCTGCCCGGCGGCCCGGTGCGCCCCAAGCTGGAAGAACGTCTGCGGGCCATCCAGCAGTTGCCCATCCGGCCGGACTACGTGTTCTGGTTCCACGGCGAATCGGATGCGCTCAATTCCCTGCCGCGCCTGCTGTACAAGTACGATTTCCTCGATCTGGTAGGCACGTTGCGCACCTTCGGCATCGACAATCCGGTGCTGGTCTCGCAAACCTCGCTGTGCCGCCGCTACGGCACCGAATCGGTGCGCCAGGCCCAGCAGGAACTGGCCCGCCAGGTGCCCAACGTTGTCCTGGGGCCGGATACCGACGAAGTGGGCCTGCCCTTTCGCCGCGATGGTTGCCACTTCACCGACGAAGGCGGCGACATCGTGGCCGGGCTGTGGATGGACGCCATGCTCGATGCGGAGCACGCCGCCGAATAGCCCGGCGGTGCGCCAGCCTGCGCCTTCCCTTCGGCCTCCTTCCCTGCCACGCTAGCTGCCCGGTCGCCCTTTACCTTTGGACCTGGTGAGCTCGGCTTGACGTGCCCAACGGCTCGGCCTTCCGTTGCGCCCCCCCCCCCCGGTTTCCCTGCGACCTTCCCCCGCCTCTCCGCCCCCCTGCTCCCTGCCGTTTCAGCCAGCCTGGCATTCCGCCTTGGCCCGCGTACCCTTCCCGCGCATCTGGATTAAAAAAATCAGTATTGGCGGAATGTTCCGGAAAAACTTCTTTCGCCGTTCAATCAATGCGGTTGGCTGCCCAGACAGTTTCACCCCACCGCGCGCAGACCCCCGGTTTTCGCCGTTTGCTCCGGTTTTTCCCGCCGCGCCGCAAGGCCACTCGGCGAAGCGCAAATATTTCCACGTGAATTTCCAAACATGGTAGCGGTTACTGACATTGGGTGATATACGGATGATAGACCATTAGTCTGTTCGGTACGCGAACTTCCCGCGCCCCTCGCCGGGCGGGCCTTTTCGCGTCGGCTCCCGTCAGGATGGCGGGTGGCGGTGGGGACGGGACACGCTTCGTGATGCCGGTCACGTTCACCCACGCCGGAATCGGGCATGCAGACGGCGGAAGGCGCCGCACTGCCCCCAGCCCGATGCCGGACGTACGCTGGCCCGGTGCCGGACCGACACCGCCGGCCCCTTCCGACAGGGCCACGAACGCGGACATACAACACGGCGTGTGACATTGGGCCGCAATTAGTAGCACTAATTTGACAAACGTAACACCATGAGGTAACCCACCACAACTCCACTTCCTCCGCGTTTCCGCCCACCATCGACGGGCAAACGCCAACCCGGCGGACACGGTCGCCGCCGGCGCGCACCGCATGTCAGGCGCTCCTGACATGGCATGCGCACGCAACGGGCAATCCAATGCCGCAGCCGCGCTGCGGTTTCACTGGTTTCCGGAGGTGACCGATGGTTTTCGACATCCTGCATCTTGCTATCATCCTCTTCCTCATCGCGGGGCTCGCGTTCGCGGGCGGCCCGCTCATCCTCGCCATGCTCGTGGCCCCACGGGCGCGCGGCGGCGACCTGGGCATGTCCTACGAATGCGGCATGCGCCCCCACGGCAACGCCTGGACCCGCTTCGGCATCAACTACTACGTTTACGCCCTGCTGTTCATCGCCTTCGACGTGGACGTGCTGTACCTGTTCCCCGCTGCCGCCCATTACCACGCCACCGTGGGCTGGGGCGCCTTCATCGAAATCTGCGTCTTCCTGTTCTTCCTCGTGCTTGCCCTGGTCTATTTCCGCGCCAAGGGGGTGTTCACATGGCCGCGCAAGATTGCCCTGTAAGGCCCCCGCTCATCGCGCCGGCCACGGGCGGAGTTGATGCACCCATCGTCAATGTGGCGCCGGTGCAGAAGATTCTGGACGTGTGCCGGGCCATGTCGCTGTGGCCCATGACCTTCGGCCTGGCCTGCTGCGCCATTGAAATGATGGCGGTGGGCATGGCCCGGTTCGACATCTCGCGCTTCGGGGCCGAAGTGTTCCGCCCCTCGCCGCGCCAGTCGGACCTGATGATCGTGGCGGGCACCGTCACCCGCAAGATGGCCCCGGCGCTGGTGCGCCTCTATGAACAGATGCCCGCGCCGCGCTACGTCATGGCGCTGGGCAACTGCGCCATCTCCGGCGGGCCGTTCAACTTCGAGGGGCAGTACGCCATCGTCGAGGGCGTGGACAATCTGGTGCCCGTGGACGTGTACGTGCCCGGCTGCCCGCCCCGGCCAGAGGCGCTGCTGGAAGGGCTGTTCCAGATCCAGCACAAGATCACGGGCCGCCGCTGGTGGCCGGTGCCTGCCGAAATCTCCGGCTCCATGGGGGGTGGCGCATGACGCCCGAAACCGCTTCCGTCACCCCCGACGTGCTGCTGGCCCCGCTGGACCCCGCCTACCTGGCCGAGGAAAACCCGGCCCGCACCGGCCTGCGCTGGTCCGCCTTCCTGTCCGCCGACGCCCTGCCCCGCGCGGCCAGCCTGCTGCTGGAAGCAGGCTGGCACCTGGAGGACATCTGCGGCCTTGACGTGCGCGAAGGGCTGGCGGCGGTGTACCACTTCGACCGCATGACCGCCCCGGGCCGCCTGGCCATCCGGGTGCTGGTGGACCACGCCTCC
This sequence comes from Nitratidesulfovibrio termitidis HI1, assembly GCF_000504305.1. Classification (NCBI taxonomy): domain Bacteria; kingdom Pseudomonadati; phylum Thermodesulfobacteriota; class Desulfovibrionia; order Desulfovibrionales; family Desulfovibrionaceae; genus Nitratidesulfovibrio; species Nitratidesulfovibrio termitidis. Next base: position 2,099,188 of record NZ_KI632512.1, read on the forward strand.
CCGGTGCTGCCCTCCATCGCCGACATCCATCAGGGCGCGGAATGGCACGAGCGGGAAACCGCCGACTTCTACGGCATCGCCTTCACCGGCAACCCCAACCCCGCGCCGCTGCTGCTGCCCGAAGGCATGCAGGGCCACCCCCTGCTGAAGGACGCCGCCGCCCGCGCGCCGCTGGCCGCCCTGCTGGCCACGCCGAACCGTGAAGCCACCGTGCTGCGCAAGGCCGAAGGCTTCGGCCTGCTGGAACCGGCGGAAGATGCCAAGCCCGCCAAACCGGCCAGGGCAAAGGCCGCCGCAACCGAGGAGGGCGCCGACAATGCATAGCACCGAGACCCTTCGGTCGCACGGCGCCGCCTGTCCCGCCACCTCGGCGGACGTGGGCTGCGCCGACGACCAGATCGCGGGCGACGGCTACACCTGCCGCTTCGAGCAGGGCGCCCGCCCGGAATCGCTCATCCTGAACATGGGGCCGCAGCACCCGTCCACCCACGGCGTGCTGCGCGTGCTTCTGGAACTGGACGGCGAATACATCGTCCGGGCGGAACCGGTGCTGGGCTACCTGCACCGCATGCACGAAAAGATGGCCGAGGTGAAAACCCCCGCCCAGTTCATGCCCAACATGGGCCGGGTGGACTACCTGCACGCCCTGGCCTGGAACTGGGCCTACGTGGGCGCGGTGGAAAAGCTGGCGGGGATAGAAATCCCCGAACGGGCCGAGTACCTGCGGGTGATCACCTGCGAGCTGAACCGCATCTCGTCGCACCTGCTGTGGTGGGGCGCGTACCTGCTGGACCTGGGGGCCTTCACCCCCATCATGTACGCCTTCGACGACCGCGAAATGCTGCTGGACCTGCTGCAGCTCATGACCGGCTCGCGCCTGACGTACAGTTCGTTCCGCTTCGGCGGGGTGTACACCGACGCCGGGCCCGCCTTCGTGCAGGGGGTGCGCCAGTTCATCCCGCACCTGCGTTCGCGCCTGCCCATGTACACTGCGCTGGTGACGGAAAACATCATCCTGCGCCGCCGCATCGAAGAGGTGGGCGTCATCCCGCAGGACATGGTCACCCGCTACGGGGCCAGCGGCCCGGTGGCGCGCGGCAGCGGCATTGCCTACGACGTGCGCCGGGCGGAACCGTATTCCGTGTACGACCGCTTCGACTACGAGATTCCCGTGCGCCACGAGGAATGTTCCATGGCCCGGTACATGGTGCGCATGGCCGAGATCGAGCAGAGCCTGCGCATCATCGAGCAGGCCATCGAAAGCCTGCCCGAGGGCGAGCACATGCACCCCAAGGCCCCCAAGCCCAGCTTCAAGCTGCCCGCCGGGGAGTCGTACTTTGCGGTGGAAGGGGCGCGCGGCAAGATCGGCGTGTGGATCGCCAGCGACGGCGGCAAGACGCCCTACCGCGTCAAGCTGCGCGCGCCGGGCTTCTCCAACCTGGCCCTGTTCGCCGAATGCGCGCGGGGCACCCTGCTGGCCGACGCCGTTGCCATCCTTGGCAGCCTCGACATGGTCATCCCCGAAATCGACAGGTAGGCCGCCATGAATGCAACCATCTCCTTCGATTCCGTGCTGCACGTGGTGCTCGCGCTGGTGGGCGTGGCCGTCTTCGTGGGGCTGAACGGGCTGCTGCTCGTCTACGCCGAACGCAAGGTGGCGGGCTTCATCCAGCGCCGCCCCGGCCCCTACGAAGTGGGGCCGCAGGGCATATTGCAGGCCGTGGCCGACGCCCTGAAGCTGATCGGCAAGCAACTGGTGCGCCCGGACAGGGCAGACCCGCTGCTGTTCTGGATGGCCCCGGTGCTGGCCTTCTTTCCCGTGCTGCTGCTGTTTCTGCCCATTCCCTTCAGCCCGCTGCTCACCGGGTGGGACGTGAACCTCGGCCTGCTGCTCATCCTTGCCTTTGCCGGGTTCAACGTGCTGGCCCTGTTGCTTGCTGGGTGGGGCTCCAACAACAAGTACGGCCTGCTCGGCGCGGCCCGCGCCGTGGCCCAGTCCGTGGCCTATGAAATCCCCCTGCTGCTGGCCGTGCTGGCCATCGCCTTCCAGGAAGGCACGCTGAGCCTTACCGCCATCGTGGGCGGGCAGGGCGGCATGCCGTGGCAGTGGAACATCGCCGTGCAGCCGCTGGCGTTCCTGATCTTCTTCGTCAGCGCCCTGGGCGAGACCAACCGCGCCCCCTTCGACCTGCCCGAGGCCGAATCGGAACTGACCGCAGGCTTCCATACCGAATATTCGGGCATGGGCTTCGGCATGTTCTTCCTGGCCGAGTACGCCAACATGATCGTGGCGTGCAGCGTGTGCACCGTGCTGTTCCTGGGCGGCTGGAAAGGCCCGTTCCTGGACGGGGCATGGTGGTTCCTGGCCAAGGTGTACGGGCTGCTGCTGTCCATGATGTGGTTCCGCTGGACGTACCCGCGCGTGCGCTTCGACCAGCTGCTGAACCTGAACTGGCGGTGGCTGCTGCCCCTCGGCGTGCTGAACCTGCTGGCGACCGCGTTCGTCATGAAGCTGTAGAGACGGTAAGGCGACGGGGGAAGGGACCCTTTGAAAAGGGTCTCCTTCCCCCGGACCCCCATCCCCCCAAACTTTTCATAAGGGTGGACACCCGCATGAAGGGGTCAAGGGGACACGGTCCCCTTGCGGGGGGCCGGGGGGCAGAGCCCCCGCTCTCTAAGGAGGATATAATGGCATCGATCTTCCGCACCCTCGCCGACCTGTGGAGCCTTGTGGTGGGCCTTGGCATCACCGGCAAGGAATTCTGCAAGCCCGGCGTCACCGTGCACTACCCGCGGGCAGAGGTAACGCCGGAAGCGGCGGCCTCGTTCCGGGGGCCCATAGAACTCATCGGGCTGGACAAGGACCCGGCAAAGCCCAAGTGCATCGCCTGCATGCTCTGCGTGTCCGCCTGCCCCAGCAACTGCATAACCGTCACCCGCGCCCCCACGCCCAAGCCCACGCCAGAAGAACTGAAGGCCATGGCAGAGGCGGAAGCGCGCGGCGAAAAGCCCAAGAAGCCCGCACCGCCCAAGGCGCCCGGCACCTGGACCTACGACTTCTCGCTGTGCAGCCTGTGCGGCAGCTGCGTGGAGGCGTGCCCGGTGGATTCCATCGGCTTCTCGCACGACATCTACATGGTGGGGACAAAGCGCGAGGACTTCGTGTTCGACCAGTTGGCGCGTCTGGCCCGCAAGGCCGCGGCCCGCAAGCCGGAACCGAAGAAGACCGCGAAGGCTGCGCCCGAAACTGCGCCTCCGGCCACGCCAGAGACCGCAACGGCCCCGGCCCCCGCGCCCGAAACCGCCGCAACCCCCGCAAGCGAGGCGTGACATGGAAACACCGGCAATCCTCGCCTTCGGCTTCTACTTTCTGGTCATCGTGGTCGGCTGTTTCATGGCCGTGGGCTGCGCCAGCCTTGTGCGGGCCCTGGTGGGGCTGGTCGCCACGCTGCTGGGCGTGGCGGGCATGTACCTCTTGCTGAACGCGCCGTTCATGGCCTTCATGCAGATTCTCATCTACGTGGGCGCCATCTGCGTGCTGATCTTCTTCGCGCTGATGCTGGCCCGGGCCGACGCGGACGGTGACGAGGCGGACCCCGCCCCAGCCCCGCGCACCTTCAAGGGCATACTGGCGGCCATGCTGCCCGGCGCGCTGCTGGCCCCCATCCTGCTGCTGCACCCCGCGGCCTCCAAGCTGATCCCGGCGGAAGTGCCGCTGGCCGAACTTGGCCGCAGGCTGATGGAGGACTACGTGCTGCCCTTCGAACTGATCTCGGTGGTCCTGCTCATCTCCATGGCCGGGGCCGTGCTGCTCGTCTGGGAAAGGAGGGACAAGTGAAACCGCTCGTGCTCTACCAACTGGCCTCCCTCGTGCTGCTGGGCGCGGGCCTGGCGGGGCTGGTCAAGCGGCGCACGCTGGTGGGCATGCTCATTGCCGTGGAGCTGATGCTCAACGGCGCGGGGCTGTCCATCGTGGCCGCAACCCAGCTTACCGGGGCGGACGCCACCCTCGGACAACTGGCCACGCTGCTGGTCATGGGCCTTGCCGCCGCTGAAGCCACCGTGGCCCTGGCCGCCATTGTCGTGGTGTTCCGCCGCTTCGGCACCACCCGCACAGACGCCCTGGCAACCCTGAGGGAGCAGCAGTGATGACCGTGCCCAACACCGTAGAATCCGCAAGCCTGCTCGTTCCGCTGCTGATCACCCTGGTCGCGCCCTTCGCCATCATGCTGGCGCGCGGCAACGACAACCGGCGCGAGGCCGTGTCGTTCATCGCCGCCGCGCTCACCTTCGTCTCGGTGCTGCAACTGGCGCCGGGGGTGCTTTCCGGGGTCATCTACACCTACACCGTCACCACCATCCTGCCCGGCGTCAGCCTGACCCTGTGCGCCGACGGGCTGGGCATGATCTTCGCGCTGATCGCCACCTTCCTGTGGGGCTTCGCCACCAGTTACAACATCGGGTACATGCGCGGGCTGAACGAACACGCCCAGACGCGCTACTACACCTGTTTCGCGGTGGCCATCTTCGGCGCGGTGGGCGTGGCCTTCTCCGCCACCGTGTTCACCCTGTACCTGTTCTATGAAGTGATCACCGTCTTCACCTACCCGCTGGTCGCACATCATCAGGACGCAGAAGGGTTCGCCGGGGCGCGCAAGTACCTCGTCTACCTCATGGGCACCTCCAAGCTGTTCCTGCTGCCCGCCATGATCCTGACCTACGTGCTTACCGGCACGCTGGACATGCGCCTTGGCGACGTGCTGAACGGCATGTTTCCGCCCGACGTCATCGCCGCGCACCCCAACCTGGTGCGGGTAACCTACGTGCTGTATATCGCGGGTCTGGCCAAGGCGGCCCTGGCTCCGTTCCACAACTGGCTGCCCTCGGCCATGGTGGCCCCCACCCCGGTCTCGGCCCTGCTGCACGCGGTGGCCGTGGTCAAGGCGGGGGTGTTCTCCGTAAGCCGGATCATCCTGTCCGGCTTCGGGGTGCAGGCCATGGACACCCTGGGCCTTGGCCTGCCCACGGCGTGGCTGGCGGCCTTCACCATCATCGGGGCCTCGCTCATCGCCCTGACCAAGGACGACATCAAGGCCCGGCTGGCCTATTCCACGGTCAGCCAGCTGTCCTACGTGATCATCGGGGTGGCCCTGCTGACGCCTTCGGCCGTGCAGGGCGGGCTGATGCACATCCCCCACCACGCCTTCTCCAAGATCACCCTGTTCTTTGGCGCCGGGGCCATCTACGTGGCCACGCACATCAAGAAGATCAGCCAGATGAACGGCCTTGGCCGCCGCATGCCGTGGACCTTCGGGGCCTTTGCCCTGGCGTCCCTTTCCATGATCGGCATGCCGCCGGTGTGCGGCTTCGTCTCCAAGTGGTACATCGTCAACGGTTCACTCCAGGCCGGGCAGATCGGTCTGCTGGTGACCCTGCTGCTGTCCACCCTGCTCAACGCGGGCTACTTCGTGCCCATCTTCTACCGGGCGTTCATGCTGCCGCCCGCCCCGGACGCCAATATCGAGCAGTACAACGAAGCCCCCGCCACCATGGTCATACCGCTGTGCCTGACCGGGGCCATATCGTTGCTGCTGGGCCTGTATCCGCAGGTGTTCCTGAACTTCATCCAGGCGTTCGGCCATTTCTAGGAGCGCGCTCATGAACAGACTCGGAGCATTCCTTGAACGCCAGCGCGAACTGCGCGGCGCATGGCTGAAGGCGCTGTACGGGGCGTTGGCCGCCCTCGTGCTGCTGAACCTGTTCGTCGGCCCGCACGAACCGCACTTCGGCCTTGATGCCTACCCCGGCTTCTGGGCGCTGTTCGGCCTTGTGGTGGGCGTGCTGATGGTGGTGATCATGAAGCGCGTGGTGCAGCCCGTCATCGTGCGCAAGGAGGACCACTATGGAGACGTCTAGCTTCATCCACCCCGCCATAGGGTTTCTGGCCCTGGCGGCGGTGCTGCCCTTCCTGCGGGGCAAATGGTGGAACTGGCTGCTGCCCGCACCCGCCGTGCTGGCCGTGTTCGCCGTGTTCACCATGACGCCCGGCGACCACCTGACCCTGCACTGGCTGGGGCAAACCCTGCTGCTGGGCCGCGTGGACAAGCTGTCGCTGGTCTTCGCCCAGGTGTTCGCCGTCATGTCGGTGGCGGGCATGCTGTACGCCATGCACGTCAAGGACCGGGGGCAGCACATCGCCGCCGCCCTGTACGTGTCGGGTGGGTTCGGCTGCGTGTTCGCGGGCGACTACCTGACCCTGTTCGTGTTCTGGGAACTGATGTCCATCGGCTCCACCTTCCTCGTGCTGCTGAACCGCACGCGCGAGTCGGTGCTGGCGGGCTTTCGCTACTTTCTCTACCACACCGCCGGGGGCCTTCTGCTGCTGGCGGGGCTGCTGATCCGCTACAAGGCCCTGGGCACGTGGGAATTCACGGCCATGGCCCCCGGCAACGCGCCGCTGTACGAATGGCTGATCCTGGCCGGGTTCTGCGTCAACGCCGCCGTGGTGCCGCTGCACGCCTGGCTGCCCGACGCCTACCCGCGCGGGACGGTGACCGGCTCCGTGTTCATGTGCGCCTACACCACCAAGACGGCGGTGTACGTGCTGGCGCGCGGCTTTGCAGGCTGGGAGATCCTGGCAGCGGCGGGCACGGTGATGGCGGTGTACGGCGTGCTGTACGCGTGCATCGAGAACAACGCCCGGCGCATCCTGTCGTACCACATCGTCTCGCAGGTGGGGTACATGGTGGCGGGCATCGGCGTGGGCACGGCCATGACCCTGAACGGCGCGGTGGCCCATGCCTACGCGCACATCCTGTACAAGGGCCTGCTGTTCATGGGCACCGGCTGCCTGCTGTACGCGGCGGGCACGGCCAAGTTGGACAAGCTTGGCGGCCTGGCCGCGCGGCTGCCGTGGGTCATGGTGCTGTACATGGTGGCGGCCCTGTCCATCTCGGGCATGCCGGTGTTCAACGGGTTCATCTCCAAGACCATGACCATCACCGGCGCGGCGGAAGCACACCAGACCCTGGTGGCGCTGGGCCTGGAAATCGCGGCGGTGGGCACGTTCATCTCGGTGGGCATCAAGCTGCCCTACTTCGCCTTCTGGGGCGGCAAGCCCACGGACAACGACCGTGTGCTGGCCCCCATCCCGTGGAACATGTACGCGGGCATGTCCGTGCTGGCCGTGCTGTGCATCCTGCAGGGCGTGGCCCCGTCCATCCTGTACGCCTACCTGCCCTTCGAGGTGGAACACCCCTACGTTCCGTGGTCCGTGTGGCACGTGTTGCAGTCGCTGCTGCTGCTGGGCTTCTCCGGCCTGGCCTTCTACCTGCTGCGCAAGGTGATCACCCCGCACGAAGGACTGAACCTGGACGTGGACATCGCCTACCGCGCGGTGGGCACCGGGGCCATGCGCTTCGTATGCCGCCCGCTGGCCTTCCTGGACGACCGCTGGACCGAGGCCTACCGCGCGGGCGGCCTGCGCGGACTGATGGGCATTGCCCTCGGCTCCGTGTGGTTCGACCGGCGGGCCATCGACGGCGTGGTGGACGGCAGCGCACGCACGGTGCGGGGCATCGGCGGGCTGGGCGCGCGCACGCAGAACGGCAGCCTCCAGGACTACCTGGGACTGGCCGCCTTCTTCGCGTTGTGTGTGTTCGGACTCGTCTGGTACCTCGGCTAGGGGGCTGTCCCCAAATTGTCCTTTTGCCCGTTGGCTGCGTCAAACTTCGCCTGCCATGTCGGTCGAATATAACAAGAGTATACTCCCTCATGCCAGGCTCGTTTTCCTTGCCAACGAACAAAAAACCTAATTTGGAAACAGCCCCCAGGACCCACAAAAAACGGAGCTGCCTGTGTATCCTGACATACCGGTCCTCAGCATCCTGATCTTCCTGCCGCTGCTGGCAGCGGTGCTGCTGCTGCCCCTGCGCGACGACGAGACCGTGCGGCGCGTGTCGCTGGCGGCGTCGCTCATCGGGCTTGGCGCCGCGTGGCCGCTCATCGCCTTCAACCCCGACGCCGGGTTCCAGTTCGTGGAACGCATGACCTGGGTGGCCCGCTGGGGCCTTGAATACCATCTGGCCGTGGACGGCATCAGCATCCTGATGGTGTGGCTGACCCTGTTCACCCTGCCGCTGTGCGTGCTGTGCTCGTGGACGTACATCGGCAAGCGGGTGAAGGAGTTCCACGTCTGCCTGCTGCTGATGACATCCGCCTGCATCGGCGTGTTCACCTCCATGGACCTCGTGCTGTTCTACGTGTTCTGGGAAGCCATGCTCATCCCCATGTACCTGCTCATTGCGGTATGGGGCGGGGCCGAGCGGCGCTACGCGTCCATCAAGTTCTTCCTGTACACCCTTGCCGGGTCCACCCTGCTGCTGGTGGCCATCGTGGCCTTCCGCATTGCCGGGGGCACCTTCTCCATCCCCGACCTGATGCAGCAGACCTTCGGGTTCCGCTTCCAGTACTGGGCCTTTCTGGCCATGGCCCTGGCCTTTGCCATCAAGGTGCCCATGTTCCCGTTCCACACCTGGCTGCCCGCCGCCCACGTGCAGGCGCCGTCCGCAGGCAGCGTGATCCTTGCCGCCGTGCTGCTGAAGATGGGCACCTACGGGTTCCTGCGCTTCTGCCTGCCGCTGACGCCCGAGGCCAGCGTGCACTTTGCCCCGCTGATGATCGGCATCTCGGTGGTGTCCATCCTCTACGGGGGCGCGGTGGCGCTGGGGCAGGCCGACATCAAGAAGCTGGTCGCCTATTCGTCGGTGGCCCACATGGGCTTCGTGACGCTGGGCATCTTCCTGTTCCAGAAAAGCGGCGTGCAGGGCGCGCTGCTGCAGATGCTGAACCACGGCATCGTCACCGGCGCGCTGTTCATGATGATCGGCGCCATGTACGAACGCAGCCACAGCCGCGAGGTGGCGGACAACATGGGCCTTGGCAAGTATCTGCCCGCGTTCATGTTTTTCTGGGGGCTGTATGCCCTGGCCTCGTTCGGCTTTCCCGGCACCAACGGCTTCGTGGGCGAAGTGCTGGTGTTCGTGGCCGCCTTCCAGCAAAGCCTGACCGTGGGCGCGCTCATCGTGCCCGGCGCGCTGCTGGCGGCGGCGTACATGTTCCGGGTCAGCCTGCGCATGGCCTGGGGCAGCCCGTCCACGGCCAAGACGTGGAACGACCTGAACCGCCGCGAATGGACCTACCTGCTGCTGCCCGCCGTGCTGGTGCTGTGGATAGGCCTTGCCCCCGCGCCCTTCCTGCGGCTGATCGACCCTTCCATCGACCGGCTGCTGGCCGACCTGCGCGGCCGCGCCCCGGTGAAGGAAGCGCCGCTGGCCCTCAATCATGCGGACGCGGTGCGGCATGAACCGCCCGCCGTCCTCGCATCCGCCGCCATCGCCAAGGAGGTGCGCCAGTGAACCTCGACCTTGCCCTGCTTGTTCCCGAATGCGCCATGCTGCTGCTGGTGGCCGTGCTGTTCGTGCAGGCGCTGTCCGCCGGGCCGGCCTCTGTGGCGGCCCACCGCTGGCTGCCGCTGGGCGCGCTGGCGGTGCTGGCGGCGTCGGTGGTGGCGCTTCCTGCCGAAGGCATGCTGCTGTGGGACGCCTACAAGGTGGACGGCCTGTCGCAGTTCTTCAAGCTGTGCGTGGCAGGCGGCTTCTGCATCGCCGTGCTCAACGCCACCCGCCAGCCCACGCTGGAGGAAGGCAAGCGCGCCGACTACTTCCTGTTCCTGGGGGTATCGGCGTGGGGCCTGATGCTGCTGGCATCGTCCGCAGAACTGGTGACCCTGTACCTTGCGCTGGAACTGTCGTCGTACAGCCTGTACGTGCTCATTCCCCTGCGCGGGCGCACCCGCGAAGGGGCCGAAGCGGGCGTCAAGTACATCCTGTTCGGCGCGGCGGCCACGGCCATCTCGCTGTACGGGCTGTCGTACATCATGGCCGCGCACCAGACCACGTACATCGCGGCGCTGGCCGCGCGCGACTGGTCGTGGGCGGCAAGCCCCACTGCGGTTGTGGGCCTGTCGCTGTTCCTGTGCGGCATGTTCTACAAGCTGGCCCTGTTCCCGTTCCACTTCTGGTGCCCCGACGTGTATCAGGGCTCCAGCAACGAGACGGCGGCCTACGTGGCCACCCTGCCCAAGCTGGGCGCTGTGGTGGTGCTGGTGCGTCTGGCCGCCGTGCTGCACCCCGGCCTGGAAGTGACCACCGCCATCGCCTGGCTGGGGGTCATCTCCATGACCTTCGGCAACCTGTGCGCGCTGGCGCAAAAGGACGTGAAGCGCATGCTGGGCTTCTCGTCCGTGGCGCATGCGGGCTACGTGACCGTGGGCCTTGTGTCCGGCACGGCGGAGGGCCTTGCCGCCGCCGCGTTCTACGCGCTGGTGTACGTGGTCATGAACCTGCTGTGCTTCTGGGTGGTGGCCCGCGTGGCCGTGGACGGGCGCAACCTGGTCCTGTCCGACCTCAACGGGCTGCATCGTCGCTCGCCGGTGCTGGCCTTTGCCCTTGCGGTGGGCGCATTCGCCCTGGTGGGCCTGCCGCCCACTGCTGGCTTCATGGGCAAGCTGTTCCTGATCACGGCGGCGTGGAACCACGGCTACAACTGGCTGGTCATCGCCCTGGCCCTGAACAGCGCCATCGCCATCTACTACTACCTGTCGCTGGTGCGCCACGCCTACACCGAGCCTGACGAAAATGCCTCGCTGCCCGCGCCCGACCAGAGCGCGTTCAGCCTGGGCGGCGCGGTGGCGCTGGCCGCCGCCACGCTGGTGCTGGGCATCGTGCCCTCGCCGCTGTTCGAAAAGGCGGTGCAGGCTGGGATGGCTCTTTTCGGATAAGGTAGAAAACAAGCCCCTGAAAGACACCGACACCCCCCCCGGTTCCACACGACGGAACCGGGGGATTTTTACACTTTCAAAGACCGGCGCCCTCGACAGGCCCCGCAACCTTCCCCTAGCATGGCGCATTCGCGCGGGGTGCTGCCTCTCCGTTCTCCCCATTCCCCGCGCCATACTCTGCCGGAGCACCGCCATGCCCGAACACGCCCCATCCGCCCTGCTTGGTGCCACCATCACGCCCGACCCCGCAAAGGGGCCGCTACTGGTCGCCCACCTTGGCGGTCCCAAGACCGGCAGCAGCGCCATCCAGGCCTTCTGCGACCACAATCGCACCGCCCTGTTCCGCCAGCACGGCATCCTTTACCCCACCCTGAACCCCGACCGCGTGCCCGACGCCACCCCTCCCGACATCCCCGGCGACCCGAACTTCGAGCTGCCCCACCACGGGGCGGTCATCATGGGCATGCAGCCCGACGCTCAGGATGACTACCTGGACCGCGCAATGGCCGTCTGCCGCGCCACCAATACCCCCGTCCTGCTGCTGAGTCTGGAGGCTCCCAGCCTGCCCGCATACGCGGACATGGTGCGCCGCAACGCCACGCGCCTAAACCTGCGCGCCGTGGCCATGTGCTACGTGCGGCGGCAGGATACCTGGATCGAGGATGCCTGGAAGCAGTGGGGGCTGAAGTACGACCAATACCCCACGCCGGACGACTTCGCCCGCGCCCTCATGGACAGGGAACTGGACGACGTGTTCTTTCGCGCCGCCGTCTCGGTGCTGGAGCACGCATGGCTGGACGAGGTGTGGGGCTTCATGGATTCCGCCGACATGGTGGTGCGCCCCTACGAACGCTCCGCCCTGCAATGCGGCGACGTGGTGGCCGACCTGCTGGGCCTGCTGGGGGTGGGCTCCATCGCCCACCTGCCCCCGCCGCCCGCCACCAACTTCAACACCAACCACGGCTTCACGCCAGAGGCCATCAAACTGCTGCGCATGGTGCGCCCCATGTTCGACGGGGTATTCGACAACGGCCCCTACGAGATGCTCTACGATGCGCTGCCCAGGGCCGCCGCCGCGCCATTCGGCCACGTGGGGCTGTTGTCGCCCGGCATGCGCGCCACGGTGCTGGCCCACTATGCCCCGTACAACGAACGGCTGGCCCGGCGCATGCCCGCATCACACGGACATGCGGATGGTGTGCTGTTCCACGAAGCGCCGGACCCCGACGCGCCGTGGTGGCCCGACCGCGAACTGACCGCGCAGGAGGTGGCCACCATGCTCATGCAGTGCATCCACCGCCAGCATGTCCGGCTGAACTCGCTGCAAGGGCGCATCGAACGGCTGGAACGGCTGGAAAAGAAGGCGCGCAGGCGACTGGCCGCGCTGGATGGGGGACAGAGCTCACCGGAATGAATCCTCCTTGAAGGTGACATCACCAGACAAGGGGCCATCCCTCTGCTCTCCATGCCCCCTGCGGGACGCCAAAGGCACCACCCGGCACAACACCCGGTGCCAATGTCACGCCAAGTCGCACTTCCGTGACTGCCACGCCAAAAGCTGCTAGTGTCTTGCCGCAGGGCGGGATTCCCATGGCAATACCCGGTATTTATTGATAAATACACAAGCGCGCCTGCCAGACGTCTGGCCATGCGCGCATGACCAGACGAATCCACGCGGACACGCATCCGCGCAACGGGGGGATGGAGCGCGCACGCGCCGTCCCGCACAGGCACCCCGGTCGGTTCCCCGCCGCCGCGCCGTTCACGCAACCCTTGCCTTCACGAGAACCACCACATGCTCATCGGTCCACACACCCACGACGAATTCATGGAAGTGGCGCGCAATTTCCACGGGTATCCGGCCCCCGGCCTGATCATCGGCGGCTACATGGTCGAACTGGCCCGCCGGGGCCTGCCGGAAGGCGTGCTGTTCGACGCCATTTCCGAGACGGAGCAGTGCCTGCCCGACGCGGTGCAGCTGCTGACCCCCTGCACGGTGGGCAACGGCTGGCTGCGCATCATGAACTTCGGCATCTACGCGGTGTCGCTGTTCGACAAGCGCACCGGTGAAGGGGTGCGCGTGCATCTGGACGTGGACAAGATGGGGCCGTGGGGCGAAATCCGCACCTGGTTCCTGAAGCTGAAGCCCAAGAAGGATCAGGACACGCCGCTGTTGCAGGCGCAGATCAAGGAAGCGGGCCCGGACATCCTTACCGCCCGGCCCATCACCGTGCGGCCCGACAGGCTGGGCCACAAGGGCAAGGGACTGGTGGGCCGCTGCCCGCTGTGCGGCGAATACTACCCCGTGGCCTCCGGCGGCATCTGTCGTTCGTGCCAGGGTGAATCGCCCTACCACGCCGGGCCCGGCTTTGCCTTCGAGGGCCAGCCCGCCCTGCGCGCCGTGCCCGTGGCAGAGGCCGTGGGCAAGCGCGTTCTGCACGACATGACCCGCATCGTGCCCGGCGAGCACAAGGACGCGGAATTCACCGCCGGACAGGAACTGACCGCCGGGGACATCTGCCGCCTCCAGATGATGGGGCGCAACTCCATCTACGTGCAGGACGCCGCCGATTCCGATAACGACTGGGTGCACGAGGACGAGGCCGCCAGAACCTTTGCCGCCATGCTGGCGGGCGAGGGCGTGGCCATGCGCGAAGACCCGCGCGAGGGCAAGGCCAACCTTGTCGCCACTCGCGACGGCCTGCTGATGGTGGATACCGAGCGTCTGGAACGCTTCAACCTTGTGCCCGACGTGATGTGCGCCACCCGCCAGGGCTATAGCATGGTGCTGGCCGGGGCCAAGGTGGCGGGCACGCGGGCCATTCCGCTGTACCTCTCGCGCGAGAATTTCATCAAGGCCACTGCCATGTTGCAGGACGGGCCGCTGCTTCAGGTGCTGCCCATGCGCGCCGCCAGGATCGGCATTCTGGTTACCGGCACCGAGGTGTTCCAGGGGCTGATCCAGGACAAGTTTGCCCCCATCATCACCCAGAAGGCCCAGCGCCTGAACTGCGAAGTGGTGAAGACCGTGTTCGCCCCCGACGACGCGGCCCTGATCACCCAGGGCGTGCGCGACCTGATCGCCGCCGGGGCGGATCTGGTGGTGACCACCGCCGGGCTGTCCGTGGACCCCGACGACGTGACCCGCAAGGGGCTGATCGACGCGGGCCTTACCGACATGCTGTACGGCCTGCCCATGCTGCCCGGCACCATGAGCCTTGTGGGGCGCATCGCCAGCGAACAGGCCCCCCACCCCGTGCAGGTGGTGGGCGTGCCCGCCTGCGCGCTGTTCTACAAGACCACCGCGCTGGACATCCTGCTGCCGCGCCTGCTGGCCGGGGTGGAAATCACCCGGCGCGACCTGGCCAAACTGGGCGACGGCGGCCTGTGCATGGAATGCAAAAGCTGCACGTATCCCAAGTGCCCGTTCGGCAAGTAGGCCTTGCAAGACACCCCATCGTTCCGAAACCGAACCGGGGCAGCCAACGCTGCTCCGGTTTTTTTCATGCACCGAGATGGGATGCGTTTCCTCGCACCGCCGCCACCTGCCCTGCAATCTGACCACACGCATCCCCCCCTTGACGCGCCGGGCGGGCGTCCCGATACTTGCCCCATGAGCCGCACCCCACGCCATGCCGCCGTCCGCTTCTGGCGCGACCCGGACCTGCCCGAGGTGGAGGTGCGCCGGTCGAGCTACAACGAGGAAACCTTTCGCCGCCACACCCACGCCGCCTATTCCATCGGCATCATGGACGGCGGGGCCGCCTCGTTCATGCTGGAAGGCGCGCCGCACCGGGCCGTGGCCGGACAACTGGTGCTCATCGAGCCGGACCGGGTGCACGCCTGCAACCCCGACCGCGACACCTTCTTCGCCTACCGCATGTTCTACGTGGACCCGCAGTGGCTGGCGGAACTGGCGGTTTGCGCCGAGGGACAGGAATCCCCCGCCCCCGCCCGTACACAGGCTGAATCAGTCGGACAGCCCGAATCCGGCGAGCGGGGCGAACCCGGCGCATCCGACATATCTGGCGCCCCCGACGATTGCTCCCGCCCGGCTGTGCTGCCCCGCTTTCGCGCACCGGTGGTGGACTGCGCGCAGACCATGTCCGCGTGGTCGGCCCTGTACGATGCGGTATCGCGCGGCGGCTCGGTGCTGGAAAAGCAGTCGCTGCTGGTGCAGGCAGCGGAACTGCTGCTGGCCCGCCACTGCCTGCCCGCATCCGGCGCATGCCCCGCCACGAACCCTGCGGATTCCGCCGATGCCACCCCGCCATCCTGGCCCGCCACAGCCGCAGCACCGCTCGGAACCACTGCCCCTTTGGACGTCACGGCCATAATCGAGGCGGTGCGCCGCCACCTGCGTGACCACCTGGCCGACCCGGTACGCCTGGACGATCTGGCCCGCATTGCCGGACGCAGCCGCTGCCACCTGCTGCGCATGTTCCAGCAGGCCACGGGCCTGCCCCCCCACACCTACCAGACCCAACTGCGGGTGGAGGCGGCAAAGGGTCTGCTGGCGGCAGGGCACGCCATAAGCCATGTGGCGGCGGAAACCGGCTTCTCCGACCAGAGCCACTTCTCGCGCGTGTTCCGCGACCTGACCGGGGCCACCCCGCGCCAGTACCAGCAGGCCGGGGCCGAAGGCGTCGCGCCCGACACGACAGGCAACACTGGCACCGAGTCCTGATTCCACGCAAGCCCAGGCTGGACTTCACGCCCCGCCGCCGCAAAATCCTTCCATACGCCAATGTCTCCCGCTGTTAGTGGATGATCCGGCGTGCCCACACGCCGTCAACCTTCATCCAACAGCATGGGATGCCCGCCCGCAGGCGCATCCGAAGGCGCTCGGCCATCCGGCTCCGATCCATCAGGGACCGCTCAGGGCAAGGAGCCTGACCCCGCAAGGCCAGCCCGAAACCTTGCCCTTCGGCCATGCCTGCCGGACGCTGCATCCCGCACCCCATGGGAGATCGCACATGAACCTTGATGCCACCAAGTTCGCCATCGTGCTCGACGGCGGCCTGCCGGGCGGCGTGGCCGCCAATGCCGCCGCCGTGCTGTCCCTGTCCGTGGGCCGGGCCTTTCCGGAAATCGTCGGCCCCGCCGTCACCGACGGCAACGGCGACGAGCACCCCGGCATCACCCAGTTGCCCATTCCCGTGCTGCGCGCCGCGCCCGAGGCGCTGCCCGCACTGCGCCGCAAGGCGGTCGAACGCGGCCTGTACTGCGTGGGCTTTACCCACACGGCCCGCACCGCGCGCAGCTACGATGCCTACACGCAGCGCATGGCCGCAACCGCCCACGACGACCTCAGCTTCGTGGGCATCGCCATCGTGGGCGAACGCAGTGCCGTGGACGGCCTGTGCGGCGCGCTGCCCATGCTGCGCTGACGCCCCCTGCCTGACCGTCACCTGCCTGTCCGCCCCCTGCCTGACCCACATGCGCGGGCCATCCCCCCGCGTCATACCGCCTAGCCTCTCCCAGACCCACACACACCCCACAAAGGGCCGGACATGTTCCGGCCCTTTGCCGTTTCCGCGCCCTCCCCGCGCCCGCCTGCCTTCCCTGCCCCCTCTTCGTAAAGCCACCTTTACATCTCTTTCGGTCTCTTGATGGGCATTTCGTGCCGCCAAATCCGTACATACGGACAACAGGGCCTTCACACTTCAGCACGGAAGTTCAGCTCATGAGACAGCAACGGCACCATATGACGGTGCTCCATTCCATCGAGGAAGGACTGTGCACGGACAATTCTCCATGTCCCGGCGCAAACATGATTGCCTGCTATCTGGAAAAAACGGCCACATCCGCAGAGAGAAAGCGTCTTGAATCGCATTTCGCGTCGTGCAGGGCATGCAGGGAAGACCTTCTGGAACTGCGCAAGATCCTGAAGGCTGCGGAAGTGAAGACACCGTTCGAGGTCATCGAAGCGGCACTGTCTCTCGAAAGTCGGCACGAAACGGGATTGGGCACGGATCAGGGCACGGAGGACGGCAATGACCACTATCTCATCCTTGGCTAGCAGCACCAGCACATCGTCGACCACCAGCAGTTCCACCACGCTGGATTCCGACGCCTTTCTGCAACTGCTCATCGCGGAACTGCAGAACCAGGACCCCACCAACCCCACCGACTCCACCGAGATGATCAACCAGATCGCCTCGTTCTCCACGGTGGAGCAACTGTCGGCCCTCAATGACACGGCCACGTCCATCTACGACTCGCTGACGGCCATGAGCCTGAACTCCGCCGTGAGCTTCATCGGGCAGTCCGTGCTGGCCGAGGGCGACGACATTTCCAAGACCGACGACTCCACCACCGTGGTGTCCTTCACCCTGGAATCGGACGCGGAGACCCTTACCGCGCACGTCTACGACTCCGACGGCACCATCATCAATTCCGTCTCCCTCGGCGCCACGGACAGTGGCACCTACACCTTCAGTTGGGACGGCACCAACTACACCGGCACCGAAGTGGCCAATGGCACCTACAGCGTGGTGTTCGAGGCCTACGACGAGGACGGCGACAGCCTGGAAGTCTCCACCATGGTGGCGGGCACGGTCTCCGGCGTTTCGGTGGAGGACGGCACCACGGTGCTCACCCTGTCCGATGGCCGCACGGTGAATCTCGAGGACGTCTACAGCGTCGTCTCCTCCGACGCATAACACCAGCACGCGCACTGTCGCGGGAGCACGCCATGGGCCTCTCCTCATCCATGTATGCCAGCGTCTCGGGGTTGCTGAGCACCGCCGAGTCCATCAGCGTCATCGGCAACAACCTCGCCAACTCCAGCACCACGGGCTACAAGTCCATGTCCATGCTGTTCGAGGACGTGTTCTATTCCTCCATCACCACGTCCGGCGGCATAGACCAGATCGGCAACGGCTCCACCATCTCTGCCATTGCCACGGACTTCTCGCAGGGCTCGTACCAGGACACCTCCGAGGCCATGAACATGGCCATCGCAGGCGAAGGGTACTTCATCGTCGAAGACCCCCAGAACGACGGTCAGATATACTATACCCGCGCGGGCGACTTCACCTTCGACGACGAAGGCTACCTGACGAACTCGTCCGGCTACCAGGTGCAGGGCTGGGCCGTGGACCCGGACACCGCCACCTCCAGCGACCCGTCAACCACTGGCGCCCTCGGCGACATCCAGTTGGAAAGCCGCACCTCGCCCGCATCCGCCACCACCAACGTCTCGCTGGTGGTCAACCTGGACTCGGACGGCGACGACAACTCCACCTCCACCACCGACCCGTACTTCTCGCTGCTGACCGAATGGGACGGCAGCGCCGACGACCCCCTCGGCACCACCAAGTACGAGTACCAGACCACCATCACCGTGTACGACGAGGCCGGGTCCGCCCATGAACTGACCGTGTATTTCGACCAGGTGGAAGACTCCACCACCGGCTCCACCACCTGGGAATACATCGTCACCATGGACCCCAGCGAAGACGTGCGCACCATCAACGGCCAGAGCGTGTCGGGCACATCCGCCGCCGGCCTGCTGATGGCGGGTACGCTGACCTTTGACGCCACCGGCGCGCTGGTCTCGCAGACGGCCTTCACGCTCGACTCCACGGCCACCGGCGACCTGACCGACCTTTCCAACTGGACCCTGGCCGACCTTTCCACCGACGGCCTGCCGGTGTTCACCTGCAACTTCTCCGGCTCGGCCAACGCCAGCACCACCGACGAGGCGGATGCCATCCAGATAGAGCTGGACTTCGGCCTGTCCGCAAAATCCATCACCGACGGCTGGGACACCACCGTCACCAGCGCGGCGGACATCGGCACGGACAGCTCGCTGCTGTTCGGGTTCACCTCCACCGCCTACGACAGCGATCGCACCTCCAGCAACGATTCGGCCAGCAGCACCGACAACTCCAGCCAGAACGGCTACGCCACCGGCTACCTGACCAGCTACTACGTGGACGAAGGCGGGGTGATCTACGGCACCTACTCCAACGGCCAGACCCAGGCGCTGTTCATCGTGGCTCTGGCCAGCTTCGACAACGACCAGGGCCTGCAACTGGAAGGCGGCAACCTGTACTCGGCCACCACGGAATCGGGCACGGCCAACATCGGTCGCGCCGGGCAGGGCATCTACGGCAGCATCTATGGGGAAAAGCTGGAGGAATCCAACGTGGACGTCTCTACCGAGATGGTCGACCTCATCGTGATGCAGCGCGCCTATCAGGCCAACAGCAAGGTCATCACCACCGTTGACGAAATGCTGCAGACCGCTCTTGGCCTGAAGCGCTAGGGGCTGTTTTCCAAATTGTCCTTTCGCCCGTTGGCGTCGTCAAACTTCGCCAGCCATATCGGTCGAATACGAGAAGAGTATACTCCCTCATGGCTGGCTTGTTTTCCTCGCCAACGGACGAAATCCCTGCTTTGGAAAACAGCCCCTGGCCCAAGCGGCACGCGCCAAGGCGTCGTCGAGCCTTGACGTGCCTATCGCAGGGCAGGCCCCCGGCACCGCCCGTCTCCGTCCGGGCGGCACCGGGGAGCCCCCACCGCAACGCACGGGCCTGCCCGCCAACCCGCCAACCCGCCAATCCGTAAGGACGCGCCATGTCCTCGCTCAGCTCCATCTTCAACATCGGCTCCAGCGCGCTTTCCAACGCTCAGATCGGCATTTCCGTCACCAGCAACAACATCTCCAATGCCGACGTAACGGGCTATTCGCGCCAGACGGTGCAGTACACCACGGGCCCCACCACCAGCAGCGGGGGCATCACCTATGGTTCCGGGGCGGAGGTTTCCGAGATCACCCGGCACTTCAGCTACACCGTGGAATCGCAGTACCTGTCGTACAGTTCCGATGCCTCCATGTGGGAGACCATCACCTCCACGCTCTCGTCCATCGAGTCGTTGTTCGACGACAGCGATGATGAAGGCTACGACCTGTCCACCGCGCTGGACGCCTTCTGGACCAGCCTTGACGCGCTGGCGGCAGACCCGGAAAGCGAATCCGCGCGCACCGAACTGGCCGGCTACGCCGAAACGCTGACCACGCTCATCAATTCCACCAGCGACAGCCTGGAGGCCGTGCAAGAAGACCTGAACGGCCAGATCGAAGACCAGGTGGACGACATCAATGACCTGCTGGACACCCTGGCCGGCCTCAACTCGCAGCTGGCGGCAGACCCGGAAAACGCCACCCTGCTGGACAGCCAGGCCACCACCCTGCGCGAACTTTCCACCTATCTCGACCTTTCGGTGGTTTACGGCAGTGACGGGCAGGCCACCGTGTACACCACGTCGGGCCAGACCCTGGTGCAGAACGACGTGACCTACAAGCTGGCCTACGAAGGGCCGCAGGCCACGGCGTCGCTGACATCCGCCTCCACCTTTGACGGGCAGATATATTTCGAGGGTGAGAGCAGCAACGAAATCGCCATAGAATTCGTCACCTCCGGCTCGGCGGACGGCTCGGCCAGCGCGGCCACCTACAAGGTTTCCCTCGACGGCGGCGAAACCTGGCTGACTGACGACAGCGGCAACACCTTGCTGTTCACGGCATCCGGCGCTGACGAGAAGGTGACCGTGGACGGGGTGTCCATCTGGTTCGGATCGTCCACCGATTCCAGCGCCAGCGCCAGCGGCACGCTGGCAGTGGGCGACGATTTCACCGTCATGGCGAAGTCGGGGGTGTACTGGTACGAAACCACGTCCAGCAAGGTGAACATCACCCCCATCGACGTCACCGCGTCGGACAGCAACAACCGCCTTTCGGGCGGCAGCCTGGCCGGGCTGCTGGCCACGCGCGACCAGTACGTGGGCGGGTATCTGGACGAACTGGACGCACTGGCAGAGGAACTGGCCTGGCAGGTCAACTACGTGCACAGCCAGGGTGCCGGGCTGACCAACTTTTCGTCTGCCACTGCCGAAAATTCCGTGGACGACACCACGAAAGCCCTCTCCGACAGCAGTCTTGCCTACGCCGACCGCCTGTCCTCGGGCACCCTGTCCATCTCGGTGTACGACGATGACACCGGCGACGTGGAAACCCTTTCCTCCATCGCCATCGATCCCGCGTCCGACAGCCTGGAAGACGTGGCCGACGCCATCAACACCGCCTTTTCCGACCAGCTCACCGCCAGCATCAGCAACGGGCAGCTCAGCATCGCGGCGGAGGACGGCTATTCGTTCCAGTTCGCGGGCGACACATCGGGCCTGCTTGCAGCGCTGGGCATCAACACCTTCTTCTCGGGTGACGACGCGGGCAACATCGCCGTGTCCGACGCGGTGCTGAACGACACCAACCGGATCAACGCCGCCGTGGTGGACGCCTCTGGCGAAGTGCTCTCCGGCGATTCGACCTGCGCCAACAACCTCGCGGCGCTGGCCGATACCGACGTCACGCTGGATGCGTACGGTTCCACCAGTTCGAAAACCATCAGCGAGCACCTGGCCGCGCTGGTGGGCGACGTGGGCACCGACGTGGACACCTCTGCCCGCAAGTACACCTATTACAGCGCGTTGGCCGAAAACGCCGACACCCTGCAACAGTCCCTTTCCGGCGTGAACACCGACGAGGAACTGATCAACCTCACCAAGTACCAGCAAGCTTACAGCGTGGCCGCGCAGCTCATCCAGGTGGCCAACGAGATGTTCGATACAATTCTTTCGCTGCGGGATTAGCCGGGCACGCGCCGCTGCCCTTCAGGAGCCCACCATGCGCATTTCCACACGCATGACTTTCGACAATTCGCTGAAATACATGACCAGGCTGCAATCGGAGATCAACCGCACGACCATCCAGATGGCCACGCAGCAGCGCATCAACTGCCCCTCGGACGACCCGTACGGGAGCGAGGTGGCCCTTACCAATTCCACGCTGATCAGCCAGCTTACCCAGTACCAGAGCAACGTGGACACGGCCAAGGGCTGGCTCTCGCTGGCCGACGACACGTTGGGCGATGCCAGCACGGTGCTCACCAGCCTGATCGAACTGGCCGAGCAGGCCGCCACCGGCACCCTGACCGACGCCAACCGCGAGGCCATCGCCGAAGAAGCGCGGGGGCTGTACGAGCAACTCATCACCTACGCCAATACCCAGTACAACGGGCAGTCCATCTTTGCCGGGCGCGATTCCGGCGGCACGGCCTACACCCTGGGCCTGGGGGCCACGGTGAGCGGCGCCACCCTGGCCTCGGGCGCTGGCAGCGCGGTGCTGACCCCCGTACTGTCCGTGGACGGCGAGGCGGACCAGAGTATCCGCATAGAATTCACCAGCGACGGCACCGTGGGGACGGACGACATCACCTACCGCTATTCCACCGACGGTGGCGACACCTGGACGGAGGCCACCCTGGCCGCAGGCGATACAACCCTGTCCTGCGACGGGGTGCAGGTGAACATGCAGGATGGAACCGGGGTCACCGCCGTCTCGGACGACGACACCAGCGTGGGCACGCGCATTACCGTGCGCCCGGCCGCCATCTACACCGGCGACGCCGACGACGGCGCGCAGGTGACCGCCCAGAGCAACACCGACGTCACCGCCACGCCCACCGGCACCTTCAGCAGTTCCGTGGTGGTGCGCATAGAGGACGACACCACGGTGGCCGGCCCCGTTTCGTACAGCTACTCCACCGACGGTGGGCTCACCTGGTCCGACACCCAGAGCTCGGACAACGGCACCCTTACCGTACCTGGCGGCACCCTGGAACTTTCCGCGGGCGGCGGCAGCAACCTGACTGCGGGCGACACCTTCACCATCACGTCCGACTCCACCGACCTCAACGTGCGCGTGTCCACCTCCACCAGCATCTCCATCAACAGCTGCGGACTGGACGTGTTCGGCGGGCTCTACAGCGCCGACGGCACAAGCTACTCCGGCACGGGAGACGACGATCTGTTCGAGGCCATCGGCGACTTCATCGGCTACCTGGAAACCAACAACCAGGAAGGCATTGCCGAAAGCCTGGAGGCCATCACGGCGGGCCAGGCCAAGATGCTCTCCGCCGCCAGCGACATCGGCGCGCGCGAAATACGCCTGGAGCACATCGAAACGGCCAACACCCTGCTCACTTCCACGGCAGAGAATGCCGTGAGCAACGTGGTGGACGCCGACACCACCGAACTGGCCACCCAGCTTTCCAAGCTCACCACCGTCTACGAGGCGGTGCTGAGCACGCAGTCGGCGGTGATGAAGCTGAGCCTGCTCGACTATCTGTAGGGGGTGCATCCCCTGGCAGGCGTCCGCCCGTACCCGCCCGGCGCCACTCCGCTCCAGACCCCCGGCAGACACGGAGGCCCCCATGTCCGATTACTGGTCCGGCTCCATCACCTTCACCGGCCTGAACACCGGCACCGACTGGGACGAGATCATCGAGGCCCAGATGGCGGTGGAAGAATACCGCTACAACAGCATGACCGAGAAGGAGACCGCGTACGAGGAGAAGCTGGCCGCAGTGCAGGATCTGGAAACCCAGATGACCACGCTGTACCAGACCCTGCAAGACTACGACTCCGCCTCCGACTTCCTCACCAAGTCCGGCACGTCCTCCAACGAAACCAGCCTCACCGTCTCGGTGGACAACGACGCCGAGGCCGGGTCGCACAGCGTGGTCATCAACCAGCTGGCCCAGAACGACATCTGGAGCAGCGACGACGGGTACGAATCCACGGACACGGTAATCACCGACACCGAACAGACCTTCTCGTTCACCTACAACGACGAGACGTACACCATCGACGTGCCGGGCGGCACCACGCTTTCGGAGTTCGTCAATCTCATCAACAACGCCAGCGGCAACAACGACGACGTGCGCGCCAGCGTCATCAACGAGGGCAGCGCCTACCACCTGCAGATCCGCGGCATGGACCTTGGCGCGGACAACACCGTGACCATCGAGGACACCGGCTTCGATGCCATGGGACCGGACGCCTTCACCAACACCCAGCAGGCCCAGAACGCCCAGATCAAGGTGGACGGCTTTCCCGCCGCCGACGACGAATGGATAGAGCGCAGCACCAACACCATCGACGACGTCATCGACGGGGTGACCCTGCAACTCAAGTCCACAACCGACGACAGCAGCGTCACGGTGACCGTGGAACTGGACACCGACGCCATGGTCGAGGCCATCGAAACCGTGGTCAGCAGCATCAACACCATCCTGCAACTGCTCATGGATCTGCAGGACCAGGGCACGGTGTCGTCGTCGGTATCCACGTCCACGGCGTCGGATTCCGACGACGAGGACGATGATGACGAGGACTCCACGTCCGCCTCGGTGCTGGCCAGCAATTCCAGCCTCGACCTCATCCAGAGCAGCCTGAAGAGCATCCTGGCCACCAAGGGGTTGGGCTTTTCCTATTACGACTCCACCGACGAAACCGGCGACCTGTTCACCAGCCTTTCCACCATCGGCATCTCCACCGACGCCGACGAGGATTCGGAAACCTTCGGCCTTTTGGTCATCGACTACGACGAACTGGAAGAGGCCATAGAGGAAGACCCGCAGGCCGTGGCCGAACTGATGGCCGCCGACGTGACGGGCAGCACCGATTCCGACGACTTTTCCTTCGACAGCGCCATCTCCGGCACCACCCAGGCGGGCGAATACGACGTTTCGTACCGCATCGAAAACGGCGAGATCGTGGAAGCGTACATCAACGGCAACGCCGCCTCCATCTCCGGCTGGACCCTTACCGGGGCATCGGGAGAGGACGAGTCGGGCCTGGCCATCACCGTGGACAACACGGCGGACGGCACCTATTCCGGCACCGTGTACCTGAAGCAGGGCAAGATAGGGCAGCTCGTCGACTCGCTGGAGGACATGACCAGCAGCGAAGGCACCCTCCAGATCATGGAGGACAGCTATCAGAGCGTGCTGGACCAGTTGGCCGAATCCATCTCCAAGGAAGAAGAACGGCTGGACCTGGTGGAAAGTCGCCTGCGCACCCGCTATTCCAACCTGGAAACCCTGCTCACCAGTTACGACAACCTGTCGTCCACCATCGATTCGCTGCTGGCCTCGCTGGACAGCGACTAGGCAGGGCCGGAACAGGCCGCGTCTGTCCCGCATCGGCGCACGCAAGGGGAACCGACCCGCAAGGGCGGTTCCCCTTGCGCGTCGTCCCGTGGTTCTGTCCGCCCTGTCCGCCCTGTCCGCCCCGCTGCAGCGGGGCCGCCTGTTCCGCAGTGCCCCCCCGCGCACGCAAAAGGGGCCGGGCGTATGCCCGGCCCCTTGCCGTTGGTGTGTCCGTCGTTCCTCCAGGGCCGGGCAGCAACCTGCCCTGACCCGCTCCCCGAAAGGGCGGATTAACCGCCGATCAGCGAAAGCGCCATCTGCGGCAGGGAGTTGGCCTGCGACAGCATGGCCACGGCGGTCTGCGCCAGCACCTGCTGCTTGGTGTACTCGGTCATTTCCATGGAGACGTCCACGTCCGAAATGCGCGATTCAGCGGCGGACAGGTTCTCGGACTGGGTCTCAAGGTTGGTGATGGTGGCTTCCAACCGGTTCTGCATGGCGCCCAGCGAAGCGCGGATCTGGTCCTTGGAAATGATGGCGTTGTCGATGGCGTCCAGCGCGTCCTGGGCGGCCTGCTGGGTGGAGATGCTGGACCCGTTGCCGCTGGCGGTGTTGCCGAGGCCCAGCGACTTGGCCGACACCGAACCGATGCGGATTTCGTAGTAGTCCTGCGCACTGTCGTTGCCCGAACCGAAGTGGATGTGCAACTGCCCCGTGGAGGTCAGGCCCGAACCGTCATAGGTATCGCCCGACAGGTTGCCGTTCAGCAGCGAGATGCCGTTGAAGTCGGTGGCATTGGCGATTCGGGTGATTTCCGAGGCCATGGCCTGGTATTCCGAATCGATGATCAGGCGCTGGTCCGAGTTGTAGGTACCGGTGGCGGCCTGTTCCGCCAGTTCCTTCATGCGGATGAGCTTTTCGTCGATGGTTTCCATGGCGCCGTCCGCAGTCTGGATCAGCGAAATGGCATCGTTGGCGTTGCGCACGCCCTGGTTCAGCGCCGTAATGTCGGAACGCATCAGTTCCCGGATGGCAAGACCGGCTGCATCGTCTGCTGCAGAATTGATGCGCAGGCCGGATGACAGGCGCTGGGTGGACTTTTCAAGTTTTCCGTAGGTTGCGTTCAGCGTATTGGCCGTGGTGAGCGCCGTAAAGTTGTTGTTGACGACGAGAGACATGGTTTTTCCTCCGTGAAAAATGCACTATCCTTGTGTGCCTCTGCCATGCATGCAGCGCATGCTTGTTGACCTTATCGACATCGATACGCCGCACGCTTAATTTTCAATTTTCCATAAGCACTCGCAAAGCCACGCAATTAACGTTCATAACAGTATCTTTGCATTACTTTGCATTGCCTGTAACGCCTGCCTTTGGCACAAAGAAAAGGCCCGGAAGGTTCCGGGCCTTTGCGTTGCGCGGGGCGCATCACAGGCAGAAGTGATGGCGCAGCCGCGCAAGGGCGTTCTGCTTCAGACTGCGCACGGTCTTGGGATGGATATCCAGCGTGCGCGCCACTTCATCGGTATCGAGGTCGTCCTGAAACAACAGCCGCAGCACCGTGCCCTGTCGCCTGCTCAGCAGGCCGGGGGGCAGGTCCAGCATTCCTCGGTCGTCCGAGGCCGATGCCGGGGTTGGCGCCTCGGCCCACAGCCGCTCGGCCAGTTCCTCCTCCAGTTCGGGGGTATAGGGAACCTGCCGCGCCATCCGTTCGGTGCGGCGTGCACGCAGGCAGTCGAGCGCCGTGGACCGGGCCACCACGGTCAACCAGGTGGACAGCCCCGCCCGGGCGGGATCGTAGGTGGACAGCAGGTGAAACCCGTCGCCCACCAAACGGCAGAACACCTCCTGCGTCACGTCCTGCGCGTCGAGCCCGGCAACCTCCCCGCCGTTCCACTGAAGGGTGTAGTGCACGGCCTTGTGGATCACCGGGGCATAGACAGACACGAAACGGCGCCATGCCTTTCCGTCGCCGGTCATGCATGCCGCTATATCCGTAGTGGTTCCTGTATTGGCTTCCATCTTCATCTCCAGTCGTGCGTTCTGTGGAGCCGGAATTGCGGCAACCGGGTCCATGCACCACGCCGGAAATTGTGGAAAAGCCAAGTCCCGTACATGACGGGTTATCATTATCCATACGCCAGACCACCCATGCTGTCCGTTCAGGGCAAGTAGTGTTTTGAAAGCATCAGACACATTAGTTTACATTGTTTTACACTCACGGAAATCATTCGGGCGCAGTTCTTGCAGTATACCCGGTCGCAAGCGGCAACCGGGAAATATGTGCCACCGCCCAGAGGGTGACATCATGGATCGAGTCTTGTTGATCGACGACGACAAGGAACTCTGCGCATTACTGACCGAATACCTCGCCCCCGAAGGCCTTGCCGTTGAACCCTGCCACACCGGTGGACAGGGATTGGCACGCGCCCTGTCGGGCGACTACGACGCGGCCTTGCTGGACGTGGCCCTGCCCGATGCCAGCGGCTTCGACGTGCTCGGCACCATCCGCTCCCGTTCGGCCCTGCCCGTGCTCATGCTGACCGGGCGCGGTGACGACGTGGACCGCATCGTGGGGTTGGAGATGGGCGCGGACGACTACGTCCCCAAACCCTTCGTGCCACGCGAACTGCTGGCGCGCCTGCGCGCCGTGCTGCGCCGCACCCGCCTTCATGGAATGGGCGGAGTGGCGGGCAGCGCGAGCACGGGCGGGTCTGGCGGCGTGGGCGGTCCGGGCTATGTCGGCGGCGTGGGTCCGTATCGCAAGCGCAACCTGTCCTTCGGAGGGATTACCGTGGACCGTTCGGCCCGCACGGCCCTGCGTGAGGGCGCACCCCTGCCCCTGACCCCCGTGGAGTACGCCATCCTGGTGCTGCTGCTGGAGGCCGAGGGCGCCACCGTCACGCGCGAGGACATCTCGCGCGGGGTGCTTGGGCGTGAAATACTGCCCTTCGACCGGTCCATCGACGTGCATGTCAGCAACCTGCGCAAGAAGCTGGGCCCCTGCGACGACGGCCAGCCCCGCGTGGGCACGGTGCGTGGGACGGGGTACTACTTCCGCGTTTCACCCACGGAATCCACCTTCGGCGGGCAGGACGCGGCGGAACCGCGCCTCGGGACGGGGCATGAGAACGTGGCCGGTTAGGCTGCTGGTGCTGCTGCTGGTCGGCTGCGGCATCTTCACCCTGGGCACCTTCGTCCGCTTTCGCCTGGAAGACCGCCCCAAGCGCGGCCCCTTCGAAATGAACGCGGTGCTGCTGGACCTGCTGGGCGACCGCGTTGCCGAGTACCTGGCCGAAGGGCGCACGGACAAACTGGATGCCCTGCTGGACACGCTGCGCAAGCGCGGCGTGCGCGTGGTGGTGCATGACGCCGGGTTGCAGCCGTTGGTCGACAACGGCCCGGTGCTGCCCATGCCCTTTGGTCCGCCGTTCCGTCCGGATGGACAGGGCGACCCCGCGGAAAGGGGCACTGCGGACAAAAAGGACGGTCCCGATGCGCGTGGCGATGCGGCCGCCGGAAGCGGCCACACCCCCGGCGCGGAAGGAGAAACCGGCCCCGCTGGCGGGCCCTCCGGCCATCCCCAGGGACCACCATTGCAGCCGTACTGGCCGCAACGGATACTGGGAGCCCTCCGGGGCGCCATGGACGGGCGCATGCCGCCCCCGCCATCCCTCGAAGAACGCCCCCCCGCGCCCGCCCCGCTATCGCCGGAAACGGAGGCCGCCATTCAGGTCGAAGCCCGTGAACTGACCGAAGACGCGCGCGACACGGGCGCCACCCAACTCGACTTTCCCCCGCCGTTCACCTTCCGGCCCGTGGTCCTGATGGCCGATCCCATCGACCTGCCCGGCGGCGGGCACGGGGTGCTCACCCTGCGCAAGGACATGCCCACCCCGCCGGACATGCGCCTGCCGCCCTTCGTGCTGCCCCTGGCCCTGGCCATGGTGCTGGCGGGCGGCGTGCTGCACCTGCTGCTGCGCCAGACCAGCAGGCCCATCGGCGAGGTGGGCAGCGCGCTGCAACGCTTTGCGCGGGGCGACCTGCAAGCGCGCGTCAATGACGACGTGGCCACCCACGGCACCGAACTGGCCCGCCTTGCCCGCGACTTCAACACCATGGCCGAGCGGACCGAAGAACTGCTGCAAACCCAGCGTCGCCTGCTGCACGACGTGTCGCACGAGATGCGCTCGCCCCTTTCACGCGTGGCACTGGCGCTGGAAATGGCCTCGCGCACCGTCTCGCCCGAGTCGCAACGCTTTCTGGAACGCATCCGCTGTGATGCCGAGCGCCTTTCCACCCTCAGCGCGCATCTGCTGGCCACCGGAGACCTGGACCAGCAGAAGGAAGACGCACCGCCCGCATGGTTCGACCTGGAAGCCATGCTGTCGCAACTGACTGACGAAACAGACTTTCAGGCCCGCGCGGCCCGCAAGCGGGTGGAACTGCGCGTGGACGCCCCGTGCACGGCCTTTCACGGCATGCGCGAAATGCTGTACGGGGCCGTGGACAATGTGGTGCAGAACGCCCTGAAGTTCTCGCCGCCGGGCACGCAAGTGACCGTGGCCCTGTCCTGCGAAGAAAGCCGGACCGAACGGCACGTCGAACCCCGCGAGACATGCCGCTGCGCATGCCCGGGAACCTGCGCCACCAGCCGCAAAACCGAACCTGACAGCACTCCGGAGCCGGAACGCCGGGTGGTCATTTCCGTTCGGGACCAGGGGCCGGGCGTGCCCGAAGCCGACCTGCCCATGCTCTTCGTGCCGTTCTTCCGGGCGGGCAACGCACCGCGCGGCACGGGCACCGGTCTTGGCCTGGCCATCGCCCAGCGTGCCGTGGAACTGCATGGCGGCGCCATCGCCGCCGAAAACCTGCCCACCGGCGGGTTGCAGGTCATCATCCGCCTGCCCGCGTAGGACGTTCCACATCGGCGCGGCCTGTGTAGGGCCAAGGGGCCGCGAGTCCGTGAAGCAATGGGCCCGTGGCCCCGCAGGCCACGGACCGTCCTTGCGCCGTTTTCTTCCGGCACACGCCGCGCGGCCATGCCGCATATCCGGCGCCTGCCCTTCAGCCACGCCAGCACTCGCTGCACCCAGCGCCAGCCTCCCTTCCGCCGCAAAGCAAAACGCCCCGCACGGCAAGACGTGCGGGGCGGGCAAAGGCAGGCAAATTTTGCCCTGCTCTTTCTTTACATTTCTTTACTGGGTCAAAACTGCCTGGCGAGATGCGATCACGACGCCGGTTCGGCCCGCCGATTCTGATTGGCCTGACGCCGTTCGCGGACAAAGCGCAGCAGTTCGGCCTTGCTCAGCCTGCCGTCGCCGTTGGTGTCGATGGCGGTGAACTCGCGGGCCACCACGGGCAACCCGGTTTCAGGGTGGGCGGCCTCCTCGCGGGTCAGGCTGCCGTCATGGTCGCGGTCGGCCAGTTCGAAGCGGCGGACATGCTCCTTCCGCGTGGTGGCGGGCGTAGGCGTGACCGAAGCCCCGCCCTCCGCCGCCGGAACCACATTGCCCGAGGCGGTGACGATATCGGACGCCGCCGGAGCCGCGTCGTCGGGGGCGGTGGCTCCATCCGCAGCCATGGCCGTGAATTCCGCATGCAGCAGCAGGCCGCAGAACAGGGCGGTTATCAGGGGAATGCGGGACTCTTTCATCGCAGATACTCCTGAGGCGCGCCATGCCGGATGATGCCGCATGGGCGCCATGGGTCGTCCTGGTTATGATGCGGCGACCCCAGACGTGCCAGGGGACGTGTCAGGGGACGTCTTTGGGGACATCTTTGGGGACATTTTGGGGGACGCCACCGGGGACGCGCCCGCACCGGCGGCAGGCGATGCGGGCCGGGGCGCAGCGCCTGCCTGTTCCGTGTCCGTCGGCACGGCCCAGCCACCGCCCAGCGCCCGGTACAGGGTGATGGCGCGGGTGGCCAGCACTGCCCGCGCCCGGACGTGGGCCAGGGCTGCGGTGGACAGTTCGCGCTCGGCATCGGCCACATCCAGAAAGTCGGTCAGCCCGGCCCGGTAACGGTCCCAGGCCAGGACAAGGGCGGTGCGGTCCGCCTCCAGCACGGCGGCCAGATCCGGCAACCTGCGTTGCTGGCGGTCCACGGCGTACAGGGCGGCCTCCGCTTCCTCCACCGCCGTGCGGGCGGTGGAAAGATAGGTCAGGGAGGCCTGTTCGCGCCGGGCATCGGCCTGTTCGATGCGCGCAGTGGTGGCCCCGGAATCGAACAGGGTCAGCCCCAACGCCGGGGCCACGGACCACACCCCGCTGCCCGAAGACAACAGCCTGTTCATCGTGGAGGCCTGCGAACCCAGCGATGCCGACAGGCTGAGCGTTGGCCAGCGTTCCGCCGTGGTGGCGGCAAGGTCCGCCGACGACGACGCCAGGGTGCGCTCCGCCGCGCGGATGTCCGGGCGGCGCAGCAGCAGGTCGGCGGGCAGGCCCACGGGCACCTCCCGCGCGGGCGCGGGAATGGACGCGGTGCGTTCCAGCACCGGGCGCAGTTCTCCGGGGGGCGCGCCCGTCAGACGCTCCAGACGGGCCAGGGCCGCCCAGGCGTTGTTTTCGTAGTCGGCGGCATCGGCCAGCGAGGAATGCCACAGCGCGGCGGCCTGGGCCACGTCGATGTCCCCGGCAAGGCCCGCGTCGCGCCGGGCGGTGACCAGGGCCAGGGTTTCGGCCCGGCTGGCCGCGATGTCGCGGGTCAGGTCCAGTTCGTTCTGGGCCTGGCGCAGGGTCACGTACTGGGTGGCCACTTCCGCCAGCAGGGCGACCAGGGTGTCGCGCCGGTCCTCTTCCGCCGCCTGGGCGTCGGCCACGCGGGCCTCGCGGGTGGCGCGCAGTCGCCCGAACAGGTCGATTTCCCAGGCCATGTCCAGGCCCGTGGCGTACACGTTGCCATCGCGCGAGCCGGTGGACTGCGCCTCGCCCGTGCCGGAGCGGCTGCGGGTGCCGGAGGCGGAGCCGGTGACCGTGGGGCCAAGGTTGGCCCCGGCTTCGCGCGCGGCGGCGCGGGCCTCGCGCACCTTTTCGGCGGCGATGCGCACGTCGAAGTTGGCGGTGGCGGCGCGGGCCAGCAGGTCATCCAGCACCGGATCGCCAAAGCTGCTCCACCAGCGGGCCAGCGTCACGCCGGAGTGCGCGGCGTGTGGACCCGGGTCCGTGGCGGAACCGGACGGTGCGGCATCATGCCCGCCTTCCTGTTCCTTGCCGGGACTGGGGAGCGACAGACCGGACGCCTCCGCGCTCCACGCGGCAGGCATGCCGGGCCGGGGGGCGACGGGCGCGGCGGCGCAGCCCGCGGCCAGCACCGCGCCCAGCAGGAGGCACGGCAAGGCGCATGAACGGCCCGGCACGCGGCGGAACCACGGACGTCGGAACAATTGCGCCGGTGGGGCGCCCGCGTCCTTGCGCATGGGGCACAGCGGCGCGGTCATCCCCGCACCCCCGTGCCGGTTGCGGGCCTCGTCCGGACGGCACGCGCACCGGCATCGCGCACCGGCACCACCACCTCGGGAAACTGCCCGTCCTTTTGCAACGTGCTGCCGGACGGAGATGCGATCCCGGACAGAGACGTGTCGCGTCCATCGGACAGAGACGCGCCACGCTCACCGGACAGGCTTACCGCACCGTGCCCGGTGTCGTCGAAATACACGTCCACCTGCTGACCCACGTAGGCGGGCATGTCCTTGGCGTCGAAGGCGTACAGCACCTGCAACACCCGGATGTCCACGCGCTCGGTGGTGTCGCCGGTCAGGGACGTCTTGGGCAGCACGTAGGGTTCCACCCGCACGAAACGCAGCGGCGCGGAAAAGTCGCGGTTGCCGCGCAGGAACACCGTGGCGGGCATGCCCGCGCGGTAGCGCCAGGCGATGTTCTCGTCGATGTCCACCCGCACGTGCAGGCGGCTGACATCGCCCAGCATGACCAGCGGGGAGGAAAGCGCACCCGCCGTGGCGTATTCGCCCTCGCTCACGTTCACCTGCAACACCGTGGCATCCATGGGCGCGCGCACGCTCAACCGTTCCAGGTCCACCTCTATGGCGCGGGCCGCCGCCTCGGCCTGGGTCGCATCCGCCGAGGCCGAAGCCAGTGCGGTGCGGGCGGCGTCCTCGGCGTAGCCGCGCTGGGCCGTCTCTTCCGCGCTTACGGCGCGCCCGTCGCGCAGGCTGCGCACGCGGACGGCGTCGGCATGGGCCTTTTCCAGGGCCACGCGGGCCTCGGCCACCCTGGCGCGGGCCACCACAAGGGCGGCCTTCTGCTGCGCCAGGGCTGCCTTGCGCTCGCGGTCGTCCAGCCGGAACAGCATGTCGCCTTTCTTCACCGCGTCGCCCACGGTGACGGGAATCTCCACGATGACGCCGGACGTGGGCGTGGCCACGCCCACGTCGCGGCTGGCCGCCTCCACGATGCCGGAACCGCTGATGTACTTTTCGTAGGGCGGCGCGGCCGGGTCGGCCACCGGCGGCACCGGGGCGGGCGGCGCCGATGCGCGCGAGGCGTACACGACGCCCGCCACAAGGCCCGCAAGGGCCAGGGCGGGAAGGACATAGGAAAGGATGATGTTGCGTCGCATGGGTGTCTCTGTCCGTCAGGTAGCGGGGCGTGCCACATGTGGGTGGGCGGCCCCGTGGGTGTTCGGGAAACGGCTGGCGGCGGACTTCCGGCATTTTCGGAACAAGGCGCGGGGCCATGCCCCGACCGAGAAGCCGTCGAAAGCCAACCGGAATCAGTCCATGCAGCTATGCGGCGTCCGGGCGGATGTCCCCGTGCCGTTGCCGCCGGGTGGGGTGTCGTATGCGGGGGGCCGGTTGCCATCGCCGCCGACGTCCGGCGTTGCGCTGGTGATCCCACCGTGCATGTCCGCCGTGCCCGCCACCCTCAGCTGCTCGGGCTGGGCGCTGGTCTGGACACTAGTCAGGGCGCCGGGCGTGCCCACGCGGGTCACCTGGCCGTCGTCCAGTTCGGCGATGCGGTCGGCAAATTCGAAGATGCGGGCATCGTGGGTGACGATGACCAGCGCCCGGCCATCCACGGTGCCCACCCGGCGCAGCAGTTCCATGACCCGTTGCCCGTTGGCGTGGTCCAGGGCGCTGGTGGGTTCGTCGCAGACGATCAGTTGCGGCTGGTGCACCAGGGCGCGGGCAATGGCCACCCGCTGCTGCTGCCCGCCGGAAAGATCGCCGGGGGCGGATTCCGTCTTGTCGCCAAGGCCCACCAGTTCCAGCGCCGCTTCCGCCTTGCGCATGGACTCGCGCAGGGGCGCGCCGCAGATGCGCAGCGGCACGGAAACGTTCTCCGCCGCCGTCAGGGCAGGGTTCAGGTTGTAGGCCTGGAACACGAAACCTATGTTGCGGGCGCGAAAGGCCGCGCGGGGCCGGGGGGCCAGTGCGGTCATGTCCTGCCCCAGGATGCGGCAACTGCCTTCCGTGGGGTCCAGAATGCCCGCCATGACCGAGATGAGCGTGGTCTTGCCGCAGCCGGAGGGCCCCACCAGCATCAGCAGTTCGCCGCGCTGCACGGTCAGGTCCACGCCGCGCAGGGCGTGCACGGCGGTGGCCCCTTCTCCGTATCGCTTGCGCAGCCCGGCGCAGACCACGGCGGGGACTCCTGCACCAGTCGCGCCATTCGGGCCGGTCGTAGTATCCATGCTTCTGTCCTGCATTCGTTCGGCTCCCGGTTGCCCAGTCGGCCTATTGCTTGAACACCACGGCCGGTTCCAGCCGCAGTACCTGGCGGATGCTGAGCGCCGCCGAAACCAGGGTGATGGACAACACCGCGCTGCCGCCCACCGCCAGAATCAGCGGTGAAAGGCGCATGCCCATGGGGTCGCCGGGCAGATTGCCCATGATCATGGCCATGCCCACCCCGATGCCGAAGCCGGTGCCCGCCACCAGCAGGGCCTGCGACAGGATCATCAGCAGCAGGGTGCGGTCGTCGGTGCCCATGGCCTTCAGCACGCCGAAGTGGCGCAATGCGTCCTGAGTGAAGTTGTGGAACATCAGCCCGGTGACCACCGCGCCGATGCAGAAGCTCATGAAAATGGTGGTGCCGAAGTGCATGATGATGGCCGTGCGCTTGATGAAATGCCGCAAGGTACGCACGCGGAAGTCGTCGGCGGTCAGGGCGTTGAGGCCGGTCTCCGACGCGATGCGCGCGGCAAGCGCGCGGTGGTCCTGCCCGGGCCGGGCCTTTACCAGCACGAAGGACATCACCTTGCGCTCGCTCTTGTTGAACACCTTCACCCGCGAATAGGTGGTGTACAGGATGGGTTGCGACTGGAAGGTGGGGGTGGCGTTGGCCACGCCCACCACCACGGCGCGGCGGTCGTTGACCTCCAGCGCGTCACCCACGCCCAGGGGACGCAGACCGTGGTCCGTCTGCACGGCAAGGCGGTTGGACGCGCCCTCGGCGTCCACCACCACGGCATCGCTCATGCGCAGGTCCGCCATGCTGCCGGAGCGCATGACGCCCGGCGCGCCGATGAGCGACACGTCGTCCACGCCGATGAGCCCGCAGCCCACGGTGTTGCCGTCGGGCAGGCGCACCTTCAACTGGCCCTTGTGCAGGGGCACGGCCCATTCCACGCCGCTGACGCTGCGCACCAGGGAAAGGCGCGTGTCGGGCATGGCCTTCGATTCCTCCACCGACTGGGCCTGGGGGTCCATGACCCAGATGTCGGCGATGGCGATGTCGTCGATGAGCCCGTAGGTACGGGTAAGGATGCTGGCGAACACGGCGGGCTGCTGAGTCATGATCAGCGAGGTGAAGGCCAGGCTCAGCACCATGCCGAGGTACTTGCCCCGGTTGGCGAGCAGCATCTTGAGCGCGATCTGATACATGCGGATTCCGATGTCTGTTTGGCGCCGCATATTCCCTTCGCAAGGGCGGCGAGCGAAGCGGCAAGCCGGGGCGCCCGCGTGCGGGCAGCGCCTGACGGCCTGCGCCGGGACCATCCCGGCGGCCAGCGAACGCCGGGGAAACCGGAGAGGAAGGGAAAAACCACCCGGTCCCCTTGCCGACCCTGCGGAAAGGAACGGCGCCTGACCAGGGTTCTAGCCTTGCGGCGTAACCGTTGTATGTGTTGCCCGTTGCCGCTTCATTGCCGCAACAGGCAAAGTGTTGCCGCGTATTGCACCCCGCGCGACGGAAACACTGTGTTGCAAAAAAACCGTGCACGGGGCCCGGCACGGCGCTATAGGTGACCCATGAACACCCCGGAACACATCCTGGTCGTGGACGACGACCCCGAAATCCGCGATCTGCTCACCGGCTATCTCGACAAGCACGGCTTTCGCGCCGAGTCGGCCGCCGAGGGCGCAGAGATGTTCCGCATGCTCGAGGTAGGCCGCTACGACCTCGTGGTGCTGGACGTGATGCTGCCCGGCGACGACGGGCTTACCTTGTGCCGCAAGCTGCGCGCCCGGTCTGAACTGCCGGTGATCATGCTGACCGCGCTGGACGATGACACAGACCGCATCATCGGGCTGGAACTGGGGGCCGACGACTACGTGGCCAAGCCGTTCAACCCGCGCGAACTGGTGGCCCGCATCCGCACCGTGCTGCGCCGTGCCCGATCCCTGCCCGAAAACATCGCCCAGGCCGAGCCGGAGGCCATGTCGCGCACCATCCGCTTTGCCGGGTGGACGCTGGACACGGTACCCCGCCATCTGGTGGCCCCGGACGGGGTGGTGGTGAACCTGAGCGGCGCGGAATACCGCCTGCTGCGGGTTTTCCTGAAGTATCCCAACAGGGTGATGAGCCGCGACCAGTTGCTGGACCTGACCCAGGGCCGCGCGGCGGAAGCCTTTGACCGGTCCATCGACGTGCTGGTCAGCCGCCTGCGCACCCGGCTGCGCGACAACGGGCGCGAGCCGCAGATCATCAAGACCGTGCGCGGCGACGGCTACTATCTGGCCACCGACGTGGAACGCGATGCCGGGACCGATGGCGCCCCGGACGGCACCCCGAATGGTGCGCCTGACCCCGCGCCCGGCACGCCTCCTCCCTCTTTCCCCGGCCCGGTCGACGCATGAGTCCCGCACCCGCGGCGCGCCCGTCCCAACGGCCACCGTTCCCCGCCGCACGCCTGCTGGCGGCGCTGCCGCCGCGTACCCTGCGTGGCCGGGTGGTGCTGGTGCTGGCATGCGGCATGGTGCTCATCCAGATCGTCAGCATGCTGTACGTGGTCTCGCGCGGGGGGCCGTTCGTGTACAGTTCCGTGGCCCGACAGGCCGCCATGCGCCTTGCCGGGCAGGCCCTGCTGCTGGATGCCGCAAAGCCGGACGCACGGGCAGGCATGATCGCCCAGATGGTGCAGGGCGCAAGCCGCATCGCCCTGACCACCACCCCGCCCATCAGGCCCCATGGCCGCGTGCCCTCGTCCGAACAGCCCGGGACGACGGGCATGACGGGCATGACGGGCACAACGGGCACAGCGGGCACGAACGATGCACCTGGCGTAACCGGCATACCCGGCCTGGCCGCCGACGTGTATTCCTCCATCTTCGCGGAGCATCTGCGCGGACTGCTGGCCCCGGACATGCAGCTTGTCTGCCGGGTGGACGGCATTGCCCGCGACGTGGGGCGCCGTCCGCCGCCGCCCCCGGGGCGCATCGACGACGGCCACTACGACATCGGCTACACCGTGGGCGTACGCCTGCGCGACGGCATGTGGGCCGTGTTCACCCACGTGCT
This sequence comes from Nitratidesulfovibrio termitidis HI1, assembly GCF_000504305.1. Taxonomy (NCBI): domain Bacteria; kingdom Pseudomonadati; phylum Thermodesulfobacteriota; class Desulfovibrionia; order Desulfovibrionales; family Desulfovibrionaceae; genus Nitratidesulfovibrio; species Nitratidesulfovibrio termitidis. Next base: position 2,136,726 of record NZ_KI632512.1, read on the forward strand.
GCCCGAGGGCGACCGGCCGTGGATACCCCAACCCATGCTGTGGGATCTGGGCTGGCGCATCGTGGGAGTGGCCCTGCTGGGCCTGCTGGTGGTGGGCTGGATGACCCGCCCCCTGCGCATGCTGGCCGACGCCGCCGACGAATTCGGCGCCGGGCTGGTGCGTGCGCCCCTGCCGGAGCGCGGCCCGCTGGAAATCCGCCGCGCGGCGCAGGCCTTCAACCGCATGCAGGACCGCATCCGCCAATTCGTGGACGAGCGCGGACGGCTGCTGGCCGCCATCTCGCACGACCTGCGCACCCCGGTCACCCGCATGCGCCTGCGCGCGGACCAGGTGGAGCCGCCGGAACTGCGCGAACGGTTCCTGGCCGATCTTGACGAAATACGGGATCTGCTCTCCACCACCATCGACTTCGTGCGCAGCACCGACAGCCGCGAGGCAACCGCCGCCGTGGACGTGACCGCCCTGCTGGAAAGCCTGGCCGAGGACTGTCTGGATCTGCACACCGGTCAGGCAGGGCTGGCCGAGCAGGCCGGACAATCAGGCCTGGCAGGGCAGACAGCCCAGGCCCCGCTACGCATCACCCTGCACGGCACCGCCGAAGGTCGGCCCACCCACATCTCGGCCCAGCCCCTGGCGCTGAAGCGCTGCCTGTCCAACCTGCTGGAAAATGCGGCGCGCTACGGCGGCGGGCAGGTGGACATAGAGGTGCGCGAGGCTGGCGACACGCTGTCCGTGGCCATCCGCGACCGGGGCCCAGGCCTGCCGGAACATTACACGGACAAGGTATTCGAACCGTTCTTTCGCGTGGAGCATTCACGCAACCGCCAGACCGGCGGCAGCGGCCTTGGCCTGTCCATTGCCCGCAACATCGCCCGCCAGCACGGCGGCGACATCACCCTGACCAACCGCGATGGCGGCGGGCTGGAAGCGCTGCTGCGCCTGCCGCGCGCGCGCCACGAACGTCCGTGATCCGTTTGGGTGGGGCACCCGGTGCGTGTCCCACCCTTTCTCCACCCGCCCCCTGTCGTCGCGTCTTTCGCTGCGCGGCATGCTGATCATCCCACCCCATCAAGTCTGAACGCCACGCCCCAAAGGCTGCCCCACACCTTCGTATTTCACGCCAGTGAAGCCCTTATTTCTACCGCAGCTGTCTGAAATTGCAAAAAAAACTGATTGAGGCACTCCACATGCATCCCTCAATTAGAATATCTGTGCCAGCATCCCACGGAAAATACTGTAGAATATTGCCTCACCCGCTAACCTCTTCGGCATTCCTGCCGATTGAACCTACGGGGCTGCATGCATCAGGGAGGCATAATGCGGGGTACTACGGGATTCTTCGACAAGCTGAACACCCGGATCGGCGCGCTGGTCATCGCGCTGCTGGCGGTCGGTTTCGGCGGGCTGGGCTGGTACGTCACTTCTGCCACCACCAACCTGGCGCTGGACTTGCAACAACGCAGTTCCCAGGGGTTGGTGGATACGGCGCAGGTAGCCGCAGATATCACACTGGAAAATCAGAAGAAGCTGGTCATCGCTCTGGCCCGGCAACGGGCCATCGTGGAAGCTGTCGCGAGTGGCAACGACGAAAGCGGCGCGGCCCAGAACCGCTTCCGCGACTATCTGCGCACCTACAAGGACATCTGGTCTGCCTACGCCTTCGATAAACGGGGCGTGGTGGTTGCCGGGGCCAACAATGGCGGCGCCGACGAGCGCGGCCAGGACAAGAGCGGGCACGCCGTGGTCCGCGAGGTGCTGAACGGCAGCGAACTGTCCATGGACAAGACCGTGGCCAAGGGCGGCGGTAGAATGATCTTCCGCATGGCCACTGCGCTGCGCGACGCGTCTGGCGCGCTCATCGGCGGGGTGCAGGTGTCGTTCGACTTCAACGCCTTCACCGAAGCCGCCATCTCGCCCATCAGGGTCGGGCAGACCGGCTACCTGTATATCCTGGATGGGGACGGCACCTTCATCGCCCACCCCGATCCGGCCACCCTGCTGCAACCCGGCAAGGACCTGCCCTTCGTGCGCGAGATGCTGGCCAACCCGCGCGGCACGTTGCAGTACGAATTCAAGGGCACGCGTAAACTGGCGGCATACACCCGGATGGACAAGACGGGCTGGATCATTGCCAGCACCGTGAACGAAGCGGAATTGCTGGCAGAGGCGTATTCGCTACGCAATGTGGTGGCGGGCATTGCCACGCTGGTCTGCGTGGTGCTGGCCGTTGTTGTGGTGCTGATGCTGCGCAGAATGGTGGTGTTGCCCCTGCAGGCCATGGGCCAATTCACGGCGGACATTGCCGGGGGCAACTTCGGCACCACGCTGGATGGCAGTTTTGCCTGCGAGCTGGCGGAGCTTGCCGACAACACCCGGCGCATGAAGGACAGCATCAAGCGCGAACTGGGCTTTGCCCGGGGCGTGCTGGAGGGCATTCCCACCCCGTGCGGCATCGTGGCGCCGGATTTCACCATGTCCTGGGCCAACCCTCAGGTCTGTGAACTGCTGGGCAGGCCAAAGCCCCCATCGGACTATTACGGCATGAAATCCGGCGAGTTCTACTGGTTCGACCCCAACCGGGAAACGATGTCTGACAAGGCCATCAAGGAACGGCGCACCCTGACCGGCAAGAACGTGTGGACATCGCAGGACGGCACGCGCACCGTGCACATCGACGTGGTGACCACCCCGTTCTACGACATGGACGGCGAACTGCTGGGCTCCATCTCGTTCTGGAACGACATCAGCGAGATGGTGGAAAAGCAGCACCAGATCGAGGCCCAGCGTGACCGCATCGCCGAGGCGGCACGCGCGGCCATGGACATTTCCGCCCGGCTGTCCACGGCGGCGGAAGAACTGGCCTCGCAGATAGAGGAATCCAGCCGGGGCACGGAAAACCAGAAGACCCGCGTTGCCGAATCGGCCACTGCCGTGGAACAGATGAACGCTTCCATCCTGGAAGTGGCGCGCAGCGCGGGCAGTGCCGCGGAAAACGCCGACCTTGCCCGTTCCCGCGCCGAACAGGGCGAAAAGGTGGTGCAGGACACGGTGGGTTCCATCCGCGCCCTGCGCGACCGCATGACCGAAATGGGCGGCAGCCTGCATGAACTGGGCAAGCAGGCCGACGGCATTGGCGCCATCATCGACATGATCTCGGACATCGCCGACCAGACCAACCTGCTGGCCCTGAACGCGGCCATCGAGGCGGCCCGCGCGGGCGACGCCGGGCGCGGATTCGCCGTTGTGGCGGACGAGGTGCGGAAGCTGGCGGAAAAGACCATGAGCGCCACCAGCGAGGTGGGGCAGGTCATCCGGGCCATCCAGCAGGTGACCCAGAAAAGCGTGGACCTGATGGGCCTTGCCGGCGCCGACGCGGACACCTCTGCGGAGCGGTCCGCCCAGGCCGGGACCTCGCTGCACGAGATACTGCGCGTTTCAGTGGACACGGCGGACATGGTGCGGTCCATCGCATCCGCCGCAGAGGAACAGTCCGCGACCAGCGAACAGATTGCCCGCGCCACCGAAGAACTGAACGTCATCTCCAGCGAGACGGCAGAGGCCATGAACCAGTCGGCCATGGCCATCGCCGAGGTGGCCCGCATGGCCGAGGAACTGCGCGCCATCATCGAGGGCATGAAGTCGTAGCCGAGAACGCCCTGACGGGGACTGCGCATGAAAAGAAAAGGGGTTCGTCCTGTTCGGACGAACCCCTTCGTTTATGCTATGGTGGGCGGTGAGGGGATCGAACCCCCGGCATTCGGCTTGTAAGGCCGACGCTCTACCAGCTGAGCTAACCGCCCCGATATGGCAAGGTAAATACGGCAAGGCAATGATGACAAGACATCAATGGCAGGACATACGCCATGTTGCCTGAAAGCACCATGGTGCTCCCCCCCCGGCGACGACAATCGGCTCCAGACCGCTGCCGCCCGTGACGGGATACTGCTCATAGTGCAGGGGCGGCGGTCATGTCAAACACCTTGTGCTTTTGTACTGGACATTGTGACGTCGGATATCTATGTAGCACTCGCGCGGCCCTGTGTCCGCCGTGCCACCGCCCACAGCGGCGTGCGGACACCGGCGCACGCGCCGACTTGCGAACCGGCCGACGGACCGTGAATCCGCCCCCTCATGCCCCCCACAGCCCCCCACACGTTGCGGCAGGACATCTCCCTGCTGCTCCGCTCCGCGCCGCCCAGGGCGCGCGCCGCCATCCTCGCCCTGCTGCCCGCCGCCAAGGCCGTGCTGGACACGGGCTGGCGACCCGACATGCATGCCGCGCCCATCCGCAACTGGCGCGACCTGATGCAACTGCTGTCCGGCCTCACCACCCAGCGCCACGACACGGAAACCCTGTTGCGCGTCACCAGCGAACTGCTGGGCATCGCCGACGAAATGGCCCCGCCGGAAATGGTCCTGCGCGAAAGCGCCGCCGTACTGCTGCGCGCCTTTCACGCCGACATGTTCGTGTGCCGCCTGCGCGACGACGAGGGCGAGTGGCAGATCATCTCCGCAGAACGCGAGGACGGTGGCCCCGTGCCGCTGCTGTCGCCGGTTCTGGAAGAAGGCCTGGCCGGGCACCCGGTCATGCGCGCGGTATGCGACGGCACCCGCCACGTGCTCTCCAACAACCTGATGGGCATGGACCGCGGCGGCGAATCGTACGACTGCATGGCCTACAAGGTGGGCTACCGCTCGCGTCTGGCCTTCGTGCTGCGCGACCGGGGCGGTCGCCCGCCCTTCGGGCTGGTGCTGCTGTATTCCGAGCGTGAGCACGGCTTCGACAGCTACGACGCCCGTTTTCTGGCCAAGTGCTCGCGCATCGTGGCCCTGACCACCGGCAGCCGCGTGGCCGTTGCCCGCGACGCGCTGGAAAAGGCCGCCGGGGCCGTGGCCCACCACGGCAACAACGCCCTGGCCATTCTGCGCAACCACGCGGAATACTGCGCGGAACTGCTTGACGACATGGCCGACGACTGGGATGACGCCGTGCACGCCGCCGACGAACTGCGCGAGCTTCTGCCCGAAGGCTCCAAGGCCCACGCAGCCGCCGCGCGGCTGGCCAACGCCCTGCACGGCATGGACACGCTGCAACTTACCGAGCAGCTGGATGGTGTGCTGCGTTCCACCCGGCGCATCGCCCGCATCATCGACGCGCTGGAGGAATCGGCCGAAAAGCCCCGCCTGATGCACTATGTGCTGGGCCGCCACGTGCTGGACCTGGGCAACCCCGCCGACGAGGAAGAGGAAATGGAAACCCTGCGCAAGACCTGCTGCACGGCGTAACCGCCACGGCAGGGCGCGGGCATCCCCTGCCCCGCGTGCCCCGACCCGTTGTTCGAAAGTTCACCGGCATGGCCGGAACGAAAAGAGCGCCGATGGACCGCATCCATCGGCGCTCTCGCTTAGTCATTTCACAATCGGCCGGGCGGCCAGCCAATTCGGTTGCGGTGTCCGCCGGTCAACCTTGGTCAGCCTTGGCCACCTCGGCCAGCCTCGGCCAGCCTCGCCCAGTCTTAGCCAGCCTTGGCCAGCCTTGGCCAACCGTAACTAGTCTTCGCGCCCGCCCCCGGCATTCTCGTCGTCGATCAGGCGGCCCTTGTGCTTGGGGGCATCACGCCGCTTGCGGCGCTTGTCCTCCTGCACGCGGGTGCGCAGGTCCAGCGGCACGTCCAGCAGGGCATCGCGCCGCGCGGCGCGCAGGGCGCGGCGTTCCTCTTCGGTCAGGCCCGTTGCGTCGGCGGCGTCTTCATGCCGGGCCTGTCCCTTGGGGTCGCTGTCCTTCATGCATTGCTCCTGACGGTCGTATCCCCAACGGGCGGGAGACCTTTCGAAAACGGCCGCTACAGCCCGATGACCACCTTGGTGGCCACCGCGATCTGGTAGAGAATCTGCGACATGTCCTTGACCGTCTGCAGGTTCTTGGAATCCACGCGCGGCAGCACCAGCAGCTGGTCGCCCGACGCGATGGTGGTGTCCGAGGTACGGAACACCTCGCCGTTGGGTCGCACCAGCAGGATGTTGCCGGTATCCGCGCGGTTGGTGTAGCCGCCCGCGCCGCGCACGTAGTCCTTCAGGCGCTTGTCCCCGTTCCACACGATGGCCTGGGGCATCACCACCTCGCCGGTCACCAGCACCACGTCGCTCTTTTCGGGAATGACGATGACGTCGCCGTCCTCCAGCGCGATGTCGGCCACCTTGCCGCCGCTGCCCACCACCACGATGCCCTCGGGCGTCACGTTGCGGGCCTTTTCGGCGAACTTGGAGATCATCTCCGCCTCGTGGTTGCGGATCTGCGCTTCTTCGGGGCTGGCCGAAGTGGCCGTGAACGAGCTTTCCTCCAGCCTGCGCAGGGCGTCCTCGATGGCGCGCTTCTGGCGGGCCGCCACGCTGCGCCGCTTGATGTACAGGCCGGTAAGATCGGCCCGGTCGGCATCCACGGCGATGTACTGCTGCACGTCGCGCAGGCGGGCGGTGCGCTTCAGCGGAAAGCGCGACGCCCCCCGGATGGCCCCCTGTACCTCGACCATGATGGTGTCGCCGGGGGTGTCGGCCAGAAATTCCACGCGGTCGCCATCTGCCAGCGGCAGGGTGCGGAATTCGCGCAGGGGCAGGTACAGGTTGAAGGGCGCGCCGTTGCGGGTGCCCACGATGCTGGCGTGCGAGGCCGTGGCCAGCGGGTCGGCCATTTCGGCCAGCCTGGCCCCGGTGGCCTCGCCCTTGCGGAATTCGAAGCGCGCGGCGTTGCGTATCTCGCCGCTGGCGGACACGGCGGGGCCCTTTTCGCCCACCACGATGGTGTCGCCATCCAGCAGGCGCACCAGCGGCAGCGCGCCCTTGAGCGCGAAGGGATACAGGTCGAAGCTGCCCAGTTCCGCCCCGCCGCGCAGCAGGCGGATGGTGCGGTAGCTGCCCCGCCGGGGGTCGATGCCGCCCGCCCGGTCCAGGAAGGCCAGCACCGAATCGGACGGCGCGCCGCTGTAGCGGCCCGGCTTCATGACGAATCCGGTGACGAAAACCGACACGGGCCGCCCGTCCAGCGGGCTGACGTAGACCTGCACGTTCTCGATGCCCGACGCGCTGAGCTTGCTGCGAATGGCCTCGGTGACCTGGGCCTGGGCAAGGCCCGCCACGGGCACGCCCCCCAGGTCCTGCACCTCGATGTCGCCCGCGTCGTTGACCATGACCACGCCGTCGAAATTGCGGTCGCCCCACAGGCGCAGCACCAGCCGGTCGCCGGTGGCCAATTCGCGCGCTTCGGCGCTGCGGGCCTGCCCGAAGTTGCCCTGGAACAGGTTGGCGGCAAAGGGCGGCAGGTCGGCTCCGGGGGCCAGGGCGGCCCCGGCGGACGCGGGCGACTTGGCCTCGGACGGTGCGGCGAACGCCGAGGTGCGGGCCGGGCCAAGCAGCACGACCAGCACAAGCAGCAGGCAAAGGGCGGGCAGCCATGCGGCAGCCCCCACGCGGCAGGGTGCAGCATGACGGGGCGCGGCGTGACGGGAAAACGGTGCGATATCCATGACAGGTATCCGTAATTGGCTACGCCGGGCGCGGTGCGCACCCGGCGGATGGAAACATGGGCATGCCCATGGGGAATGTTCTGGCGAAATGGCGCGACAAATCTTCTATTGCGCGGGACGGGCTATCCCCTGCCCCCAGATGCGCGGGGCCATCTGCCACGCGGCATCGTCGCCGCTGCCCGCCGGGCGGCAGGCTATGACCACCTCTGCCTCGCCGTGCTGCGAAAGCAGGGTGGCGCGGCGGCATTCCTCTCCGCTGGCCGAGGTGAACAGCCCTTCCACCACCACCCGGATGCCGGTGCCGAATTCCGGGTCGTCCAGCACGGCGGAGGCCCCGGCCGGATTGCCGGTCATGAATTCAAGGATGGGCCTGGCGGGCAAGGCCTGTTCCTGCGCCTGCGGCGCGGGCTGCTGGCGCCCCCCGCAGGCGGCGAGCAGCACGGGCAGCACGCACAGGGCGCACAAGGCCAGCGCGGAGGCGGGGCGGAGGCGGCGGATGGCGAACATGGGGTAGACCTCTGATGCGTGGGGATGTCTGGAAATATCTTGGGATGTCCGTGAGAAATATCCGCAGGGGGGAGCTGCCGTGGCTGGTGCGGTGCCGCCGCCATGGCCATGCGGCCTGCGTGGCCCGACAGTCGGCGACGAACCCCGCAACCGCGGAATCCGCCCGTGCGGATGCCGCCTTCTATACTCCCGGCAAAGGGCGGCTGTCCACAGGCGTGGGGACGTCGGGCCGCTGCAGCACAACTGCGTTACAATAAGAAGGACGAAGACGGGGGCAAGATGCCGGGGCGCCTCGCACCAACCTTTCCCGCAGGCCCGCCCGAATGAGGAGCAACGGGCTACCCGGCAACCGCCCTGTGCACATCTATCCCGAAACGCAGCATGCGGTTGCGCACCGTACCCCGGTGCACCCCCAGCAGGCGGGCCGCCTCTGACACATTGCCCCCGGCGGCGCGCAAGGCTTCCACCAGTTCGGCCCGCTCGCGCTCGTGCCGGGCGGGTCGCCCCCCGTAGGCAAACGCCCCGGCGGGCATGCCGTCCGGGTTCCCGCCCCGTGGAGCCACCCCCTCACCGCCTCCATGCCGTCCGTGGCCGCCCCGTCCGACCTGTCCGCCCTGTCCAGCCTGTCCGCCCTGTCCGGCCTGTCCGGCCTGTCCGGCCTGTGCCGGATGCAGGTCCAGATGCCTGTCGCCCGTTCCCGCGAGCCCGCCTGTCTCGTGTGTCCCGTGCGTCCCACCCGTCCCGGCGCATTCCGGGTGCCAGCCCGCCCCCGCGATGTGCTGCGGCAGGTGCTCCACGCCCAGCCGCCCCCCCTCGGCGATGACGCAGGCGTATTCCAGCGCGCTGCGCAGTTCGCGCACGTTGCCCGGCCAGCCGTAGGCCGTGAGCAGGCGCAGGGCCTCCGGCGTCAGGCCGGTCACGTCGCGCCCGTCGCGCTCGCGGATGCCCTTCAGGAAATGGGCGGCCAGCAGGGGAATGTCCTCGCGCCGGTCGGCCAGCGGCGGCAGATGGATGGGAATGACGTTGATACGGAACAGCAGGTCCTCGCGGAACCTGCCCGCCCGCACCAGCCGCCCCAGGTCGCGGTTGGTGGCGGCGATGATGCGCACGTCCACCTCGCGCGAGGCGTTGTCGCCCACCCGCTCGATGCGTTTGGTTTCCAGCACGCGCAGCAGCTTTACCTGGATGGGCAGGGGGATGTCGCCGATCTCGTCCAGGAAGATGTCGCCGCCGTGGGCCGCCTCGAACCGGCCCTGCCTGTCGCGGATGGCCCCGGTGAACGCCCCGCGCACATGGCCGAACAACTCGCTTTCCAGCAGCGCCTCGTTCAGGGCCGCGCAGTTCAGCTGCACATAGGCCCCGTTCTTGCGGCGGCCCAGTTCGTGGATGGCCCGCGCCGCCAGTTCCTTGCCCGTGCCCGACGGGCCCAGCACCAGCACCGGGGCGTCGCTTTCCGCCGCCCGCTCGATGATCTTGAACACCCGCTGCATGGCGGGCGACGTGCCCACCATGCCCGCGAACCCTTCGTCCGAACCCAGCAGGCGCGAAAGTTCCTCGATGCGGCGGTCCTTTTCCACCACGGCGGAAATGTCGGTGATGGTTTCCACCGCCGCGATGACCCGGCCATCCTCCTTCAGCACCTTGGCGTTCTTGAGCACGGTGATGGTGGTCCCGTCGCGCCGCACCAGGGTGCAGCGCTTGCGGTGCTCATCCTTGCGGTCGAACAGGCGGCACCAGTGCCCGCCCCCCAGCGACCGCGAGCGCACGCAGGCATCGCAATTGAGGATGGCGCAGGTCTGCCCCACCAGTTCGCCCGCCTCGTAGCCGGTCAGCCGCTCCAGGGCCGGGTTGGCCATCAGGATGCGGCCATCCGGCCCCACCAGAAAGAAACCATCGTTGATGGTGTTGATGACCTCGCGCAGGAAGCGGCCGGATTCCAGGGCGTCCATGGGCGTTCTCCTTCGGGGAAAGGGGGCGGGTTGCCGGAGTGCCGTGATAGCGGGACTGCGGAATGGCGGAACTGAGGAATGACGGAGCGGGCCGACCACGCTGCCGTGCCGCCAGGCGCGCCCATCACCATGCAGCTTCGGGGCCGTTGCGCGCCTTCGGGAAAAACCGGGGGTCGGGCACGACGCCGAACGAGTGGACGACGCCGAAAACGCCAACGCATCCCGCCGTTACCTGCCAGAATCATGGATGAATCCTGCAAGATTCCTTTTTCATGCGTCCGGCGAGAGCAATTCCGTGCGGGGGGTCCTTCCCCGTGCTCCACCATGGTGTACCGCGACTCACTGATGATCGCTGCATCATGTGATCAATTTTTCGCCACACGGTGCAGCATATGCCGAAAATTCACCACCGCGCAAGCAGGCTATGGCCCCTGCCAATCTTTATAAAAGACGTGCCACATCAACATGTTAGCATTCCTGTCCGGGTGGGCACGCTTCCTGCTCCATGGGAGGTACGGATGCGCCGCCACGCGCTCCGCCCATTCACCTGCACACGGACACCGGAATGACCTCACGCACCAACAACGCAGCATCCCCCCGCCGCCTGTCGCGGCGCGGTTTTCTCAAGGGCCTCGCGGGCACCGGGCTCGCCGGGTCCGCCTCCCTCGCAACCGGCATGTTCCCCTCCACGGCGGCGGGTGCGGACGTGGGTGGCAGCACGCCCGCGCCCGCCGGACGGGAAGCAGCCGGAAACGACGGCCCCTTTGCCACGCTCATCGACATTTCCGCCTGCGTGGGCTGCGGGGCCTGTGTACAAGCCTGCCATGACCGCAACGCAGCCCGGTATCCGGAGCCGACAAAGCCCTTTCCGCCCATGTTCCCGGCCTCGGTGAAGGCCGAGGACTGGTCCGCCCGGCGCGACACGGACGACCGTCTGACTCCCTACAACTGGCTGTACATCCAGAACGTGACAGTGCAGCACGGCGGGCAGCACGACGGACAGCAGGTGGAACTGAACATCCCCCGCCGCTGCCTGCACTGCGACAACCCGCCCTGCGCCAACCTGTGCCCGTGGGGTGCGGCCCGGCGCGAGGCCAGCGGCACCGTGTCCATCGACGCGGACATCTGCCTGGGCGGGGCCAAGTGCCGCACTGTGTGCCCGTGGCACATCCCCCAGCGCCAGACCGGCGTGGGCCTGTATCTGGACCTGCTGCCCCGCTACGCGGGCAACGGCGTGATGTACAAGTGCGACCGCTGCGCCGATGTGGTGGCGCGCGGCGGCACCCCGGCCTGCATCGAAGCCTGCCCCAACGCGGTGCAGTCCATCGGCCCGCGCGACGCCATCATCACCGAGGCCCGCCGCCTTGCCGCCGAGCGCGGCTGGCACCTGTACGGCCTGAACGAAAACGGCGGCACCTCGACCCTCTATCTTTCGCCCGTGCCCTTCGCGGCCATTCAGGGGGCGCTGGAGGCCGCGACGACGGCGGCCAAGTCCAGTTCCAGACAGGATGGCGCGCAGCAAGACGGCGGGCAGAATGCCGCACAGGGTCCGGTGCAAGCAGCCGCCACGCTGGGCCCCGGCAGGCCGCACTTCCGCGCCGTGGCCGATGCCATGCGGGGCGAGACCATGCTGGCCGCCGCGCTGGTCACCGCGCCGCTGGCCGGAGCCGGGGCGGCCCTGCTGCGCGTGGCGCGCGGCATCGGCGACATGGTCCGTGCGGATGCCCATGAAACCGAGTCCCCGGCCCCCCAAGCCTGCCGCCTGTCCACGGCCACCAACTGCCCCGTCTGTCCGCCCCGGCCGCCCCACTCAAAGGACGACACCACGGGCGATCTCGACGACGCACCCACGCCCCATCCCCTGCCCGTGGCCCGCTGGTTGTGGACCGCCTGCGCCACTGTGCTCGGCGTCACCGGCATGGCCCAGATGCCCATTGCCGCGCGCTACGGCATTGCCGCCGTGCCCGGTCTGGCCTGGACCGCCGACTTTCATTTCACCCACCTGCTGCATTACGGGGCCGCCGCCCTGCTGCTGGTACTCTCCGCGTGGCTGGCCGTGCGCGCCCTTGCCGGGCCGCGCATCCGCCGACTGTTCGCCGCGCAGCACCTGACCAGAGGCGGCACGCTGCGCCTGTGGCTGGTGGCGGCGCTCATCGTCACCGGGGCCATGCGGGTAGCCAAGAACCTGCCCGGCTTCGACTGGGGTCCCACCCTGACCATGTACCTGGACTGGACGCATCTGGGCCTTGCCGGACTGCTGGGCATCGCCTCGCTGGCCCTGGCCCTGACGGGCCGCTCCGCCTGGACCGTTCCCGTGCCCGTGGCGCGCTCCGCGCCCCGGCCCGCTCCCTCGGACCATCATCACCCGGAACATCCGCCCCGCGCGTAGCGTCGGGCTTACCGCTGAAGGAGGAGTCCCATGTCGTTGCCACACGTTTCCGCCCACCGGGCGCACGGCGGTTCGCCGCCAATCCGGCCAGCCCTGCCGATCCTGCTGTTCCTGCTGCTGTGCCTGCTGCCGGGCCTTGTCCTGACGCTTGCGCCAGCCGCACCGGCCAGTGCTACCCAACTGGCAACCGAGGTGCCCGCCGGGGCCACCGGCGCGGTGAAGAAGCCGGAAGCCCACGTCATCACTGCCGACCATTCCCGCCACCCGGCCCTGCAACAGCCCTTTGCCACGCCGCAGGAAGTGACCAGGGCCTGCCTGTCCTGCCACAACGCCGCCGCGCAGCAGGTGCACAAGACCATCCACTGGACCTGGCTGGACCCCGCCGACCCGGAACGCAAGATGGGCAAGGGCGGCATTACCTTCAACAACTTCTGCATCGCCATTCCGTCCAACGAACCGCGCTGCACCTCGTGCCACGCGGGTTTCGGCTGGAAGAACGCGCAGTTCGACTTCTCGTCGCAGGAAAACGTGGACTGCATGGTCTGTCACGACCATACCGGCACCTACAAGAAGTTCCCCACCATGGCCGGGCTGCCCGTCAGCGAACCCACCGAGTTCGAGGGCAAGACGTTCACCCCGCCCGACTACAACGCCATCGCCGCCTCCGTGGGCCGCCCCACCCGCGACAACTGCGGCACCTGCCACTTCTACGGCGGCGGGGGCGACGCCGTGAAGCACGGCGACCTTGATTCCACCATGTTCAAGCCCGGCCGCGAACTGGACGTGCACATGGACGTGAAGGGCGCCAACTTCACCTGCCAGCGCTGCCACACCACGGAAGCCCACGTCATCGCCGGGCGCACCTACAAGCAGCCCGCCTTTACCGAACGCACCAGCGTGCTGGACGACGACCGGGTGCACCGCATCGCCTGTGAATCGTGCCACACCGCCACCCCGCACAAGGCCGGGCACAAGGCCAACGACCACACCGACAAGCTGGCCTGCCAGACCTGCCACATTCCCGCCTTTGCGCGCGAAATGGCCACCAAGATGTGGTGGGACTGGTCCACGGCGGGCAAGAAGAAGGACGGCAAGCCCTTTGCGGAAAAGGGCCCCTTTGGCAAGCCCAGCTACGACAGCAAGAAGGGCGACTTCCGCTGGGAAAAGGACGTCACCCCCGAATACCACTGGTCCAACGGACGCATGGAGTTCCTGCTGCTGACCGACAAGATCGCCGACACCTCGAAGCCGGTGGAGATCAACCGCATCGACGGCGACCCGGCAGACCCCAAGGCGCGCATCATGCCCTTCAAGGCGCACCGGGGCCGCCAGCCCTTCGACGCGGGCAACCGCACCTTCGTGGCCCCGCACCTGTTCGGCAAGGACGACGCCGCCTACTGGAAGACCTATGACTGGATGAAGGCCGTGGAGGCCGGGCAGAAGTCGCTGAACCTGCCCTTCAGCGGCAAGCTGGAATTCGTGGAAACCGTCTACTACTACCCCATCACCCACCAGGTGGCCCCCAAGGAAAAGTCCGTGGCCTGCGGCGAATGCCACAAGCCCGCGGGCAGCCGCCTTGCCGCCGTCAGCGGGGTGTGGATGCCGGGGCGCGACCGCAACGCGGGCGTGGACGCCGTTGGGTGGATCGCCGTTGCCGGGTCCGTGCTGGCCGTGGGCGTGCACGGGTTCCTGCGCCTGGCCGCGCGTGGCCGCAACAACCGCAAGGAGGACTAGCCATGCACGCCACCGAACGACTCTACCTGTACAGCCGGTTCGAGCGGTTCTGGCACTGGGCGCAGACCGTGCTCATCCTGGTGCTGCTGGTCACCGGCTTTGAAATCCACGGCACCTTCACCCTGCTGGGCTTTGACCACGCCTTCGCCGTGCACAACTTCTGCGCGTGGTCGTGGCTGGTGCTGTACGCCTTCATCGTGTTCTGGATGGCCGTCACCGACGAATGGAAGCACTACGTGCCCACCTTCCTGAAGCTGATGGACGTGGTGCGCTACTACCTTTCCGGCATCTTCAGGGGTGAACCCCACCCCGTGCCCAAGAGCGAACGCGCCAAGCACAACCCCCTGCAACGGCTGACCTACCTTGGCATCGTCTCGTTTCTCGTGCCGTTCCAGATGATCACCGGGTTTCTCTACTACACCTACAACCAGTGGCCCCAACTCGGCTTTGCGGGCAGCCTGACCCTGAAGGCCGTGGCCGTGCTGCACACCCTGGGCGCCTTCGCCTTCCTGGCCTTCGTCATCGTGCACGTCTACATGACCACCACCGGCCACACCCTTACCGCGCACATCGCCGCCATGTTCACCGGGTACGAGGATGTGCCCCGCAACGGCGTGAAGCCGGAAGCGTAGCGGGAAGGAGAGGAAAGACAGAAGATGAAGAACATGTGGGGGAGGGAGGAAACTTTGAAAAGTTTCCTCCCTCCCCCACACCCCCTCCCACCTTCCAAACTTTTCAATTTGGGGTAGGACAGAAGGTAAATGACTTCCCGCCTCACATGAAGCGCACCAGCTCGAACAACTTTTTCCGCTGCGTGGCCACGATGTGGTAGAACTGCGTCTGCGGAATGAAGATGTACGGCACATCCTCCGTCCGCCGGTACAGAAAGTGCGACAGGATCATCCGGTTGATGGCCTGATGCCCGATAATCATCACCCCCGGCGCGCCCCCGGCCAGAAACAGCGCCCGGCGCACCCCGCGCTCCACCCGCTCGCGCAGGGTCACGTACCCCTCGCCGCCCGGATAGATGTAGTGGAACTTGTCGCGCTGGCGGGCCGCGAAGGCATCCGGAAACTTGCGGCGGATGTCGTCGTACCGCAGGCCTTCGCACTCGCCCGCGTCGATCTCGTCAAACTCCGGCAAGGCCATCACCGTGGCCTCCGGCCGCGCCGCGCGCATGGGAGCCGCCGTCTGCGCCGAGCGTTTGCGGGTGGATGTGAAGATGTACGGCACCTCGATATCCGCGAAGTGCGCGGCCAGTTCCTTGGCCTGGGCCTGCCCGCGCAGGGTCAGGTCCGCATCGCCGCCGATGCGCCCTTCCACGTTGTAGTAGGTCTCGCCGTGCCGGACCAGATACAGGTTGCGCACCCACGCGGACACCAGAATGTCCCGGATGCGATGGTAGTACGGCACCCGCCCGCCAATCTGCTCGCCCACCACGCGGTTTTCCAGCGTGTCCACCCGCACCCAGCACGGTTCGTCGGCGCACGGCGCATACATGCGCTCGTAGTAGTGGATGCGCTTGGTAAAGCTGTCCATGGCCGCCTGCGTGGTATCGCGGGCGAATTCCGGCATCTGCGTCTTGCGCCGGATGGCCGCGCCCAGCGCCACCGGGTCGTTGTTGACGCATTCCACGAACAGCAGCGGATGGTCCGTAAGCATGGACTCTATGGTAGCCCGCCGGGCGCGGCTGGCGTTGGTGGCGTCCAGAATGGCCACGTGCCCGTCGCCCGCCAGGTAGTCGCGCGCGGCGGCAATGTTCAGCCGGGCGATTTCCTCGCGCCGGGCGCGTCCTTCCGCGTTGTCCGGGTCGTAGAATTCCGGCCGGGCGGAATCCATGCCCAGCATGGAGCGGCGGATTTCGCCGTTGTTGAACACCTCGACGCGGAAGTCCTCTGCCTCCAGGCCCTCGCGGATGCGACGGGCCATGGTGGATTTGCCCCGCGCGGGCAGGCCGACCATGACGACGTAGAGTTTGTTCATGTGGGGGATCCTGTGCAGGGATACTGTGGATGATGCCGCATTGGTAACGACTTCTTCGCGGACACGCCAGCGTCACAACACGCCCGGCTGGCGTGCCCGGCGGCATGATGAAAGATATCCGGATACATCCGCCGCGCACGCCCGGACAAACTCGCACGCCCGGACAAAACCGCCTTCGCCCACGCGGTGCTCGCACAGGACGCCGTTTCGTCTGCATCCGTCCCCGCCACGTCCCACCCTCTTGACGCCACCCGCCCGGCATGCCAACAGAATTTCACGGCGGGGTTTCCCATTGCCCCCTTCTCACCCGCCGCCCCCATCCCGACACCCCCGGCAGGAGGCCGACCATGTACGCCATCAACTATCTGCTGAACCTGTGCGGCATCGCCATGCTTGCCGGGGCCGCCTTCAACTGGCTGCGCTGGCGTTCGGGCAACAAGGCTGCGGGTATCCGTGCGCGCAGTCTCGCCATCGGTGGGGCCATGCTGCTGGTGTTCGGCAACCTGGTGTCACCCATGGAAACCAAGGTGGTACCACCGGTAAACGCCACCGCGCCCGTGACCCAGTCGCAGCAGGTGGAACCCCAGCCCGCGCCCCAGACTGTTCCCCAATCCCCTGCCGCCCCCGCGCAGCCCGACCAGCCCGCCAAATAGTTCGCTGAACCGTTCGCCAAACGCGGAAGGCGGCTCCACATGCCGGGCCGCCCTCCGCGTATCGTTTTCCTTCCCGTTCGCTCCGCATCCCCGGCGGGCGCACTGTCCGCACCCTTCGGGGGTTTCCTCCGACCATCCGCGCCTTTCCCCCTCCGGGAACTGGTGCGGCAGCACGCCTTGTCGGAGTACTGCCCTGCCTTCCTCCGGCAACCGCCCTTTCCCGGCCTCTGCGTCTGCCGTCGCCAGCCCCGCCCCGTGCGCCTACTCCACGCCGCGCTCGCGCAGAAACGCCTCGTACCGCTTGTCCACCTTCATGATGTGCGACACCAGCCAGTCCACCAGACCGCGCAGTATCTCCATGACCACCGTGGGATTGCCGCCCGCCGCCTGCTTTTCCCACTCCAGCACCCGCTGCACGAAGCGATGGTGCACATCCTTGTGCTGCGCCCCTTCCGGGTAGCCGTGCAGGTCGAACAGCCGCTCCTCGTACCCGAAGTGCTCCACGGTGTAGGCCTTCAACTGGCCGAACACCTCCAGCACGGCGGCCATGTCGCTGGTGCGCGCGGCGCGGTGCAGGGTATTGATGTAATCCACCAGTTTCTTGTGCTGTGCGTCGATGCTGGGCAGATTGGACAGTTCGTCCGTCCAGCGAATCAGGGTTTCCTCGCCGGCATCGGCCATCAGGGCCACGCCGTCCTCCCCGGCGCAGATGACCTCGACCATGGAAAACATCTCCTGCACCCGGGCAAAGATGTCGTTGAGCGTGCCGGTAAAGCGGCCCATGGCCTCGGCGGTCTGCCCGGCGATGCGGTTCACCTCGTCCACGCTGCGGCCCACCACCTCGCTGGCTGCCGCCTGCTGGCCGTTGGCGGCGGCGATGGACTGGACCATGCCCGCCGTTTCGTCCACCTGCGTGACGATGCGGGCCATGGCCTGCCCGGCGGACTCCGCCGACGCGGCAGACGCCGTGGCGTCGCGCGCGGCCTGTTCCACGGCGGCGATGTTCTCGCGCGTGTGGCTCTGGATGCGGGCCACGGTCTCGCCCACGTCGCGGGTGGCGGCCATGGTCTTTTCCGCCAGTTTGCGTACCTCGTCGGCAACCACGGCAAACCCCCGCCCGGCGTCACCGGCGCGCGCCGCCTCGATGGCCGCGTTCAGCGCCAGCAGGTTGGTCTGGTCCGCGATATCCGAAATCAGCGACATGACCTGCCCGATGTTCTCGGCCTCCACGCCAAGGCGGCCCATGGCCTCGTTCAGCCGCTGGATGCGCTCGCGGATGCCGTTGATGGCAGCCACGGTCTCGCGCATTCCCTGCGCCCCCTCGTCGGCGTTGCCGCGTGAAAGGTCGGCCTGCTCGGCGGCCCTGCGGGCATTGTCGGTAACGTTGGCCACGGTCACCCGCATGTCGGCCACGGCTTCCGCCGTTTCGTCCATGCGTTGGCGCTGGGTTTCCACCCCGCCAGTGACGGTGCGCACCTGGCCGGTCAGGTCGGCGATGGAGTGCGAGACATGTTCCGACACGGTGCGCGTCTTGCCCGCGGCGCCGGTCATGCGCTCCATCAGGCGTTTGATGCGCGTCTCGGATGCGGTGGCGTTCTTCATGGCGTCCTGGGCTTCGCGGGCCATGCGCGCGGCCTCCCGCCCCTGGGCGTCGGCTTCTTCGATGCGCTGGCGCAGGTTCTGCACCATGCGCTCGATGGAGTGGCGCAGGGCATCCAGTTCCGGCGGGTATGCGCCTTCCGGGTGCGTATCCAGATCGCCCCTGGCCACCTCTCCCGCATAGGCGCACAACCTGCGCAGCGGCGATGAAATCGTGGCCACCAGAATGAAGGCCAGCGTCGAGCCCAAAGCCACCGCCAGCAGCAGGACTATGGCCACACCGGTCAGCATTCTTTGCTCTGCCTTCTCTCCCACCCTTGCGATGTCGCGCGCGGCGGCTAACGCCTCGTCGGTGTCTATTTCCGCCACAAGCCCGTAGGACACGCCATCGATATGCAGCGGCTGCCATGAAGCAAGGACGGATTCTCCCCGGTAGTCGGTGCCGGTTCCCTCTCCCGTATCGCCTGCCAGGGCCTTGCGCACGGCTTCCGTGTCCACGGTGTCCGCGAGGATGGTCCGCCTGTCCGATACGCGCAGCACGGACCGTGTCCGCTTGTCGCTGCCGACCAGATAGGTTTCGCCGGTCTTGCCAAGGCCCACTTCGTCCCACTTGCCTTCGGAGGTCATGATGCGGTTGATGCCGGTCTCGTTGATGCGGAAGGCCAGCACGGCCAGCATCTTGCCGTCGCGATCCCGAACCGGCGCAGCCATGAACGCCGAAGGAGCGTTGCGGGCAGGCTCGTACGGGGCGAAGTCGCCCAGTTCCACGGGATAGGACCCAGATTCCGCAATTTTCCCCGAATGGTTGGCCATTACCTTGCGAAAGACCTCTGCCAGCCCGGAGTCCTTGTAAGGACCGGTGAGCAGCGAGGTGGCGAAGTCCGGCTGCTTGCACACGCTGTACATGACGACGCCCGTAGCGGGTTCCACAAGCAGGATGTCCCCGTAGTTGAACGTCTGCACGAACTGCCGCAGGAAGGGATGATAGCGGGCATGCAGCGCATTGTACGTGATGCGCAGCGGGTGCTGGGTAAGGTTCTGGCGTTGGCCTGCCGGGTTGGGGTTGCCCGGCGCAACGGCGTACATGGCCTGCAGCAGGATGCCGTTGGTCGTTTCCGGCAGGTAGCGTTCCGGGGCGCGTGCGGCATGGCCGGGGGCATACGGGGCAAAGGGGGCGCCCAGATAGTCCGCGCTGGCATAGCCTGCCAGCAGGGCATTTCTGGCCCCTTCGGGCGTCAGCTGCCCCTGCGACTCCCGGTCCACGGCGTGGAACGCCGAGGGGAATTCCCGCGCGGCGTCATCCACGGCAGTATCCGCCGCAAGCGTCAGTATCTGATTGCGCATGCGCCGGAACAGGTCCTCGATGTGCAGGGCCTTGGAACTGCGGATGCTCGACAATTGATCCGTGGCCCGCTGCCGTATGGCCGCCACGCCTGCGGCATCGACGCTGTGCATGGCGTCCGAGCCGAAATGCCACAGCAATCCTGCCGTCAGCAGACAGCTGAGCACCTGGGTGCCGATGAACCCCACAAGCAACTTCACGCGCAACGTCATGCCGTCCCCCACCTTTTTCGCGCAGTACGGATGTAACGGGGCGGCTGGCCCCGTTACATACTAACGGCAAGAGGCGGCGGGCGGGCAATGATTTAGAGAACCGCCCGGAGGCTGGCGCATCCGGGCGGTTCAGACAGCACAAGGGCGTGCCACAGGGGCGGGAAAAGGCGGGACGCTGCGATGACCGCTCAGCGGACCTGCGCCGCAAAGGCGGGCCACATTTCCAGCAGGCGGCGCAGGGCCTTGCCACGGTGGCTGCGGGCGTTCTTTTCGTCTCGGGCAAGGGTGGCGGCGGTGCGGCCCAGTTCCGGGTCGAAGAACAGCGGGTCGTAGCCGAAGCCGTTGTCCCCTTGCGGGGCGGTGGCCACGCGGCCTTCCCAGGCCCCGGCGGCGGTGATGTGACGACCATCCGGAGCGCAGGCGGCGATGACCGAACGGAACCGCGCCGTGCGCTGCGCATCGGGCACGTCGGCCAGGGCGGCCAGCAGCTTCTCGTTGTTGCGGGCGTCCGTGGCGGGCACGCCGTCTTCGGCGGAATAGCGGGCGGAATACACGCCGGGGGCACCGCCCAGGGCGTCCACCTCCAGCCCGGAATCGTCGGCCACGGCGATGCGGCCGGTCAGTTCGGCCACGGTGCGCGCCTTGAGCAGGGCGTTTTCCTCGAAGGTGGTGCCGGTTTCCTCGATTTCGCCGATCTCGGGGTAGGCGTCGAGGCCCACGACGGTGACGCCCGTGTCCTTCAGCATGTCGTTGAGTTCACGGATCTTGCCCGCGTTGCGGGTGGCCAGCACGATGACGGCGGTGTCACTGGTAATGTTCGGGGGGGTGATGTTCGGGGCGGTGGTCATGGTGTGTGTATGATCGTATCCGGTTGGAGTCGTGTCTGGTTGGAGTGGGGGTTGGGGCAAGGCCGACGGGCACTGCCCGCACGGCGCGCATTGTGCGGAAGAATCGGGCGGGAGGCAAGACATGCCGCCGTGCTTCAGGCCAACCCGGAAACACCGAACCGGACCGGACTGAACAGGACAGGCTTGCAGACGCCCGGACGCGCCGTCAGCCTTTCATGCCTTCACCTGCCGGATCGTCCCGCGCGGGTTCCGTCGATTGCGGCACGGCCAGCAGGGGCAGCAGATACAGGGTAATGGTGGTCCCCTTGCCCACCTGGCTTTGCAGGTCCACCTTGCCGCCCATTTCCTCGATGATCTTGCGGCTCATGGCAAGGCCGATGCCCGCGCCCTTTTCCTTGGTGGAAAAAAACGGGCTGAAAATCTTGTCGTGCAGTTCCGGCGGGATGCCCACGCCCGTGTCCGCCACCGCAACGTACACGTGCTGCGGGTTCATGCCGGTGCGCACGGTCAGGCGGCCACCATCGGGCATGGCCTCCTGCGCGTTCTTGACCAGATTGATCAGGCACTGCTTGAGCATCTCGCCGTCGCCATGGGCCTTGGGGATGTCCGGCGCAGGCTGCATGTCCACGGTAATACGCCGCTGGTCGAAGCCCAGGCTCATCAGTTCCATGG
This sequence comes from Nitratidesulfovibrio termitidis HI1, assembly GCF_000504305.1. Taxonomy (NCBI): domain Bacteria; kingdom Pseudomonadati; phylum Thermodesulfobacteriota; class Desulfovibrionia; order Desulfovibrionales; family Desulfovibrionaceae; genus Nitratidesulfovibrio; species Nitratidesulfovibrio termitidis. The sequence goes on from NZ_KI632512.1 coordinate 2,158,135, forward strand.
TCTGGCGGGCCAGCAGGTTCAGGTCCACCTCTCCCTGCACCGGCGAGGTGGGGCGGGCAAAGTTGAGGATGGACTTCAGGATGGTGTCCAGCCGCCGCGATTCTTCCAGGATCACCTGCACCTTGCCCCGCGCGGCCTCGTCCAGCGAGGGCGAGCGCAGCAGCGAATTGGCAAAGCCGCCGATGGCGAACAGCGGGTTGCGTATCTCGTGCGCCACGTAAGTGGAAAGCTCACCGATGGCGGCCATCTTTTCGGCCTGTTGCAGGCGGATTTCCATGTTGGTGCGGTTGGTGATGTCGCGCCGCATCTCGATGACCCGCGTCAGCCGTCCCGCGTCGTCGGTGACCGGGTAGGTGTACACCCGGAAGTACTGCACCCGGCCATCGTCGTTGACCCTGGTGTGGATGCGCTCCGCCTTGTGGCCGGTGCTGACCGTTTCGCGGAAGGTGCAGCCGCCGTGCTCCGGCGGGCAGCAGAAGGACGCGCCATCCAGTTGCCAGCAGCAGGTGCCGATCCAGTCGTCCTTGGCGCCGCCCTTGCGTTGCAGGATGTTGCGATTCAGGTCCACGATGCGGCCTTCGGTGTCCAGCAGCAGGATGTCCTCGTCCACCTGGTCGATGAGCGTGGCGAACAGGTCGCGCGCCTCGCGCAGGTGCAGGTTGCAGGTGGAGCACAGCTTTTCCGAGGCCAGCATTTCCCACACCCACAGCGCACCGCCCGCGTCCAGCAGCGACACCCCGGCGGGGGCCGCCGCGCGCAGGTCGGCCATGTGGCGGCCATCGTCGGTCAGGTCGATGGCCATGCGCAGACCGGGCCGGGCCGCGAACAGGTCGGCTGCGTCGGCAAAGCGGGGCACGCCGCCGGGGGCTGGGGGGGCCGGGGGCAGGCCCGCGCGGGCTTCCAGCACGCCGGAGTCCGGCGGCGCCGGGGAAGAAACCGGGGAAGACGCGGAGGCGTTTGGCGAACCCGCGGTGTCCGTTGAACCTGGGGGGCTCAGCGGCTGGCAGGCGTGTTGCGCCAACTCGTCGTGGTCCTGCGGGGTCAGCAGCATGCCCGCCAGGTGCACCCACGGAAAGCCCCGCAGGAAATCGGGACGTTGCAGCAGGCCCGCCACCGGGCGCAGGGCACGCCCCACACCTGCCAATGCCACGGGAAAGGGGCGGCGCGGCGCGGCGTGGCCATCCGCTTCGTCCTGCCCGGCATGCCCCGAACCATGCTCGGGATTGCAATCCGGGCCGTGCCCCGAAGCACATGTGGGACAGCCAGGGGCCGTACGGAGCGGTGTTTCGCCGGATTCCGGCGTGGCGGCAGGGGGGGCAGGGAGGCCGGAAGGGGGCTGCGTGGTCATGCGGGGCTCCTTGGGCCGGAAAGTGGTGGCGGCGGACATGCTGCGCGGTCGGCGGGCAGACAGCATGGCCCACGCCCGGCCTGCCGGACGCGGGGGCTTGCGCCCGGCGCGCATTGCGGGTACGCGGCACCCAGCACCACGCCCGCGGGCTCCCTGCGTTTGCGCCGGGGACCCCCGGGGGCGGATCGGCTTCCGTGGCACGGGCATGTGCCGCCACGGGGCGTGCGGCACCCTCCACCCTTCCCATACCCGGAACGCCATCCAATGATAAGTGTTTATTCCGTCAGCCTTGGCTGCCCCAAGAACCGCGTGGACACCGAACGCCTGCTGGGTGCGCTGGGCGCCCCCGTGCGCCCCGTGGCCGGCATGGCCGAGGCCGACGTGGTGCTCGTGAATACCTGCGGCTTCATTTTGCCCGCCGTGGAAGAATCGGTGCGCACCGTGGTGGAGGCCGTGGACGAGATTTCCGGACTGGCCCGGCGGCCCCTGCTGGCCGTGGCCGGGTGTCTGGTGGGCCGCTACGGCGAACGCGACCTGGCCGCCGAACTGCCGGAAGTGGACCTGTGGCTGCCCAACCAGTCCATCGAGTCATGGCCGGACCTGCTGGCGCGCGCCGTGGGTGCCAGAGTGGCCGGGCCTGCCGGGGTCGGCTTCGTCGCGCCCGGCTACGCTGGGGGCACGCGCCTGTTGTCCACCGGGCCGTCGTACGCCTGGCTGAAGATCAGCGACGGATGCCGCCACAACTGTTCGTTCTGCACCATTCCTTCCATTCGCGGCGCGCACCGCTCCACCCCGGCGGCGGAACTGGAGCGCGAGGCGCGGCAATTATTGGATATGGGCGTGCGCGAGCTGATTCTGGTGGCCCAGGACGTCACCGCGTGGGGCGAGGACCTGGAAAGCGGTTCCGGCGGTTCCACGGGCAAGGGCGACCTGCGCCCCCTGCTGGACCGCCTGCTGCCCCTGCCGGGGCTGGACCGGCTGCGCCTGATGTACCTGTACCCCGCCGGGCTCAACGACGACCTGCTGGCGTACCTTGCGGCAGCGGGCGCACCCTTCGTGCCCTATTTCGACGTGCCCCTGCAGCACGCCCACCCCGACGTGCTGGGCCGCATGGGGCGCCCCTTTGCCCGCAATCCTCGCGTGGTGGTGGACCGCATCCGCACACACTTTCCGGACGCGGCCCTGCGTACCTCGATCATCGTGGGCTTTCCCGGCGAGACGGAGGAACACTACGCCGCGCTCACCGATTTCGTGGCGGAGACGCGCTTCCATCACCTTGGCGTGTTCGCCTACCGGGCAGAGGACGGCACCCCCGCCGCCGCCATGCCCGATCAGGTGGACGACAAGGTGAAGGAATGGCGTCGCGATGCGCTGATGGAGGTACAGGCCGAAATCAGCGAGGAGATCATGGAATCGTACGTGGGCCAGCGCCTGCCCGTGCTGGTGGACGCCCCCCACGACGAATGGCCCGGCCTGCACACCGGCCGCACCTGGTTCCAGGCCCCGGAGATAGACGGGGTGACCTACGTGAGCGGGGCCGGTGTGGCCCCCGGCGCGCTGGTGGAGGCGGACATGGTGGAAGCCCGGACCTACGACCTGGTGGCCCTGGCCGAGCCGGAGGAATAGGGGAGGCGTCCTGAGGCAGCGACGTGTGGCCGCAGGCTGTCCGGTGCCGCGCGGGTGTCTTTCCTCGGCGGGGGCGCGTCTATATGGTAGCGCTACGTGAATATGGCGACCGTGATGTGGACGCACTTCCAAGCATCGAGGTGAAGGCATGACCTATTCGCAGGAACGGGCGCTGGAACTGCTGCGCGCCGGGTCCGGGCTGGCCGGGGCGGAATTTCGGGATGGGCAGGAAGACGCCATCCGGCACATGGTGGAAGGCCGGGGCCGCCTGCTGGTAGTGCAGAAGACGGGCTGGGGCAAAAGCTTTGTCTACTTCATCGCCACGCGGATGCTGCGTGACGCGGGCCAGGGCCCTGCGCTGCTCGTGTCACCCCTGCTGGCGCTGATGCGCAACCAGATTGATGCCGCCGGGCGCATGGGCGTGCGGGCCGCCACCATCAACTCGGGAAACCAGGAAGAATGGGAGGATGTGGAGGCGCGGCTGGCCCGCGACGAAGTGGACATCCTGCTCATTTCGCCTGAACGGCTGGGCAACGACTGGTTCCAGGCGCAGGTGCTGGCCCCGGTGGCGGCGCGGATAGCATTGCTGGTAGTGGACGAGGCGCATTGCATCTCCGACTGGGGGCACGATTTTCGTCCGCACTACCGGCTGTTGGGGCGCATGGCCGCCAACCTGCCCCCCACCGTGCGCCTGCTGGCCACCACGGCTACGGCCAACGACCGGGTCATGGGCGACCTGGCTACCGTATTGGGACCCGACCTTGCGGTGTCCAGGGGCGACCTGAATCGCTCTTCGCTGACGCTGCAAACCCTCCGCCTGCCGGACCGGGCCGAGCGTCTGGCCTGGCTGGCCGAGCGGCTTGGAGAACTGGACGGGCATGGCATCATCTATACGCTGACGGTGCGCGATGCCGGCCTGGTGGCAACGTGGCTGCAAGAGCGCGGCTTCAACGTGGCGGCCTACACGGGTGAAACCGGCGAGGACCGGGAACGCCTGGAGCAGGATCTGCTGCACAACAGGGTCAAGGCCCTGGTGGCCACCACGGCGCTGGGCATGGGCTACGACAAGCCGGACCTTGCCTTCGTCATCCATTTTCAGGTGCCGGGGTCCGTGGTGGCGTATTACCAGCAGGTAGGCCGGGCCGGGCGCGCCTTGCCCGCCGCCTACGGCGTGCTGCTGAGCGGGCCGGAAGAAGACGACATCAACGACTGGTTCATCCGCAGCGCCTTTCCCACCCGCGCCGAAGTGCAACAGATTCTGGATGCCCTGGAAGACGCGCCGGAGGGGCTTTCGGTCCCGGAGCTGATGAGCCGCGTGAACATGGGCAAAGGACGCATCGAGAAGGGCATCACGCTGCTGTCGCTGGAATCGCCCGCCCCCATCGCCAGACAGGGCGCCAAGTGGCAACTGACGGCGGCTGCGCTGTCCGGACAGTTCTGGGACAGGGCGGACAGGCTGACGGCATTGCGCCGTGTGGAGCAGGCGCAGATGCAGGAATACGTGGGCCTGCCCTTCGGCCAGCACATGGAGTATCTGGTGCGGGCGCTGGACGGGGACGCGGCGAACATCGTGCCCCCCGCGCTGCCGCCCCTGCCGGAAACCGCCGACCCCGCGCTGGTGCACGAGGCCATGGCGTTCCTGCGCCGCGGCAACATGCCCATCGCCCCCCGGGTGCAATGGCCAGTGGGCGGCATGCCCCAGTATGACGTCCGGGGCAGACTGCCCGCTGCCCAACGGGCGCAACCGGGCATGGCGCTGAGCGCGTGGGGAGATGCCGGGTGGGGGGCTTCGGTACGACAAGGCAAATACCGCGACGGACGCTTTGCCGATGATCTTGTGGACGCCTGCGCCGCCATGGTGGAGGCGTGGAACCCGCAGCCCGCGCCAGAATGGGTGACCTGCATCCCCTCGCTGCGGCATCCGGATCTGGTGCCGGACTTCGCACGCCGTCTTGCGGCGCGGCTGGGCTTGCCGTTTGTTCCGGTATTGGAGAAAACGGAGGACAGACCCGAGCAGAAGACCATGGGCAACAGCGTCCAGCAGGCCCGCAACGTGGATGGGTCGCTGGGCCTCGCCGCCATTCCCGTGCCCGCAGGCCCCGTGCTGTTGGTGGACGACATGGTGGATTCACGATGGACACTGACCGTGGCCGCCTGGCTGCTGCGCCGGAACGGCGGCGGCGAGGTGTGGCCGGTGGCGCTTTCCCAGGCAGGCCAAGGATAGATGAACGACACCCTTTCGCTGAATACCAGGGCAATCCTGCTGCTGACCGCCCCGCTGATGGTGGGACGAAGCTCCATGAGGCCCGCCGGCCCGGCTGCGGCCCTGCTGAGCCTTGGCGAATACAAGCGCCTTGCCCGCCGCCTGCGCGAACTTTCGCGCCAGCCCGCCGACCTGCTGGCGGCGGACGGGGAAGCGCTGTGGGCCGGATGCGCTGACACTGTCGAGCCGGAGCGGCTGCGGCAGCTTCTGGGGCGCGGCTTTCTGCTGGGCCAGGCCGTGGAACGCTGGCAGGCCAGGTCCATCTGGGTGGTCAGCCGTGCCGACGCGGCATACCCCGCCCGCCTGAAGGCCCGCCTGAAGGAAGACTGCCCCCCGATCCTGTACGGCTGCGGCAACCGGCCGCTGCTTGACCGGGAAGGGCTGGCCGTTGTCGGTTCGCGCAATGCGGACGATGCCCTGCTGGCCTACGCAAGAGGCGTGGGCGCCCTGGCCGCCGCTGCCGGGGTGGCGCTGGTGTCTGGCGGCGCGCGGGGCATCGACGGTGCGGCCACCGACGGGGCCTTGGCAGCGGGCGGCGCGGCGGTGAGCGTGCTGGCCGAAGGGCTGGAGCCGCGCGCCATGCGTCGCGAAAACCGCAACGCCATAGCGGAAGGCCGCCTGCTGCTGCTTTCGCCGTATGACCCCAACGTGGCCTTCAACGTGGGCAACGCCATGCAGCGCAACAAACTCATTTATGCGCTGTCCGATGCGGCGCTGGTGGTATGCAGCGATGCGGACAGGGGCGGCACCTGGGCCGGGGCGCAGGAGCAACTGGACAAGCTACGGCTGACGCCGGTCTACGTACGTGCCACGGGAGCCCGTAGCGAAGGGCTGGAAGCATTGTGCGCCAAGGGGGCGCAGCCCTGGCCGGAGCCTGCCGACACCGCCGGGCTGATGGCATTGCTGCGCCAACCCATGGTCATGCCGCCCAGGGAACAGACGCTGTCGCTGCTGGATGCCGCCACCATGCAGGCCCCGGCGCCTGTTGCCGAAAAAAAGGAATCGGCTACCCCGAAAGGGGCTACCGCAGGAAAGACGCATCCCGGTGCGGAACTGCCCGATGCACAGCCGCCCGCCATGCAGCCGCCGACTTCACGGATGCCGGACGGGCTTCCTCCCGGACCGCAGGGGGGTGGACATGATGTGTCGCCCATCTCTCCGGCTGACGAACTTCAGGCGCTGATCCGCCAGTTGGCCCCGCAGTTGCTGGCCGTTCCCAAAAAGGAAGACGAGATCGCTGCGGAACTGGGCGTGGCCACCGTACAGGCCCGCGCCTGGCTGACCTGGCTGGTGGCCGAGGGGCTGGCGGAAAAGGGCGGGCGTCCCGTGAAATACCGCCTTGCGTCCACCGGGCGTCCCTGACCTGGACTGCCCGGGCCTCGCTTGCGTCACCTCGGGTACCCCCCACGTTCTCCTTACCGTACTTCACCATCCGCCGGACCTCGCGCGGTTGTCATTCCCCGGGCATTCTGCTATGCAGACCAATCCCGCGCATCAGGGCGGGAAAATTTGCGTCGGTTGGAGGAAACGTATGACAGCAACCCCCGAAAACATGGAAAACGCCGCTCTTGAAATGGATCTGAGTTTCGAGAGCGCCCTCGAGAATTACCTCAGCTCCGATTTCGGCGACCTTGAAGAAGGGTCGATCATCAAGGGCGAGGTGGTGCGCGTGGATGAGGACAGCGTCCTCGTCGACGTGAACTTCAAGTCCGAAGGGCAGATTTCCGCTTCCGAGTTCAGGGACAGCACCGGCAAGGTCAACATCGCCGTGGGCGACAAGGTGGACGTCTTCGTCGTTCGCAAGAACGAGATGGAAGGCACCATCACCCTGTCCTTCGAGAAGGCCAAGCGCATGCAGCTCTTCGACAAGCTCGAAGAGATTCAGGAAAACAACGGGGTCATCACCGGCCGCATCGTGCGTCGCATCAAGGGCGGCTACACCGTCGATCTCGGCGGCGTCGAAGCCTTCCTGCCCGGTTCGCACGTGGACCTGCGCCCCGTCCCCGACATGGACGCGCTGGTCAATCAGGAATACGAATTCCGTGTTCTCAAGATCAACCGTCGGCGCAGCAACGTCATCGTTTCCCGCCGCGTCCTGCTTGAAGAGGAACGCGATTCCAAGCGTCAGGATCTGCTGCGCACTCTCGAAGAGAACCAGATCGTCACCGGCAAGGCCAAGAACATCACCGAATACGGCGTGTTCGTGGACCTTGGCGGGCTGGACGGCCTGCTGCACATCACCGACATGTCCTGGAAGCGCATCCGTCACCCGAAGGAACTGGTCACCCTTGGCCAGGAACTGCAACTGAAGGTGCTCTCCTTCGACCGCGACAACCAGAAGGTGTCGCTGGGCATGAAGCAGCTGGTGGCCGACCCCTGGCAGGACATCACCGCCAAGTACCCCGAAGGCGCCAAGCTGCAGGGCCGCGTGACCAACCTGGTGGACTACGGCGCGTTCGTCGAGCTGGAGCCCGGCGTGGAAGGCCTGGTCCACATTTCCGAAATGTCGTGGACCCGCAAGCTGCGCCATCCTTCCCAGATGGTGCGCGTGGGCGACGAAGTGGAAGTGGTCATCCTCGGCGTCGACCAGGACAAGAAGCGCATCTCCCTCGGCATGAAGCAGGTCAAGCCGAACCCGTGGGAAGTTGTGGCTGAAAAGTACCCCGAAGGCACCATCCTTGAAGGCGTGATCAAGAACATCACCGAATTCGGCATGTTCATCGGCATCGAGGACGGCATCGACGGCCTGATCCACGTGTCCGACATCAGCTGGACCAAGAAGATCCGCCATCCCAACGAAGTGTTCAAGACCGGTGACGTGGTGCAGGCCAAGGTGCTGACCGTCGATCAGGAGAACGAAAAGTTCACCCTCGGCATCAAGCAGCTGACCGAAGACCCGTGGACCCACGTGCCTTCCCGTTACCCGGTGGGTGCGCTGATCGAAGGCACGGTGACCAACATCACCGACTTCGGCCTGTTCGTTGAAGTGGAAGAAGGCATCGAAGGCCTGGTCCACGTCTCCGAAATCAGCCAGAAGAAGATCAAGTCGCCCTCCGAAATGTTCAAGGAAGGCGTGGTCATCCAGGCCAAGGTCATCCACGTCTCCGCCGAAGAACGCCGCCTCGGGCTGTCCATCAAGCAGCTCAAGGACGAGGAAGAACGTCGCAAGCCCAAGGAATTCCGCGCCGGTCCCGCCGATACGGGCGGCCAGAACCTTGGTGACCTGCTGAAGCAGAAGCTGGAAGAGGATGCTTCCGACAGCTAGACCCTCCTTCAGCCAGCGGCATCCGTTCATCTTCGGATTCCTGCTCATTCTGGCGGCCGTTGCCCTCTTTATGGGGGCTTCGGCCGCCTTGCGCCATTTGACCGGCAGCACGGGCCCGTTCGCGGGCCCGCGCGTCGGGGTGGTGCGGGTTGAAGGCATGATTGCCGACATCTCCAAGACCACCGCATGGATGGATACCCTGCGCGAAGATCCTTCGGTGCGCGGCGTGCTGCTGCGGGTGGATTCGCCCGGCGGCGGCGTTGCCGCCTCGCAGGAACTGCTGGAGGCCGTGCGCCGCATGGCCCGCGTGAAGCCGGTAGTGGTGTCCATGGGCACCGTGGCCGCTTCCGGCGGGTACTACATCTCGCTGGGCGCCACGCGCGTCATCGCCAACCCCGCCACGCTCACCGGCTCCATCGGCGTGAAGATGGAACTGCCCAACGTGCAGGGGCTGATGGACAAGCTGGGACTGGCCCGGCAGACGCTGGTTTCCGGCGACATGAAGGACGCGGGCTCGCCCTTCCGGGCCATGACCCCGCAGGAGCGCGAGTACCTGCAAGCGCTGGTCATGGACATGTACGACCAGTTCGTGACCGAGGTGGCCAATTCGCGCAACCTGCCGGTGGAAAAGGTGCGCGCCGTGGCCGACGGTCGGGCGCTGACCGGACGGCAGGCCCACGAACTGGGCCTGGTGGACGCTCTGGGCGGCATGGACGTGGCCATGACCGATTTGCAGCAGTTGTGCGGCATCGTCGAGCGGCCCGTACTGGTGGAACAGCCCAAACCTTCGTCGTGGCTGCGCGACGCGCTGGAATCGGTGCTGGACCTGCAACCGGCGTCGCGGGTGGTGACGCCCGGATTCATGTACGTGTATTAGGCCGTTGCGCCCTTTCGCCCTCCGGCGGACCGACCCGAAGGGCGCGTAGCGTGGACGTCAGGCGAGCTTGCGAGCCATACGGACATCGAGAGCAGAGCTGTCAGATTTCGTCTTTTGCTCTGTCACGTACCAAAGAGCGCGTTGCGGTCGCCATCCGTAACACTCACCGTGTTCGTGCAACGGCTGGCGCACGCTCCCGTCGCAAAAGATTCATCTTCCTTGCCGGAGAACGAAAAATCGCAACGGCAAATGCATCCTTGCGAATGTTCCGCCCCTGCCGCCACGTGGTCTGACCCCCGTCAAGTAGACAGTGAAAAAGCCCCCTGGGGGCATCATTCAGGCGGCCAGCTTTTCCCTGTATTCCGCAGGGGAAAGTTGGCTAAGCCTCTTTTGGAAACGTTCCGCATTGTAGAAGCGGATGTATTCTTCTACCAAGATCATAGTCTCGGCAGCAGGTAGGACATTTTGGGTAGCAAATATTTCGGTTTTCAAGTGCGAGAAAAATGACTCAACGACAGCGTTGTCAAGGCAGTTGCCTTTTCTGGAATGGCTGCCGCGTAAGTTCATTTCCGTAAGCCTGTCCGCGTATGTCTTGTGCGTATATTGAAACCCTTGGTCAGAGTGTAGAATAGCCTTGTCCTCGTGCCTGGGAAGGGCACGCAGAGTGGCAAAGACGAGATCAAGATTGTTCTGATTTGACATGTTGTGGGAAATGATTTCGTTATTGTGCAGGTCTTGGATGACTGACAAATACATAAATCCACTCTTGACGGGGATATATGTAATGTCTGTCACGAGCTTTCTGCCAGGCTGCATGCTTGAAAAATCCCGCTTCAGCAGGTTCGGAAAAAGACTGCTCCCCACCCTTCCAAAGAATTTCCGTTTCTTGCGAATGGTGGATTGAATGCCAAGTTTACGCATCAGTCGGTACGCGCGCTTGTGATTCACAAGCAATCCTTCTCGCTTGAGCGCAACGGACATCCTGCGATATCCGTAATACGGACGAAGCGAGTGAATTGCGGTGATATGCATCTCGACAGTGTCGTTCTCACGCTGTTGAAAGAATGTGCTCTTCCACTTGTAAAATCCAGACCTGGATATTCCTGCATGCTTCAGAAGAACTGCGAGTGGGTAACGACTCCGCAGTTCGTCGACTATCAAGAAATTCCACCCTTTTTGTGCGCTCCCCATTCGTGGCCGAACCGGGAGCGATACAACTTTTTTACGTATTCAAGCTCCGCCTTGACGTATTTGAGCTCCTCTTCAGCGGAAGCAAACTTTGTACGCGGTCGACCGCAGCGCTCTCCTTGCCTGCCTCGGCCATCTTCAAGAGATTCACCACGCTGGAATTTTGCAACCCAAGTGCGCAATGTCTTCTTGTCCTTCAATCCCAATTCATTGGTTAACTGCTGGTAGCCCTTATTGCCCTCAAGATAGAGCTTGACCGCAGCCTCCTTAAATTCCTTGCTATACGTCATAAAGTTCCGCTGTGACATAAAACACCCCCATCAGGTTACAACGTCATTCCCTAGTGGGGCTTTTTTACGTTGTCCACCTAATGGGGGGCATACCAACGCCGCAGGGGCTTCCGTTTTGGGGCAGCCAATCTCCACGGCCTGCGGCACAAGGGAGCGCTGATGGATTCGGAAACCGGCAGACATTCCGTGACGGGGCACGGCACGACATACCGCCTGCCCTTCGCCTTCGATGTGGCCCCGGCATGTGCCGCCCGGAAGGAACGACTGACCCGCTGCCTGCGGCTGGAGTCGGTCTGCTTCGCTGCCTGGCCCGCGCAGGAGGAAGAATGGCGGGGCAACCTGCTGCTGCGCGCGGCTGGCGGCTATTCCATGCGCATCAACAGCGGCGTGCCGTTGCTGCCAACATGCCCGGACGTCATGTGGAACGAAGGCCACGTGCGCGAGGCCGAAGCCTGGTTCGCCGCGCGCGGTCTGCCCCCGCAGTTCCGGCTGCCGGAACCGCTGGAAGGGGGAGACGTAGCGGCGGATACCGCTGACGGAGAATCCGGGCGCGATGCGACGGCGGCCCCCGGCTGCGGTGCGGGGTGCGGACTGGACCCCGTGCTTGCCGCCATGGGCTATACCGCCACCGATCCCACACTGGTGCAGGAACTGGATCTGGCCGGTTGGGCCGTGGGCGCGGAAACCGGCGCGCCTGATTCCGCAGTCCGCCCCGTGACTGTGCACACCGGGCCCACCGTACCCACCACGCCCTCACCATCCCGCCAGTGCCTCATGGTGGACCACGCCGCATGGCTGACGGCGGAAGGCACGTTGCGTGGCCGCACGGGCAGCGCCACGGAGAATCCCGTCCTGCGCACCCTGCTGGCCACTCTGGGTACGACCGGCCAGACTTGGCTGTTGTGCGCGGATGGTCAGCCCGCAGTATGCGGCCTTGGGGTGCGCACCGACCAGGATTACGGCATCTTCGCCGTGGTGGCTCGTCCGGATTTGCGGCGACAAGGGCACGGACGCGCACTGGTCGCCGCCATGCTGACGGCGGCCCGGCGTGACGGTGCCTGCGTCGCATGGCTGCAAGTGGGGCAAGAAAATACCCCCGCCCGTGCGTTGTATGAGGGGCTGGGCTTCGCCACCAGCTACGGATACTGGTATCGCGTGCGGCGTTGAGTCCTTTCGGGCGGGAACGGAGCAATAGTGCCAGGTCCGGGTCGATGTCATCCGTCTCAGCCCGGCCTTGTCCGAATCCGACCGCACCCCCGCATCTCGCCCCATTCCCCGGCACCCCGCCGTCTACGCGCATGGCGTGCAGTTCACGTTCATGCTAGCGTTGCAGTCGGGTTCATCCATCTCATCCCTCGGTAATGGCCCGGGCGCATCATTCCCCGCCGCACACGTTTCAAGGAGCACGCCATGACCCGACCGGTCCGCGCCAGCGGCATCCTGCTGCACATCACCTCGCTGCCCTCGGCCTTCGGCATCGGCGACCTTGGTCCGGCGGCGCACGCCTTCGCGCGGTTGCTGGCCGGGGCCGGACAGACGGTGTGGCAGTTCCTGCCGCTTGCGCCCACCTCCACCTTCATCGGCAATTCGCCCTACTCCAGCCCCTCGGCCTTTGCGGGCAATACCCTGCTGATCAGCCCCGAACGGCTGGCCGAAGAAGGCTTTGTCTCGTGGGCCGACGTGGACGCCGGGGCCGAACAGTTTCGCGATGCGACACACGGATCGGGCGGTCCGCACGGCTCCGGCGACCCGGTCCGGTTCGAAGCCGTGGAGGCGCACCGCCGCGTCCTGCTGCGCGCCGCGTGGGAGCGCAACCGCCACCAACTGGCCATGGACACCGCCTATCTGCGCTTCTGCCGGGGCAACGCCCACTGGCTTGACGACTACGCCCGGTTCTCGGTGCTGAAGGAACGCTTCGGCGGGGCTTCCTGGACCACCTGGGACGAGCCCTTCGCCCGCCGCCACGCGGACGCGCTGGCCCTGCTGGACGCGCAGGAAGCCGCCGCACTGGATCACGTGCGCTTCTGCCAGTACCTGTTCTTCCGCCAATGGTATGACCTGCGGGCCGCCTGCACCGACCTTGGCGTGCGGCTGGTGGGCGACGTGCCCATCTACGTCACCCACGACAGCGCCGACGTGTGGGCCAACCCCGGCTATTTCCGACTGGACAAGGATTTCGCCCCCACCCACGTGGCCGGGGTGCCGCCGGACTATTTCAGCGCCACGGGCCAGCGCTGGGGCAACCCGGTGTACGACTGGGACGCCCTGCGGCGCGACGGCTTTGCCTGGTGGGTGCGCCGCGTGGCGCACAACCTGCGCATGGCCGACATCGTGCGGCTGGACCACTTCCGGGGCTTTGCGGGGTACTGGGAGATTCCGGCGGCGGAAGAAACGGCCATCAATGGCCGCTGGGTGGATGCGCCGGGCATGGAGCTGTTCGGCACGCTGGCCCGGCGGTTCACGGCGCTGCCGCTCATTGCCGAGGACCTGGGCGTGATCACCGCCGACGTGCGCGAACTGAAGGCGACCTTCGGCCTGCCGGGCATGAAGGTGCTGCAGTTCGGCTTTGGCGGCGACCCCGCAGACAACCCCGATGTCCCCTTCCGGCACGATGTGCGCAGCGTGGTCTACACCGGCACCCACGACAACGCGCCCACGCGCGCGTGGTTCGAAGCGGCCCCGGCGCACGAGCGGGCCCGGGTGGAAGAATACGTGGGGCACGCCATTGCCCCGCACCAGGCCCCCGGCGTGCTGCTGCGGCTGGCCATGGGCAGCGTGGCGGAACTGGCCGTGGCCCCGGTGCAGGACGTGCTGAGCCTGGGGGCGGAGGCCCGCATGAACACCCCTTCCGTCGCGGCAGGCAACTGGGCCTGGCGGATGACGCCGGACCAGATGGACCCCGGACTGTACGCGGAACTGGCGCGGCTGACGCGCCTCTTCGGCAGGTAGCACGGCAGGTAGTGCGGCAGGCAACACGAAGGCGCACCGCGCTGCTGCCTGACGTCACGATGTGCACGGGTCCGGTCGCACGCCGCGCCCAGGCTGCGCTCAAGCCCGCGCGGGCCGGATGCCAGCCGGGCGCGAATCGTGCGCGAGTCGGACGCGAGTCCTGCGGCCCCTCACGCCAGCAGGCCGCATCCTTGCGCACACCGCAATTTCCGCACCGGCGCATGCCCCCGCACCAGTTGCGAACCGGGCCGCAAACCTGATACATGCCACACCGCGAGGAATCGTTCGGGCGGCATGCGCCGACCGGGAAGATTTCCGCACCGGCCGCCGCTTTTTCCGAAAGCCGGCGGCCCTCGCCCACACCTTCCGGCGGCCACCCAGGCCGTCGCCGCGCGGCGTCCGCCGCGCCTCTGCCAAGGAGCACACCACCTATGTGCGGCATCATCGGATACGCCGGTCATCGTCCCGCCGTTCCCCTCATCATAGAAGGCCTGCGCCGCCTCGAATACCGGGGCTACGACTCGGCGGGGGTCGCCTTCGTCCAGAACCGCGAACTCATCACCGTGCGCGCCGAGGGCAAGCTTTCCGCCCTTGACGAAAAGCTGGCGTCCTGCCCCAACACCGTGGCCACCACGGGCATGGGCCACACCCGCTGGGCCACCCACGGCATTCCCGTGGAACGCAATGCCCACCCGCACAAGTCCAACGACGGCGGCCTCGCCATCGTGCACAACGGCATCATCGAAAACTACGCGGAACTGAAGGCCGAACTTGCCGCCAAGGGCTACGTCTTCCACTCCGAAACCGACACCGAAGTGCTGGCCAACCTCATTTCCGAGGGCCGCAAGCACAACGCCACCATGCTCGACGCCTTTGCCTGGGCGCTGCGCCAGGCCCACGGGGCCTACGCCGTGGCCCTGACCACGCCCGAAGAGCCGGAAGTGCTCTACGCCGCGCGCCTGTCCGCCCCGCTGATCCTGGGCGTGGGCACCGGCGAGAACTTCGTGGCGTCGGACATCCCCGCCTTCCTGCCCTACACCCGCGACGTGGTGTTTCTGGAAGACGGCGAACTGGTGCGCATCGACGCCAACTCGTGGAAGGTCATGCGCATCGCCGACCTTTCGCCGGTGGAAAAGGCCGTCAACCACATCCAGTGGGACATGCAGGCGGCCCAGAAGGGCGGCTACAAGCACTTCATGCTCAAGGAAATCTTCGAGCAGCCCAAGGTCATCACCGACTGCCTTGCAGGCCGCGTGGACTGGAACCGCATGGAAGTGACCCTGCCGGAACTGGCCGCGCTGCCGGTGCCCAAGCGGCTGCACATCGTGGCCTGCGGCACCTCGTACCATGCGGGCATGTGGGGCAAGCACCTGCTGGAAAGCTGGGCGCGCGTGCCGGTGAACGTGGAAATCGCCTCCGAGTTCCGCTACCGCGACATCATCCTGGACCCGGCGGACATGGTGCTGGTCATCAGCCAGTCGGGCGAAACGGCAGACACCCTTGCCGCCCTGCGCATAGCGCGCGAGCACGGGGTGAAGGTGGCGGGCCTGTGCAACGTGGTGGGTTCTTCCATCGCGCGCGAGGCGGATGCGGTCATCTACACCCAGGCCGGGCCGGAAATCAGCGTGGCCTCCACCAAGGCCATGTGCAGCCAGATGGTGCTGCTGACCCTGATGGCCCTGCACTGGGGCCGCAACACCGGCGCGCTGTCTGACAATGTGCGCACCAACGTGCTGCAAACCCTCAGGAAGCTGCCCGGCCAACTGGAAACCGTGCTGCCCGCCATGCGCGACGAGGCGCAGGTGCTGGCCCGCACCTATTCCAAGGCCAAGAGCTTCTTCTACCTGGGGCGCGGCCACTGCTTCCCGCTGGCCCTGGAAGGCGCGCTGAAGCTGAAGGAAATCTCGTACATCCACGCAGAAGGTTACGCATCCGGCGAGATGAAGCATGGCCCCATCGCGCTCATCGACCCGGACTTCCCCACCTTTGCCCTGGCGCTCAACGACGAACTGTTCCCCAAGGTGAAGTCCAACATCGAAGAAGTGCAGGCCCGGCGCGGCAAGATCATTGCCCTGACCAACCCCGGCGTGGAACTGCGGGTGGACCACCCCTGGTCCATCCCCGACGCCTGGGGCCCCATGGCCGCCTTTCTGGTGCTGCCCGCCCTGCAACTGTTCAGCTACGAGGCCGCCGATTACCTGGGCAAGGACGTGGACCAGCCGCGCAACCTCGCCAAGAGCGTGACGGTGGAATAGCCGCGCGCCTCCCGCTCGCGAAACGCCGCGTCCCCGCTCCATGCCCGTGGAGTGGGGACGCATGCGTTTTCGGGCGCATGCCACGCGTTCACCCGGTACCGGACGGGACGTCCTGCCCGCCACCGTGCACCTCGCGCGCGATGTCCAGCCATGCCCGCGCCGCGTGCGACAGGTAGCCCCCGCGCCGCCAGACCAGCGCCATGCGCCACTGCATGTCCGGTTCGTCCAGCAGCACCCGCGCCGCCGTGGTGGTATGGTCCGCCACCATCAGCCGGGGCAGCAGCGCCACGCCCAGCCCCGCCTCCACCAGCCCGATGATGAAGTCCATCTGACCGCTGCGCGCCGCCACCCTGGGACGAAAGCCGCTACGCTCGCACCCGTCCAGCACGATCTGGTTCAGCTGGAACGCCTCGTCGAACAGGATGAACGGCTCGCCAGCGATGTCGCGCAGCCGCAGGGCCTTTCGCCCCGCCATGCCATGCCCCGGCGGCAGCAGCACCATCAGCGGTTCCGCGCGCACGTGCTGCCACTCGAACTCCTCGGATATGGGCGCCAGCGACGCGGCAAGGTCCACCTCGCCCGCGTGCAGCAGTTCGCCCAGCCGCCTGCTGCCGTCCTCCACAAGCCCCACGTCCACACCGGGGTAGCGGCTGCGGAACAACGCAAACACCGGCGCGAACAGGACGCGGCTGCCGAACAGCGGCACGCCCAGCCGCAACGTTCCGCGCCGCAGCCCCCGCAGGTCGTCCAGTTCACCCTGGATGTCCTCGGTGGCGGCCAGGATGCCCCGCGCCCTGCGGAACACCACCTCGCCCGCATCCGTGAGCTGGCTTCTGCTGCCCATGCGGTCCAGCAGCACCACGCCCAGTTCGCCCTCCAACTGGCGCACGGCCTTGCTCACGTTGGACTGGGTGGTGAACAGCGCCCTGGCCGCGGCGGAAAATCCCCCGTGGCGCACCACTTCCACAAAAGCTTGCAACGTTCTGAACTCCATGCTCTATTCCTATCAGAGATACCTTCCATGCTGTCAATTCATTTTACGACCAGATGTGCCGGGCATACGTAGATACCGACGCCAAGCAGCGCCAAGGAGCATCACATGTCCGTTCGCAAGCTTTCCCTTTCCATGCGGCTGGCCGCCCGCCGCAGCCGACTGATCCAGAGTCTGTTCCTCGCCGCCCTGTGGCTGGCGGGCGAGGCCGTGGTCCGATTCGCCCACCTGCCCGTGCCCGGCGGAGTGGTGGGGCTGCTGCTGGTATTGCTGCTGCTGGCCTCCGGCAAGGTGAACGCGGCGGATCTGCAACGCGGCGCCCGCTGGCTGATGGCCGAAATGCTGCTGTTCTTCGTGCCCGCCGTGCTGGCGGTGCTGGACCACCGCGAATTCCTGAGCCTGCTGGGGCTGAAGCTGCTGGCCGTGGTGCTGCTGGGCACGCTGACGGTCATGGGCGGCACGGCGCTGGTGGTGGATGCCTGCTGCCGGATGCACTTTCGTGGCGCCGCCCACGCCCTTGCCTGTCCGGGCCATTCCGGGCCGGTCCCTTCCGGTCCGGACCGTACAGCTCCGGGCCGTACCGGCATGGCGGCGTCCGGTTCGCGCCGTCATCCTTCGTGAGCAACGCCATGAATCTTTACCCTGCCGCCCTGCCCCTGCTTTCCGGCCTGTTCTGGTCGGCGGCCACCATCGTCCTGTACCTTGCGGCCCGCTGGGTGCATGCCCGCATGGGCCGCTGGTGGACGTCACCCCTGTGCCTTGCGCCATTGCTGCTGCTGGCGCTGGCCCTGTCCCTGCGCGTTGGCTACAGCGACTACATCCGGGGCACCCACTGGCTGATGGTCATGCTGGGTCCCGTGACCGTGGCCTTCGCCCTGCCCATTTTCGAGCAGCGCGCGCTGATCCGCCGCCACTGGCCGATTCTGCTGGCCGGAGTGGCCACGGGCAGCAGCCTGGCCATGCTTTCTGCCTGGGGTCTGGCCACCCTGCTCGGCGTTTCTGGCGCCATGCGGCAAAGCCTGCTGCCGCGCTCCATCAGCACCCCCTTTGCCATGACCGTTTCGGGCAGCCTTGGCGGCGTGCCGGACCTGACGGCAGTGTTCGTGGTGCTGACGGGCGTGTTCGGCGCGGCCCTTGGCCAGCTGCTGCTGGCGCGGTTGCCGTTGCGTACCAGCCTTGCGCGCGGGGCGCTGCTGGGCATGGGCGCGCACGGCGCGGGCGTGGCGCAGGCCCGCCGGGTGGGTGACGAGGAAGGCGCCATCGCCAGCCTGGTGATGATTCTGGCGGGCCTGGTCAACGTGCTGGCCGCCCCGTTATTGGGCCTGTTGCTGCATCCGTCGCTGGGCCAATCGCTGAGTCAGTCGCTGCACTGAATTTCGCGGGCCATTCCCGTACGGGAAGAAATGGGTGTGCACCCGCCCGGCATCTTCCCCTGAACGAAAAAGGCCCCCGTGCGGCGGGGGCCTTTCGTCGTTTTGACGGGCAAGAACGGGGACAGCCCAAGGGCTGTTTCTGAATTAGGATGGCTCTAGACCGGCCCGGCATCCTTGGGGGTAATCTCCGCCGCCACCTCGGCATACATGGTCAGGGCCACCATGGCGAAGGTGAGCAACAACGGCCCGTACAACAGCCCAAGAATGCCGAACATGTTCAGGCCGCCCAGAATGGCCAGGAACAGGTAGAGCATGGGAATGCCCGCGCCTTCCTTCATGAACCACGCGCGCAGCAGGCCGTCGGAACTGGAAACCAGCACCGCGCACCACCCCAGCAGAAACACCGCCTGCCACGTCTCGCCCGAAAGGTACAGATAGGCCGTGGCTGGCGCCCAGATCAGCGCCGTGCCCACCACGGGAATCATGGCCGCGAAGGACATGGCGAAGCCCCAGAACAGCGCGGGCAGCCCCACCAGGGCAAAGCCCACCGCGCCAATGACACCCTGGAACACGGCCACCAGCACACCGCCCATGAACACCGAGCGGGCCACGCCGCGCAGGGCCGACAGCAGGCGGTCCTCCTGTGCGTGGGCCAACGGCGAGACGCGTTTGACGAAGGCCATCATCTGACGCCCGTCGCGCAGCAGAAAATACAGGATGAACAGCATCAGCAGAAAGTGGCCGAACAGGTACACGGCATTGCCCACCCCGGCGGTAATGCCGTGCAACACGGCCTCCCCGGCCTGGCGGGCCGCGCCCAGCAGGGTGCCGCGCAGGCTGGCCGGGTCGAAGTCGGCAATGCCCGAGGCGTCGATGCCGAAGCCGCCCAGAGTCTGGGTAACCCACACCGAAAGTTCATGCAGCCGGGCCAGCCCCAGTTCCACCGGCGCGGGCAGGGAAGCTGCCGCAGTGGTTGCGCCCGTTGCGGCAGCCCCGGCGGCGGTTTCGCCCGCGCCATTGCCGGACGCGGCGTAAAAGGCCATGGCCGCGCGGGCCAGGGCGCGGGCCTGGGGAATCAGTGCGGCCACGAACACGGCCAGCGGCGCGGCCACGCCCAGCAGCAGGGTAAGGATGGTGGACGCCGCGGCAAGGTCGCGCTGGCGCACCCGACAGGCGATGCGCTCTTGCAGGGGGGCCGCCAGCGCAGCCACCACGATGGCCACGGCCAGCGTGTGGATGAACGGGCGGGCCAGCAGCCAGCCGATGCCCACGGCCACAACGGCCAGCAGCGCCAGCCAGACCCGCGTGGGCGCGGCGTGGCCGCCAACGGATGGCCCGGATTGCACGGACGCTCCGGATAACGTGGACGACGCGGACGGCGCAGGAACTGCCCCCGCTGCCGCAGATGCGCCAAAAGCCGCCCCCTCCGCCTGTCCAGCGGGGCCATCAGGCATGGATTCCGCGCGGGCAGAAGGGCACCCGGCGCAGGCCGAAGAGGCAAAGGGGTCAATGGAAACGGGGGGGCCGGGGTCACCCGCATCGCACATCTGGTCGGATGCGCCGGGACAGCCGCCACAGGGCGAAGCCAGCCGCGATGCGGCACGGCGCAACACGGGACGGGCGTTACGACGCGGGGAACGGACAGGAGTACTCATGGCGCGGTGCTAGCACGCGGGCGGCGCCGAAGCAACAGCGGCAACGCGACGTTGCTGCGTCTTCGGGCATGGTGGGCAAGACCGAAACGGGAAGGGGGACGACAGGGGGGCGGTCCGCATCGGACGGCATGCAACGCCCCGACGGGGCCGGAACGCCGTCCGGCGTCAGCCCTGTCCCCAACCCTCTACAACTCAGCGCGCTCCAGCAGCTTCAACGGATGCACCACCACCACCTCGCGGCGGGTCACCCGTACCAGTCCCTCGTCCTGCATCTCGCGCAGAAAGTCGCTGACGGTCTGCTGGCACGAGCCGGTCATGGCGGCCATCTGCTCCTGGGTCAGGCGCACGGGAATCACGGCGGGCTCATGCCAGGCCGCCTCGTCGCCCAGCACCTCGTAGGCCATGTACACCAGCAACTTGGCCAGCCGGGTGCCCACGTCGCAGGTCATCAGGTTGCCCACCTGCTCGCCGAGATAACGCACCCGCCCGCCCAGCGTGGCAATGACCCTGCGCGCCACACCAAAATTCTCCGCCAGAAACCCCTCGAACTCGTCCCGCCCCGCCTCGCGCAGCACGCACGGGGTAAGGGCCTGGGCATTGGCCTTGCGCGGCACCGAATCCAGCACCTCTGCCAGCCCGAACATCTCGCCCCGTCTGCGCAGAAAGAAGATGGGCTCCTTGCCCGACGGCGCAATGCGAAAGATGCGCACGATGCCCTGCTCCACGTAGAAGCACGAATCGCCGGAGTCCTCCTCGAAGAACACCATGTCGTTCTTCGCAAAGTCCCTCCGGCGCGACAACGCCAGAAACGCCGCCCGCTCGTCCGGCAGGTCGGCGAAAAAGTCCTCGGTCCAGAGATGCCAGTTGCGTTCCATGAGCCCCCCTGGCGGAGAGCGTAGTACTCCTGTGGCGTATGGCAAGGGGGCAAAGGCGGTATCGGACACCGGATGTCCGCGCCGCCTCCGCCCCCCGGAGTGTGATTACGCGTCCTTGTCAGTAAGAATGGCCGGGGCCACGGCCAGACGGTTTCGGTATTTGTAGGTGGTTTCCACACCGTGGATGTCCACGCACTTCCAGGTGATGTGCTCCTTGCCCATGATGGGCCGCAGGGACGCCTTGTGGTACCCCAACTGGTAGGGAATGCGCGTCTCGATGGCGGCGCGGGGACAGGCCTTGGTGCAGGACATGCAGTCCCAGCAGTCGCGCGTGCAGCGGCAGCGGGCCTTGCCCGTGGCTGCGTCCACCACCATCAGGTTGCCGGGGCAGGCTTCCTCGCAGCGCGATTCGGGCAGCCCTTCGCAGCCGTTGCATTTTTCGGTCAGTATTCTCGGCGGCATGTATTCCTCCGTCCGGATGAAATGCGGTTAGGCCTTGAACCGGTCACCGGGGACCAGCTGTTCGTAGGGCCGGGTAAAGGCGGTTACCTCGCCGGTGGCCGGGTCGCGCCGGGTTTCCACGAAGCAGTCGAAGTTGGCGTCGTCGCGACCGGGGTAATCGCTGCGGGTCTGCCACCCGGCCCAGCGGGTTTCGCGGCGGGCCTTCAGGTGGTGCACCACGGCCTCGGCCACGTCCACGCGGTCCATGGTCTCGTTGGCCTGCATCAGATCGTGCAGGTCGGCGGCCTTCAGGTAGGCGAACTGCGATTGCAGCATCTTGATATGGCGCAGGGCGTAGTCCAGGCGCTCCTCGTTGGTGCGATAGAACTGCGAGCTGCCGCCCGCGTACTCGTCCATCAGGCGCTGGAGGCGTTCCTTCATCTCGGTGGGGGTCACGCCATCGTAGTCCTTGCCACGCAGCAGCGGCGCGAACACGCGGGCCTTTTCCGATTCCACCTGCGAGCCGACGGCGGATTCGTCGGGCGTTTCAAGGCCCGCCGCCATGTAGGCAATGGCGCCGCGCGCGGCCAGCTTGCCTTCCGCCGCGCAGCCGCCCACGAACTTGTTGGGGTTGCCGCCCGCCGTCTCGCCCGCCGCGAACAGGCCGGGCACGGTGGTCATGCGCTGCATGTCCACCCAGAAACCGCCCATGGTGTGGCCACCCATGATGTACGGGTCGGACCCGTAGATCTCGATGGGGTCCTTGGTCACGTCCTGCCCCCGGCTGGCCAGGAACAGCACGAACGACGGACGCTCGTTGAGGTAGTCGGTCATCATGGCCTGCACCAGTTCGGGGGCCATGTTGCGGGTGTCGCAGTAGCAGGGGCCGCGACCGGCCAGCCATTCCTCCATGGGAGCGTTGGCCCGGATGAAGCGCGGGGCCGCGTCGCCGCCAAGGTGGGCGTAGCGGCTCATGACCCGCTCGTCCTTGCAGTTGATGATGGGGGCCTTGTAACCCACCGAAATGGTGTCCACGGGGCCGCAGAAGTCCTTGGTGCGGGTGGCCACCCAGCGCTGCTCCAGCGACGACAGCTCCGCGCCCTGGCGGAAGCCCATGGCATAGCCGGACCCCACGCAGTAGGGGCACATCCAGATCTGCGCGCCGCTGTCGGTGGAATCGGCGGTGTACGACTTGTACAGGGTGCCCGCGCCGCCGGTGGAAACCACCACGGATTTGGCGCGGAACACGTAGAACGCGCCGTCACGCACGCCAAGGCCAGTGGCCCCCACGCAGCGGCCGCCGTCCATGAGCAGGCCGGTGCCCACCACGCGGTTGTACACTTCGGCCCCGGCCTCGATGGCCTTTTCGGCCATGATGGGCTTCAGCTGTTCGCCGTGGATGGAGATGTCCCACTTGCCGCGATAGCGGATCTTGCCGTTCTCGTCGCGCAGGATGGGCAGGCCCCAGCGCTCCAGGTCGTCGATGGCCTCGTTGAGCTCCTCGGCGTTGCTGAGGGCCAGGTCCTCACGCAGGGGACCGCCGCCAACCTGGGCGCGGCTCCAGCGCACCAGATCTTCGGGGGTCTTGCCTTCGGGAATGTAGGTGTTCAGGGCGTCCATGCCTGCAGAACACGCGCCGGAACGCATGATCTCGGCCTTTTCCATGATCACCACGCGCAGCGACGGATCAAGCCGCTTGGCCTCGGTGGCCACGAAACACCCGGCGTTGCCGCCGCCGATGATCAACAGGTCGCACTCCACCGTTTCCGTGCGCACCTCCGCAAGGCTGCGCGGCGCGATGTCCACGGCCCTGCTGGCCTTTCTGTTCGCCATGTCGTTTCTCCCGACGTTGATTGGATACGTTACGGATGCGCCGCAGGGGCCACCGCATCGCCATGCTATTTTCCTGGACACCCCGTGCGGCCACCTGCGGCGCAGGGCTCATGAATTTTTTCTGGTTTGACGTTCTGCGCCACCGCCATCCTGCGGCGCAGGGATTTTGTTCGCTGGCAAGGCGAGCAAGCCTGCCATGAGGGTGCATACTTTTGTCGTATTCACCCGAAATGGCAGGCGCAGCTCAACGCCGCCAGCGCGCAAAAGACCAAGCCGCAGCCTAGGCGCTGCCAAGGCCCAGCTTAATCCCCATGTACTGCAACCCCACGAAGATCAGCAGGATGCCGAACAACAGGCGCAGGTAGCGGGTGTCCACCACGCAGCCCAGACGCCGCCCGAAGTTGGCCCCGCAGTAGCCGCCCATCATGGCGAACACGGCCAGTTGGTAGATGACGGTGTCGGCCACGCCGCGCACGATGAACTGCGAGCCGATGTTGGCCACCTTGACGAAGTTGCCGGTGCCCACGGCCACCATCATGGGCAGGCCGAAGGCCGCGTGCAGCATGGGGGTGAACAGGAAGCCGCCGCCCACGCCGATGATGCCGGTAAGCGCGGCGATGAAGAAGTTGCCGAAGGCCGGGTACAGGATGTTGGTGCGGTAGGACACGCCGTTCCATTCACCGCCCGCGTAGAGCAGGCCCTGCTTTTCGGTGGCCACGAAGCCCGCGCCCTTGCCCGCGCCGGGGCGGAAGGCGCGCCACAGCATCCAGAACGCCGCGCAGAAGACCAGGATGGAGAAGTACATCTTCAGCTGTTCCGGCGACATGCCGAGCGAGATGTACGCGCCCGCGCCCGCGCCCAGAAAGCCGGTGGCCATCATGGGAAAGGCCACCTTCATGTTGGGGGTCTTCTTGGACAGGTGCACCATGGCGGCCATCAGGCCGATGACGGCGGAGGCAAGGCTGTTGGTGCCCAGGGCCACCTTGACCGGCAGGCCCAGCCACAGGGTGTACAGGGGCACGGAGAACAGGCTGATGAACGCCCCCACCATGCCGCCAAGGAAACCGGCCACCATGCCCACGCCGATGCCCAGCACCGGCACCACGTTGACGGTGCCCCAGGTGGGGTGGCTCCAGGCCACTGTCCACGAGGGGGCCACGGATTCCTTGACCAGCGCCAGCAGCAGCACGGCGGTCAGCGCCCACAGGGCCATGTTGGCGGGGGTGCGTTCGCCCAGCACCGCCCGGATGCCCGTGAGGAACGGGGAACAGGTGACGTCAACGTCCGCCGCTCCGTGTGCCGGGGCCGCTCCCGCCGCCGCCCCCGTCTTGTTCGTATCCGCCATTCCCGCCTCCCTTGCTGGTTGAAATGAGTGTGGTGAGTGTGCCCGCCTCGCCGGGGCATCCGGAACCGGACAGCCGGACGCGGGGCGTGCATCGTGAGCCACGGGAGTAGCGCGGTGGGGCAAAGGGTTCTATCGCGGGGACGATAAACCGGGGAAACGTGACAAAATGGGGGGGAAGGAAGGCGGGGTGGCAAGAAACGCCAGCAAATAAACCCATGTGATTCCCTGGCGTTATGCTTGATAAATAAAAAAGAGCAGACCACACGCATTCCGCGTCGCCTGCTGACAAGCCACGCGGGCCAAGGTATGAAAGAAGCATCCCCGTTCCTGCCGCACGATGCCCGCGCACTGCGAACCGGGCGCCACGAACAGGTCACCACGGACACGCGGCGCAACACGGGGAAGGGGGTGCGCCGTGTTCGCCCTGCTGTTTCTGCACCGCGATTGCGTGGGCTGCGGCTATTGCTGCGCCAAATCCCAGTGCCCGCCGGGGCGGGAGGCCTACGGCGACCACCGCCGCTGCCCCGGCCTGTTCTGGGATGGCGCGCGCTACCGCTGCCGACTGGTGATCACCGACGCGCAGGCCGCCGCCGTGTTGCAGGTGGGCGAAGGCTGCTGCCGCCCGCTGAACCGCTGGCGCAAGGATGTGCGGGAACGGGTGAAGCCGTTGTGACGGCGATGCGGCCCTGTCCGCCCTTACCTGTCCCGTCGGCCTATCCCGTCGGCCTATCCCGTCGGCCTGTCCGGTCCCGGCCTGCCAGCCTGACGGTTACAGGCATCCCCGCGCCGCCATGGTTACCGCCCCGCGCCACCCGTACCAGCCCGCACCCGCGCACACGGCTTTGCTTCGGGCGCGGCGTGACGTATACCCTTTGCGCAGGCGGCCCGGCCCGTGACCGCGCTAGGGGTTCCTGCCGGAATGACGGGACTGCGCCCCGTCCCGGTGCCGCCCCGCGCAGCCCTGTCGTACCGGCCCGTCCGGCGCGCCAACCCCTCACATCCAACCGCCAACCGGAACCAGCATGTCGCTTACCCAACGCCTCGGCCTTCGCGGCGATCCCCTGTGGCTCATGGACGGCTCGGCCTTCATCTTCCGGGGCTTCTACGCCTATCAGAGCATGCAGCGTTCGGACGGGTTTCCCACCAACGCGCTGTTCATCGTCACCCGCATCCTGCTGCGCCTTCTGCGCGAGGAACGCCCCACCAATTTCTGCTTCGTGCTGGACGGCAAGGGACCGACCTTCCGACACGAGCTGTTCCCGCCGTACAAGATGCAGCGCGCCGTGACGCCGGAACCGCTGGTGCAGCAACTGGACCCCATCAAGCGCATGGTGAAGGCGCTGGGCCTTCCGCTGGTCGTCTCCGACGGATGCGAGGCCGACGACTGCATCGCCTCGCTGGCGGCGCGCCACCGCAGCGAGCGGCCCGTGGTCATCGTGGGCACGGACAAGGACCTCAAGCAGTGCCTGCACGACAACGTGGTGCTGTGGGACCCGGCGGCCAAGGAAGAAAAGCTGGTCACGCTGGCGGACTTCACGGCGGAAACGGGCCTTGCGCCCGCCCGCTGGCCCGACTTTCAGGCGGTCATCGGCGATTCGTCGGACAACATTCCCGGCATCCCCGGCGTGGGCCCCAAGACGGCGGAAAAGATATTCAAGGACTTCGGCTCGCTGGAAGAAATCCGCGACCGCGTGGGCGATCTGCCCGAAAAGCTGCGCGCCAAGTTCGAGCCGCACCTTGAAACCATGTTCCTGTACCGCCAGCTGACCACCCTGACCACCGACGCCTGCCCGGAAGTGACCCTGCCCGACCTGGCCGTGCGCCCGCTGGACCCGGCGGAGGCAGGGGCCATGCTGCGTGAATTCGAGCTGCGCCAACTGACCCGCGAACTATCCGGCATGATCGAGAACGGCAGCGTCACCTCCGCCCCGCGCTCCAGCGGTCAGGTGCAGGCCAGCCTGTTCGGCGACGAGGGCCGCCGGGCCGATCCGGTGAACACCTGCGCCGACCCCGGCAAGCTGCCCGACTGCGAAGGCGTGGCCGCCGCCGTGGTGCCGCTGTTCGACAACGGCGCCATCACCGCCTACGCCGTGGCCGCAGGGGATTGCGAAAGCCGCTACTCCGGCCCGGTGGAGGCCCTTGCCCGCCACCTTTCCAAGGCCGCCCAGGTGGCCGCGCCCGACGTGAAGCATCTCTTGCGCACCGACCCGGCGTGGGGCGGCGTGGACCCGGCCCGCTGGTTCGACCTGGGGCTTGCCGCCTACCTGCTGAACCCGGAAGAGCGCGACTACGGCTGGCCGCGTCTGGCCGCCCGCTGGGGCGACGAACTGGAGCGCTCGTCCGGCAATCCCGGCCTGCTGGCGCTGGAAATGGCGGGCGCGCTGTCGGGCCGTCTGGCCGGGGCGCAGCTGTCCCGCCTGATGCGCACGCTGGAAATGCCGCTGATCCCCGTGCTGGCCGACATGGAGGCCGCAGGCATCGCCGTGGATCTGGACGCCTTTGCCGCCTTCCTGCGCGAGGTGCAGGGCGAACTGGACCGCCTGACGCGCGACGTCTACAAGGCCGCCGGGGGCGAATTCAACATCCGCTCGTCGCAGCAGCTGGCCGAACTGCTGTTCGGCACGCTGGGTCTGCCCACGGGCGGCAAGACCAAGGGCGGCCAGACCTCCACCGCGCAGGACGTGCTGGAAAAGCTGTCCGGTCGCCATCCGGTGGTGGACGCCATCCTGGAATTCCGCAAGCTGGAGAAGCTGCGCTCCACCTATCTGGAACCGCTGCCCCGCCTCGTGGACGGTGCCGGGCGCATCCATACCACCTTCAACCAGCTGGCCACGGCCACCGGGCGGTTGTCGTCCAGCAACCCGAACCTCCAGAACATTCCCGTGCGGGGCGACCTGGGCCGCCGCATGCGCACCTGCTTCACCGCCGCGCCGAGCCTGCGGCTGGTGTCCGCCGACTATTCACAGGTGGAACTGCGCGTGCTGGCCCACATGTCTCAAGACCCCACGCTGCTGGCCGCCTTCCGCGAGGGGGCGGACATCCACAGCCGCACCGCCAGCCTGTTGTACGACGTGGCGCAGGATCAGGTTTCCACCGACCAGCGCCGCAACGCCAAGACCATCAACTTCGGGCTCATCTACGGCATGGGGCCGCAGAAGCTGGCGCAGGAACTGCGCATCCCGCTTACCGAGGCCAAGGCGTTCATCGAACGGTATTTCAGCAAGTTGCAGAAGCTGCGCGAATTCTACGACGAGGCGGAAACCACCGCCCGCGAACTGGGCTACGTGACCACCATGGCGGGCCGCCGCCGCCTGCTGCCGGAAATCCATTCCGAAAACACCCAGCTGAAGTCGCAGGCGCGCCGTCAGGCCATCAACACCCTGATCCAGGGCAGCGCCGCCGACATCATCAAGCTGGCCATGCTGGCAGCCCACGCCGACCCGGAACTGCACGCGCTGAACGCCCGGCTCATCCTGCAGGTGCACGACGAACTGCTGCTGGAAGTGCCCGCCGACAACGCCCCCGCCGCTGGCGAGCGCCTTGCCGCGCTCATGTCCGGCGTGCGCCCCGGCGGGGTTGCACTGGATGTTCCGTTGGCAGTTGACTGGGGGCAAGGTGAGAATTGGGGCTTGGCTCACTAAGAAAATTCACGCGGGGGAGGGAAAGGAAACTTTTGAAAAAGTTTCCTTTCCCTCCCCCGCACCCCCTCCCTATCCTTCAAAACTTTTCATTTGGGGGCTGCCACAGTAGGCTGGGCAAACCCAATTGAAACGTTTTTGGGAAAAGGGATGGGGTTCCGGGGGAAAGGGAAAACCCCTTCACGCTCTGCGGTCGCCATCCGTAAGGCTCGAAGACTCGCCCAACGGCTGCCGCAAAAGGGGGTTTTCCCCTTCCCCCGGTTCTTCTTGTTATTACAGCCAGTAAAGGACCGCATGAAGACACTGATCCTGAAACGCGGAGAAGAGCGCCGACTGCGCGTGGGGCACCTGTGGGTGTTCAGCAACGAAGTGGACGTGCAGCGCACGCCGCTCAAGGACTTTGCGCCGGGCGAGGCCGCCCTGGTCATGGACGACGGGGGCCGCTGCCTGGGCACGGCTTACGTGAACCCGGCATCGCTGATCTGCGCCCGGTTGGTGAGCCGCCGCGAGAACGACCCGCTGAACGCGGACCTGCTCAAAACGCGTATTGGCCGCGCGCTGGCCTTGCGGCAGGCGCTGTTCGACACGCCGCACTACCGGCTGTGCTTTGGCGAGGGCGACATGCTGCCCGGCCTTGTGGTGGACCGCTACGGCGACACGCTGGTGGCCCAGATCACCACGGCGGGCATGGACGCGCAGACCGACGCGGTGGTTGCCGCGCTGGTGGAGGCCACCGGGGCCACCGGGGTGCTGCTGCGCAACGACACGGCCTCGCGCGAACTGGAAGGGCTGACCCGCGAGGTGCGTGTGGCCTACGGCTCCGTGCCCGACACGGTGGAAATTTCCGAGAACGGCTGCACCTTCACCGTGCCGCTCACCGCCGGGCAGAAGACCGGGTGGTTCTACGACCAGCGCGGCAACCGGGCCTTTGCCGCCCGCTTCGCCAAGGGGCAGGACGTGCTGGACGTGTTCTGCTACGTGGGCAGCTTTGGCGCCACGGCGGCGCGCGCGGGCGCGGCATCGGTCACGCTGGTGGATGCGTCCCTGCCTGCCGTCGAACTGGCGGTGGAAAACGTGAAGACCAATGGCCGCGCCTATGGGCCGGGCGGTGTGGACGACGCCGACGGCATCGAGGGCGACGCCTTCGAGGCCATGACGGAACTGCGGCGCGAGGGCCGCAAGTTCGGTCTGGTCTGCCTGGACCCGCCCGCGTTCATCAAGCGCAGGAAGGACGCCAAGCAGGGCCTGACGGCCTACCAGCGGGCCAACGAACTGGCACTCGACCTGGTGGCCGATGGGGGTGTATTCGTCACCTGTTCCTGCTCGCAACACCTCGACAGGGAAGAATTGCGCCGCGTGCTTACCCATGCCGCGGCAAAACGGAAGATGCAGGCCCAGATCATCGCACAGGGGCATCAGGGCGCGGACCACCCGGTACACCCGGCCATGGCCGAGACCGACTACCTGAAATCCTTCACCGCGCGGATATTCCGCGCCTGAACCGGAGACATTGCGGCATGCTCGACAAGCCCCGCCTGCTCACTCCCGGCCCCACGCCCACGCCCGAACGGGTGCGGCTGGCCATGGCCCATGACATGATCCACCACCGCAAGCCCGCCTTCAAGGCCATCATGGCGGCGGTGCAGCCCAAGCTGCGCGAACTGTTCGGCACGGCCCAGCCGGTGCTGCCCATGGCCTGTTCCGGCTCGGGCGTCATGACCGCCGCCGTGCACGGCCTGTTCAAGCCGGGCGAGAAGGTCATCGTGGTCGAAGGCGGCAAGTTCGGCCAGCGCTGGCGCGAAATCGCCGCCGTGCGCGGCCTCTCCGTGGTGTCCGTGGTGGTGGACTGGGGCCGCCCGGTCACCCCGGCGGAAGTGGAAGCCGCCCTGAACGAACACCCGGACGCTGCAGGCGTGCTGGTGCAGCTGTCGGAAACTTCCACCGGCACCCTGCACCCGGTGCGCGAGATCGCCAGGCTCACCGCCAACCGCGATACCCTGCTGGTGGCCGACGGCATCTCCGCCGTCAGCATCTCGCCCTGCCCCATGGACGAATGGGGCATCGACTGCCTGCTCACCGGCTCGCAAAAGGGGCTGATGCTGCCGCCGGGCCTTGCGCTCATCGCGCTGTCCGAACGGGCCTGGCGCAAGGCCGACACGGTGCCGCCCTCGTGCTTCTATTTCAACTTCCGGGGCGAGCTGGCCAACCAGGAAAAGCAGCAGACCCTGTTCACCACGCCGGTCAGTCTTATCATAGGGCTGAACGAAAGCCTGGACATGTTCCGCGAGGTGGGGCTGGAGACCGTGTACCGCAAGCAGTGGGCGCTGACGCAGATGGCCCGGCGCGGGGTAACGGCCATGGGCCTTGAGCCGCTGGTGAAGGAAGGCTACACATGGGGCCTGACCAGCGTGCTGCTGCCCGAAGGCGTACCCGCCACCGGCGTGCTGCGCGTGGCGGCGGAACGCTTTGGCGTCATCATGGCCGCCGGGCAGGACCACCTGAAGGAACGCATCATCCGCATCGGCCACATGGGCTGGCTGGACTGGGCCGACCTGGCAGCCGGACTGCATGCGCTGGCCGAGGGCTTCCGGGCCTGCGGCGGGTACATCGGCGCGCGCGACGTGCTGGAACAGGCCCTGGCCGCGTACCAGGCCGGGCTGGCCGTTGCACCGGGAACGGAGATTTAGGAAATACGGGGAGGGGACCCTTTGAAAAGGGTCTCCCTCCCCGAACCCCTCCCCCCCAAACTTTTTGATAGTTGGGGCTGCCGTCATCTTTTGACTGGGGTGCAGGGGGCGTGCCCCCTGCCCGCCGGAGGCACCAAAAAAACCTGCTGGCTCCCAAACGCGAGGATGTGACCATGACCGACAACGAACGCACCGGCTGCGGCTGCGCGGCTGGCGGAGCCAGGGATGGCGCGCAGGATGGCGCTTCCCATGGTGCGGCGCAGATGCCGCAGGTGACCTTTTCCACCTTCATCCTGTCGCTGGCCTCGTCGGCGCTGGTGCAACTGGGCGAAGTGCCCGACCCCGACACCGGGCGCACCAGCGAGAACCTGCTGATGGCCAAGCACACCATCGACGTGCTGACCATGCTGCAGGAAAAGACGCGCGGTTGCGCCGACGCGGACGAGGCGCGCCTGCTGGAAGGCGTGCTGTACGAACTGCGCATGAAGTACGTGGTGCACAGGAAGTAGCCGCCAGTTCCAACAGACCAAACAGATCAAACAGCGCAAGGACCACGGCATGACCATCATCCGCGCCGGCCTCGTGGGCGTTACCGGCTACACGGGCATGGAGCTTACCCGCCTGCTGGCGGGCCATCCGAACATGCGCCTTGTGCGCGCCACCTCGCGCACAGAGGCGGGCCGCCCCCTGTCCGACATCTATCCCTTTCTGCGCGGGCTGCCCGGCGGCGACGTGGTCATGACCGTGCCCGACCCGGACGACCTGGCCGCCAACTGCGACGTGGCCTTTCTGGCCGTGCCCCACGGGGCGGCCATGGAAATGGGCGCAACGCTACGTGAACGCGGCCTGCGCGTGGTGGACCTTTCGGCAGATTTCCGCCTGCGCGACCCCGACGTGTACGAGGCCTGGTACAAGGTGCCCCACACCCGCCGGGCAGAACTGCCCCAGGCGGTGTACGGTCTGCCGGAACTGTACGGCGAGGCGGTGAAAAAGGCGGGCCTGGTGGCCAACCCCGGCTGCTACCCCACCGCCACCATCCTCGGCTTGTACGCGGCGCTGAAACACGGGCTGGTGGAAACCGACGGCATCGTGGTGGACGCCAAGTCCGGCGCCACCGGCGCGGGCCGCAAGGCTGCCGTGGGCACGCTGTTCTGCGAGGTGTCCGACACCTTCCGGGCGTACAACATCGGCAAGCATCGCCACACCCCTGAGATAGAGCAGGAACTGTCGGCCATCGCGGGCACCTCCATGGTGGTGTCGTTCAACCCGCACCTGCTGCCCATCAACCGGGGCATTCTGGCCACCATCTACGCCAAGCTGGCGAAGCCCGTCAGCCCGCAGGACGTGCAGGCGGCCTTCGAGCAGACCTGGCAGGGGTCGCGCTGGGTGCGCGTGCTGCCCGCCGGGCAGCTGCCGGAAACCCGCCACGTGCGCGGCACCATGTTCTGCGATGTGGGCGTGGTGGCGGACCAGCGCACGGGCCGCCTGGTCATTCTTTCGGCCATCGACAACCTGTGCCGGGGTGCGTCCGGTCAGGCCCTGGCCAACGCCAACCTGATGTTCGGCCTGCCCGTGGAAACCGGGCTGATGCTGGCCCCGCTGATGCCGTAACGCACGGCGCGACAACCATCGTTCATGCAAGGGGGCGCTCCGCCAGGAGCGCCCCTTCTGCATGCGCATCCCAACGCCGTGTACAACACAGCCTGCGCGTTATTATCATGTGCCGCCCCTGCTGCCTGATGCATTCTCGGATAAAGGGAGTACTGCTTATGAGCATCAGGCTGCGCATACTGCTCGCCGTTCTCGGACAATCGCTGCTGGCCGTGGCCCTTTGCATCGCGGTGATCATCATCTCCGAAAGCCAGACCACGGACGGCCTTGTGGTGAACCTGGCCGGGCGGCAGCGCATGCTGAGCCAGAAGATGACCAAGGAAACCCTGGCGCTGCTCCACGGCGGTCCGGCGTCGTTGCGTCAGGCCATTGCGGGTGAAGTGCGCGCGTTCGACACCACGCTTTCGGCCTTCATCGACGGCGGTCAGGCGCCGCTCTCCCTGAAGGCCGACGGCCCCACGGGCAAGGTGCCACCGCCAAGCGCCACGGTGCGCAACCAGTTGCTGACCGCACGCGGCGAATGGCTGCGTCTGCGCGGCCTGGTGGAGGCCGCCCTGTCCGAGGCGGCCACAGCCACGCCGGAGACCGCCCCCGCCCTGCTCGCCGCCAGCGATGCCGTGCTGGATGCCATGAACAAGGCCGTTACCCTGATGCAGCGCGAATCCGAAGACAAGGTGACCGCGCTGCTGGTCAGTCAGGTTACCGGACTGTGCCTCGCCCTTGTCCTTGCCTCGGTGGCCGTATGGGTGCTGCACCGGCAGGTCATCCGGCCGCTGCACGACATCCGCGATTTTGCGCGCGAGCAGGCGCAAGGCGCCCGGTGCGTGGACCTTGCGGGCAACTTCCACAGTGAAATGCGCGAGGTGGCCGACGCCCTGTGCGCCATGACCGCCAACCTCACCAAGGCACTGGGCTTTGCCGAAGGCATTCTGCTCAGCATAGAGACGCCCTATCTCGTGGTCGACACGGAGGAACGTGTCATCCGGTGCAACGCGGCCCTGCTCCAGTTGCTCGAGCACAATGGTGACCCCGAACGATTCCAGGGCATGGGCGTTTCGGAATTCTTCTACGGCGAACCCGGTCGCCATACCGTTGTGGGGCAGGTGCTGCGCGAGGGCAACTCGGTGCTGCAGGAGGTAGACCTGCACGCCCGGCGCGGCAGCGTGCGCAAGGTCAACGTTGCCTCCGCGCAATTGCGCAACACCCTCGACGGAACCCTTATCGGGGCCATCTGTCTGTATTCCGACGTGTCCGACCTGCGCCGGGCAGAGGCGGAAGCCCTGGCCCGTACCGAACGGCTGGCCCAGGCCGCACGCGAGGCCGACGGCATCTCCCGCCAGGTGGTGGATGGTTCCGAAGAACTGTCCGAACGGGTGCGCGACGCGGCCATGGGCGCGCAAACCCAGCGTGACCGGGTGGACGAGACGGCTTCCGTCATGCAGGACGTCAACGCCACCGCCGTGGACGCCACCCGGCTGGCCGGGCGTGCCGCCGACGCGGCGGAGCGCGCCGTGGACGAGGCCCGGGCTGGTTCCGACAAGGTGCGCCGCATGCGCGAGGCCATGCGCGGCGTGGTGGAGCGGTCGGAGGAATTGCGCGGCGGCATGCGCGAACTGGGCGGGCAGGCGGAATCCATCGGACGGGTCATGGGCGTCATCGCCGACATCGCCGACCAGACCAACCTGCTGGCGCTGAACGCCGCCATCGAGGCCGCACGCGCCGGTGACGCCGGGCGCGGCTTTGCCGTTGTGGCCGACGAGGTGCGCAAGCTGGCCGAAAAGACCATGCAGGCCACCAGCGAGGTGCATGCGGCCATCACCGCCATCCAGCACGGGGTGCGCGAAAGCATGAACCGGGTGGACGCATCGGGCGGGGCCATCGACGAAACGGCGCAACTGGCCGGAGAATCCAGCGAGGCGCTGGATCGCATCGTGAACCTGGTGGGGGCCACCACCGACGAGGTGGGCTCCATTGCCGACCGGGCGGGCTTGCAGGCAGACCAGGCGGCGCGGGCGGCCATGGCCATCGACGTCATCCGCGAGGTGGCGGAAGGCATGGCCGAGGGCATGCACGAGGCGGCCAGCGCCGTGGACGGACTGCGCCAGCAGGCCGACCGGTTGCAGGCGCTCATCGTGCAGATAACCGCCTGAGCCTGTCCACCGGCACCCGTGCTTCGGCCCATCCGCAGGAACCCGCTCAAGGGAGCCCGCTCGCAAGCCCCCGCAGCACCATGCACGAAGCCGTCAACACGCAGGACGCAACAAACGAAACCGGGGCGCTCCGAACGGAGCGCCCCGGCGTTGTTCACAACATTCACAACATTCACAACATGGCGTGCACCAGCAAAAACGAAATCAACGGAACAGTGACAGCAAATTCCAAGGTATCGCAGCGGCGGCCCGTGCGTCAGGAAACGCCCAGCACCTGGCCGGGGTCTATGCCCGAGTCGCGCGGGTCCAGGCAGGCCACCACCTTCACGGCGGTCTGGCCGGAAAGGTCCAGCCTGCGGTGCTGGGCCGGGCGGCCCTTGGGGTCGCGCACCACGATCACTTCCGGCAACAGCGGTTCGCGCGCGTTGGCCTTGCTGACCACGCCGCGCTGCCCGGTGTTCAGTTCCACCACGCTGCCCACGGGGTAGATGCCGAGACACCGGATGAACCGTTCCACGAAGCCGGGGTGAAAATCCTGCCCGCGCATGCCGTACATCAGGCCCAGCGCCTTGTGCGGCAGCATGGCGGCCTTGTACACCCGGCGGCTGGTAAGGGCGTCGTACACGTCCACCACGGCCAGGATGCGGGCGATGATGCTGATTTCCTCGCCCTTGAGGCCACGCGGGTAGCCGAGGCCGTTGTACTTTTCGTGGTGCTCCAGCATGCCTGCCAGCACCTCGTCGTAGACCATGGGATTGTCGCGCACCTGCTCCCACCCCAGTTCGGGATGGCGCTTCATGACGCTGAATTCGTCCGGCGTCAGCCGGCGCGGGCTGTTCAGGATGGTATCGGGCACGCGGGCCTTGCCGAGGTCGTGGAACAGCCCGGCCAGGCCCACCCGGCTCAGGGTGATGTCGCCAAAGCCCAGGTGCCGCCCGAACACCACGGCCAGCACGGCCACGTTGATGCAGTGGGTGTAGGTGTATTCATCCACAGAGCGCAGCTTGGAAAGGCCCAGCAGCGCATTGGCATTGCGGGTGACGCTGGTGAGGATGCCTTCGACCATGGGCTGGGCGGCCTGCACGTCCACGAAGCCGTCCTTGCGCATGACGTCCATGGCCTTGCGCGCGAAGCCCACGGAATCGTCGTACAGCGCGCGGGCCTGGGGCATTTCTTCCGCCAGGGGCACGGTGGGCGCCAGCGGGTCCTCGTCGCCGAGATCGCGCGCCAGTTCGGCGGAAATGGCTTCTTCGTCGCTCAGGCCGTCGGTGCCGTCGCCCCCCAGCGAACGGCGCGTATCCACGAAGACTTCCATGAAGCCTTCGCGCTGGATGCGCAGCACGTCGCCCTCGGAGCCGACGACCCCCACCTGGCTGTACAGGTATGGATTCTCGAGCCAGGACAGGCCCATGTCCACCACGTACATGCCGGGTTTGAGATCCCGCGTGGAGATCTTCTTGAGCACCGGTGCCTCCTCCCCTCCCCTTGCTGCCGCCGGTGCGGCGACCCCTTGCATCTACGTATCTTCGCTGCAAAAAACAACTACTCACATGGCGTTGCGGCATCGAAGGACCGCACGAATGAAGGGCCACCGCGACATCCTTCGATGCAATGCAGGTTCACCCCCATGTGGCGTTACTCCCTTCCTGCGGTTCTGGGGGTATCACCGCCTTGCCCAGGACCGTCGCACCTGCCATACTGGAATACTCACTCCAGACCACCGGACGGGCCGCCGATGCGCCACCGTCCATAGCCCACCGGACGGGTCGCCAATGCGGCGCCGTCCATAGCTCACAGGACGGGCCGCCAATGCGGCGCCGTTCATAGATCACCGGACGGGTCGCCAATGCGGCGCCGTCCTGGCTCAACGCGCACGCGGGGCGGAGCCCGCACCCATGCAGGCCCAGAACCCCTCGCAGCAGCCCACCATCTTCATCGCCCGGCAGCCCATCTTCGATGCCGCTGGCGCGCTGTGGGGGCACGAACTGCTGTTTCGCGACAGCCCCAGCGGCCCCGCGCGCATCGACGATCCGGACGCGGCCACCGCCTCGGTCATTGCCGACGGCTACGCCATCGCCAGCGAGACCATCCCCGGCGTCACCCCCTTCCTGATCAACTTTCCCGAGGGGTTGCTGCTGTCCGGCGCGGCGGAAGTGCTGCCGCCGGACCGGTGCATCCCCGAAATCCTCGAAACGGTGCAGCCCACGCCCGAACTGGTGGAGGCACTGCATGCCCTGAAGCGGGCGGGCTACCGGCTGGCCGTGGACGACTTCGTGGGGCAGGATCAGGCCCTGCCGCTGCTGGGGCTGGCGGACATCATCAAGGTGGACGTGCTGGGCGTGCCCCCGGCGGAACTGCCCGCGCTCACGGCCACCATGCGCAAGCGCCATCACGCCGTGCTGCTGGCGGAAAAGGTGGAAAACGCGGCCATGTTCGGCCAGTGCCGCATGTTGGGGTACACCCTGTTCCAGGGCTACCACTTCGCCAGACCGGTCATCGTGCCGGGGCGCACCCTGTCATCCGCCCAGACCTCGCGCCTGCACCTGATGCAGTCGCTGACCGGAGAGGCGGACCCGCACAAGCTGGTACGCGCCGTGACCGTGGACCCCGGCCTGACCTACCGCCTGCTGCGGTACATCAATTCCGCGTGGTTCGCCCTGTTGAAGGAAGTGACCTCCATCCAGCACGCGGCATCGTTGCTGGGCTTCGAGACGCTGCGCAAGTGGCTGCTGGTGATCACCCTGGCCGACACGGCGGGCAGCGCCGCTCCGGCAGAGGCCATGCGGCTGGCCGTGACCCGCGCGCGCTTTCTGGAACTGCTGTGCGGCCTCACGCGCACCTGCTCCCATGCGCCGGAATCCATGTTCCTTCTGGGGCTGCTGTCGCAACTGGATGCGCTGCTGGGCATTCCCATGTCCGTCCTGCTGGCCCACCTGCCACTGGATGCGGACTTTCGCGCCGCCCTTTCCGGCGAGCCTTCGCCCATGCACGACGAACTGCACCTGGCCGTGCTGCTGGAGCGCGGCGCCTGGGATGAGGCCCTGCCGCTGATGGCCAGGCTGGGCTTTTCACCCGTGGACGTGGCCCGCAGCAGTGTGGATGCCCAGGTGTGGGCCAGCCGGATTTTGAGCTAGCGGAAAACGGCACCAGGCCGGTTCGTGGCACGCACGGGCGCGCAGGAAAGCAAGAGAAGCAAAAAGGGCACACCACCGGTGTGCCCTTGTGCATTCAATACCTTTGCAAGACGGTGCGTTGGCCCCAGCCGCTCCAAAAGGGCCTGTTTACCCTATGAGGATTTTTGTCCTCTGCCAAGGAAGAACGGTTTTTTATGGAGGGAGTATGCGTCAGCCGTTATGCGAGCTTGTGAGCATTACGGATGGCGACCGCAGCGCGCTCTTATCGTATTCGACCGGAATAAAAAATCATTCTGACCGCTCTGCGCTCGATGCCCGTATCGCTGCTGTCCCCATCCGTACGGCTCGAATACTCGCCTACGGCTGGGGCAAAGCTCGCAGGCTCGCTTAACGGGCACGCTCCGCGCCCTTCGGGTCGGTCAGGCAGAGGGCAAAAAGACCATAGGGTAACAGGCCCTACCCGTCGGCCATACGCATGTCGGTCACCCGCCTGGACTTGCCGAACGAACGCGGCAGCACGCCGGGGTCCACCACCTGCACGGCCACGCGGGCCATCAGCTTCTTGTGCAGGCGGTCGCCCACTTCGCGCGTGAGGCCCGCGTCGCTGTCCGCCGTAGCCCCTTCCTGTCGTTCCACCTGCAGCAACATGGCGTCCCGGCCATCGGTGCGGCTGAGCTGGATGTGGTACTCGGACCCCAGCACCGGAAACTCGTGCAGCACGTCGGCAATCTGGCCGGGGTAGATGTTCACCCCGCGGAAGATGATCATGTCGTCCGAGCGGCCCAGGATGTGGTCATGCCGGGGGATGCACCGCCCGCACGAACACTGGCCGGGCAGCATGCGGGTCAGGTCGCGGGTGCGGTAGCGGACCAGCGGCGAGGCTTCCTTGCGCAGCGAGGTGACCACCATCTCGCCCACCTCTCCGGGGGCCACCGGTTGCAGGGTGGCCGGGTCCAGAACCTCGATGATGAACAGGTCGGCCCAGTAGTGCAGGCCCTCGCGCGCGTCGCATTCCAGCCCGGTGCCGGGGCCGTACATTTCGGTCATGCCCGCGATGTCGTAGCTGCCCGTCAGGCCCAGCTTCTGCTCGAAGGCGGCGCGCATGCGCGGGCTGTGCGTTTCTGCGCCAAAGATCACCTTGCGCAGCTTCACCTTGTCCAGCAGTCCGTTGCGCTCCACTTCCTCGGCCATCAGCAGGGCCATGGAGGCCGTGGACCCCAGGCAGGTCACGCCCATGTCCACCAGCAACTGCAACTGCATCTCCAGGTTGCCCGGCCCCACCGGCACGGTGAGCGCGCCGAACTTCTCGGACCCCAGCTGGAACCCGGCCCCCGCCGTCCACAGGCCGTAGCCCACGGCGATCTGCACGCGGTCTTCGCGGGTCAGGCCCGCCAGTTCGTAGCAGCGGGCCATTTGCAGGGCAAAGGTATCCACGTCGTTCTGGGTGTAGGCCAGGATCTTGCGCTTGCCCGTGGTGCCCGACGAGGCATGGATGCGCACCACGTCGCTTTCCGGCACGGACAGCAGCGGCAGGGGGTACCCCTCGCGCAGGTCTTCCACGCTGGCGGTGGGCAGGCGCACGATGTCGTCCAGGGTGCGGATGTCGTCGGGGTGCACGCCCGCCGCGTCGAACTTGGCCTTGTAGGCCGGGCTGTTGGCGTAGGCGTGGCGCACGGTCCAGCGCAGGCCCTCGGTCTGCACGCGATGCAGGGTTTCGGGGTCGAGGTGGGGCAGAAAGCGTTGCTGCGACATGGAAGCGGACTCCTGGGACAGCGGAATATGTAAGTGCGGCATGAAAGCGGGACTCGATCGAATGGGGCCGGGCAGCGCGGCGGGCCAGCCCCGGAGCGGGCACCAAACGGGCGCGCGGCTTGTGCGGCGGCGCAAAAGCCTGTATCTGAGGCCCACGCGACGCACCGGCCAGCCCCCCTTGCGCGGGGGCATCGGCAACCCACCGGAAAGCAGCCGGTGCTTTGCCGCAAGCTGCGCCCCGACGGGGAATTACCGGACATGGCGGGCACGGCGGCCTGTGCACATCATCAGCACGGATGGTGGTCACAGCCGGTTGCCACGGCCAGTCGTCACGGCCAGTCAGTTTGGCACCGGAAGGCTGATCGCGCGGCGCCCGCATATTGTATACAATCCGGGGCGCCCCAGAGAGCTACCACGAATCCTCGCGGGGGAAAACCCCGGCCAGCAGCCGCGCGGCCCCCGCATCATCACCCCTTGCCGCATCAGGAGGCCCACCGTGCGGATACTCATCGTCGGATCCGGCGGGCGTGAACACGCCCTGGCCTGGAAGCTGCGCCAGAGCCCCCTCGTCAAGGACATCTTCATCGCGCCCGGCAACGGCGGCACCGCCCTTGAAGGCACCAACGTGCCCATTTCCGATGGCGACCTGCCCGCGCTGGTGCGCTTTGCGCTGGACGAAAAGATCGACCTCGTGGTGCCCGGCCCGGAACTGCCGCTGGTGCTGGGCATCAAGGACGCCATGGTCACGGCGGGCGTGCCCTGCTTCGGCCCCGACGCCTACGGCGCGCAACTGGAAGGCAGCAAGGCCTTCGCCAAGGAAATCATGCGCGCGGCGGGCGTGCCCACCGCCGCCTTTGGCGTGTTCGACGATGCCGATGCGGCCCGCGCCTACATCCGCCAGAACGGCGCGCCCGTGGTGGTCAAGGCCGACGGCCTTGCCGCGGGCAAGGGCGTGGTGGTGGCCCGCACCGTGGACGAGGCGCTGCAAGCCGTGGACGACATGATGGTCAAGCGCGCCTTTGGCGACGCCGGCGCCCGCGTGGTGGTGGAAAGCGCGCTGGCGGGCGAGGAAGCTTCCTTCCTGTGCCTGTGCGACGGCGAAACGGTCATCCCCCTGCCCTCGGCGCAGGACCACAAGGCCGTGTTCGACAACGACCAAGGCCCCAACACCGGCGGCATGGGCGCCTACAGCCCCGCCCCGGTGCTGCCCGAATCGCGCTACGGGGAAATGATCGACCTCGTGATCCGCCCCGTGCTGCGCGAACTGATCAAGCGCGGCCACCCCTTCACCGGGGTGCTGTACGCGGGCCTGATGATGACCGCCGATGGCCCCATGGTGCTGGAATTCAACACCCGCTTCGGCGACCCGGAATGCCAGCCGCTGCTGATGCGCCTGGACGGCGACCTTGCCGCCATCATGGTGGCGGGCGCGCAGGGCCGCCTGCACGAAACCACCCTGCCCCTGAAGCGCGAAACCGCGCTGGGCGTGGTCATGGCGGCCAAGGGCTACCCCGGCAGCTACGCCAAGGGCATGACCATTTCCGGCATCGGCGATGCCGAGGCGCTGGGCCCGGTCAAGGTGTTTCAGGCGGGCACCGAGCAGCGCGACGGCGCTTCCGTGTCGCGCGGCGGGCGCGTGCTGTGCGTCACCGCCCTTGGCGACACCCTGGCCGACGCACAGGCGCTGGCGTACAAGGCCGTGGCAAAGGTGTGCATGGACAACGCCCACTACCGCAGCGACATCGGCGCCAAGGGCCTGAAGCGCGGGGGCTAGCCCCGCACATGGGGAAAGGCGGCGGCGACAGGCTGCCGCTTGGCCCTTGCCGAGCGAACACGGTCCCGCCGGGCCCCAATCAATCCGGCCTGCACCGCACATGACGTTTCCGGCACCGCCCGCGCTTCCGCTACGCCGTCCGGCGATTGCCTGCCCGGTCTGAACCGGCGCACAGCGACACACGGCGGCACGCAACGCGGGCTTACCGAACTCTTATCGACAACAGGAGACCCGTCATGACCAAAGTTGCCGTTTTCATGGGCTCCGCCTCGGACGAGGACACCGTACGCCCGTGCACCGAAGTGCTCGACAGCCTGGGCATTTCCTACCTGTTCACCGTCAGCTCCGCCCACCGCACCCCGGAACGCACGGAACGGCTGGTGACCGAACTGGAAGCCGAAGGCTGCCAGGTGTTCATCTGCGCGGCGGGCATGGCCGCCCACCTGGCCGGGGCCGTGGCCGCGCGCACCCAGAAGCCGGTCATCGGCATTCCCGTGGCGGCGTCCGCCCTTGGCGGCATGGACGCCCTGCTGGCCACGGTGCAGATGCCCCCCGGCTTTCCGGTGGCCACGGTGGCGCTGGACAAGGCAGGCGCGCGCAACGCCGCCTGGCTGGCCGCGCAAATCCTGGCCCTGGCTGACCCGGCTCTGTCGCAACGCCTTGCCGCCGCCCGCGCCAAAATGAAGGCCGACGCGGAAAAGGCCGGGGAAGAACTGGAAGCCCGGTACCGGAAGTAGGCGATATCCATTTGAATGAGAAAAGCGACAGGCTCGCACAACCTGTCGCTTTTCTCATTATTCCGGCATAATTCTGATGGCTTTTTTTGCTTTTTCCTCAAAATCTCGCACCGCCTTTTTCCCGGCATCATCGAGATACTCATATTTTGCCCCAAACAACTCCTTCAAGCGACTCCTCGGCATCTGCTCCAAGTATTCTATGATTACCCGTTCTTTCCCAGACACACGCTTTCCGCACGTAAATGATACATAATACCCTGTCCTCCCTGTGACACCATACTTTTCAAAGAGCTCACTATACTCCTTACCCTTCACGATCTCACGCCTATAAATAAAGCATGAGAATCCCCCAACTTTGTCGTCGATATATGATGATTTTACCAGATACTCTCCTGCAATATCTGAAGTGATCGGAAGGTATTCCAAGCCGCTCAAAAGCATGCTTCCAAATTCAAAGACTACAATATCACCACTATACCCATCTTTGTTTTTGCCAACAAAAAAATGGCGTTCCGCGCTTTGAGCCCCTGACTGCACCTTGTCATCGTCGGCATGAACATTCCTGCGGGTTGTAAGCGCCCCCATGTATACCATTTTATCATCCAGAACTACTCGCATCCTTGGTGACGCAGTCGACACAAACTCATTTCCGTGGCCACCTCTTTCTTTGGATGCACACCCTGATAACGCCAGCGCAACAAGCATGATGAAAAAAACTGAACGAAACATGCTTCCCCTCCGTTTTTAGCCCCCCCACATAATTATTTCTTAATAGACAGGCGAACTACAAGCAATCATTCCCCCCCCGACACAACGACGACCGCGCTCCATCGGGACGCGGCCGTCATGTGTTTGGTCCGTTTTCGGAAAGGAAGCGTTCCCTTGCCGCGGGGCAACCGGGAGGGGTTGCGAACCCGTCAAAACCTCTGGTGGCCGACACCCTTGTGTCCGGCCTGCTCGTATCCGTTGCTCTCGTGTCCGGTCCTTCTGCGCACGGGGGGTCCGTACCTGTCCTTCCGCGCCTCGGCTTACCCTCAGGCGTTGCCCATGGGCTCCCCGTCACGCAGCAGGTCGCGGTGCACGATTTCGCTGATGCGGATGACCTTCAGGCGGTACTCGTCTTCTTCCGGGCGGCAGTGCGCGCAGCCGTCGGTGACGATCATGCAGTGCTCGTCAATGTCGGCGGCGTTCACGCCCACGCCATGCAGTACAACGGTTGCGCGGCCATGTTCCCACATCACCGGCCTGCCGCAACGGGCGCATTCCACAAACATCAGTTCAGGGTCATAGCCTTTCGGCTGCGATGGCACGTGGGGCTGCCGCTCAACAACGCGATCAATGCGGTCAATCTGGCGCATGGCGTTCCTCCCTGGCTTGTGCCCGGCTCGTGCCGAACCTTTTGATGGTCGCGGAATCGTTGGTCGTTCATCCTCCCGATTGTTCCCGTGAAGCGATCCATGGCGGGCGTCCGGCGTCGTGGCGACTGTCCGTAACCGTCGCCGTCGCCGTCACCTGACGGGCCGTCCGCCTTTTCCACGGGCTATGCCTTCAACAGTAAGTTATGCGCGCGCCCGAAGCAACGCCTTCGCACCAGGTGCAGCACGATAAATGTGGCCAGCGCCGTGGATGCAACGATCATCAGCATGACCACTATCTGGTAGCGCACGGCGTCCGCCGGGTCTGCCCCGGCCATTATCTGGCCGGTCATCATGCCGGGTATGGACACCAGCCCCACGCCCATCATGGAATTGACGGACGGAATCATGCCCGCGCGCAACGCTTCGCGAAATATGTCGGCGCTGGCCTCGTCCCTGTCCGCGCCAAGGCACAGGCGCATTTCCACCTCTGCCCGGTGGGCGCGCAGGTCGGAGAACAGCCGGTCCAGCGCCACGGCCAGCGCGTTCATGGAATTGCCCGCCACCATGCCCCCGATGGGGATGAAGTACTGAGGCTCCCACCACGGCTTGGCCCCGATTATCAGCCCCGTGACCACGAAGGTGACCAGAAAGAAGGTCACCTGCACCGCCAGCAGGGTGGGCATGAAGTAGTCCACGCTTTTCTCGCGCACCCGCCCCTTGACGATGCGCGCCGCGAACCAGGTCATGACCATGTACATGCCCACCACCAGCAACGCCGATTGCAGGCCGAACAAGATGCGCAGCAGGTAGCCCATGGCGAACAGCTGGGCAAAGGTGCGCAGCGTGCCGATGGCCAGGTCGCGCTCCAGCTTCAGGTGGTGCACCAGCGACAGCCCGCCCGCCAGCAGCACGAACACCACGGCCACGGCCAGTTGCCACGGCCCGATCTGGATGTAGGCCATGCCCAGCGGATCGTTCATGCGGCACCCCCGGCGGCCATTGCGGCGGCATCCGCGTCACCGGGATGACCTACCGCTATTTCGCGCACCCCGCAGTCCTGCACGCGCACGTCGCGCCAGGGGCGGCG
This sequence comes from Nitratidesulfovibrio termitidis HI1, assembly GCF_000504305.1. Lineage (NCBI taxonomy): Bacteria > Pseudomonadati > Thermodesulfobacteriota > Desulfovibrionia > Desulfovibrionales > Desulfovibrionaceae > Nitratidesulfovibrio > Nitratidesulfovibrio termitidis. The sequence goes on from NZ_KI632512.1 coordinate 2,202,637, forward strand.
CACCGGGCGGTAGGCCCCGTGGGTAACCATGAGCACGGTCACCCCGTCCTCGTTCAGTTCCTCGGTCAGGGCTTCCACCACCGCACTGCTTTCCGGGTCCAGCGCGCTGGTGGGTTCGTCCATCAGCAGGGCGGCAGGGCGCAGCAGCATCGTGCGAATGATGCACACCCGCTGGCGCTGCCCCACGCTGAGCGCGGAGGCTGTGGCGTCCAGCCCCACCCCGGCCAGCCGGAAACGGGCCAGCCACCCGGCCAGTTCCGCGTCGTCCGGCGGGGTCAATTCCTTGTTGGCCGCAAAGGTGAACGGCAGCAACAGGTTGTCGCGCACCGTGCCTGCGCCCACCGTGGGGGTCTGCTGCACGAAGCCCAAAGTGCGGCGCAGTTCCGCCGGTGGAATGTCCGCCACCGGTCGGCCCCCACATCGGACCTGTCCGGCGTCGGCTTCTTCCAGCCGCACGGCAAGCCGCAGCAGGGTGGATTTGCCCGCGCCCGACGGCCCGGTAAGCATCACGAAATCGCCGGGGTGCACCGCAAGATTCACGTGGGCAAGGCCGGGGTGACCCTGCTGGGCGGTGGGAGCGGCGGGAACGGCGACGGGCACGACCGCTGACGGCCCGCCGGACGGCTTGGGTTGCGCGGACGGCGAAGCGGTTCCCGCGCCCGGCCTGGCCGCACCATTCCCCGCAATGCCGGACGCATACGCGAACGACATGTCATCGAACTGAAGAAGTGGCTGCATGCCCCCAATCTACCGCCGGGTGCGCCGGGGTGTCATCAACTATCATCCGGGCAAATGCGGGGCATGGCACCGCGCGGGCTGTCGTCAATGCGCACAGGGACAAAGGCGGGCACAGGCAGGACGAGCACGGGCCGGAACTACTAGCGAGGACAGCCCCCACCCGTCCCCTGCCGCGCAGGCATCCCCGCCGCCGCTTTACCTTGCCCGCCCGAGTGGCTACAGAGGAACCATGCACACGCACGACCACGACACCGCCCCCTCCCCCGTTTCCGACAACGCAACGCACACCCCCTCCGCGCCCGGTGCGCGCCGCCGCATCCAGGTGCTGCCCGCCGACCTGCGCAACCAGATTGCCGCGGGCGAGGTGGTGGAACGCCCGGCCAGCGTGGTCAAGGAACTGGTGGAAAACAGCCTGGACGCTGGAGCCACCACCGTGGAGGTGACCCTGGACAACGGCGGGCAGTCGCTGATCATGGTGCGCGACGACGGCACCGGCATCCCGGCGGAAGAACTGGAACTGGCCGTCACCCGCCACGCCACCAGCAAGGTGGCGAACCTCGCCGAACTGGCCCGTATCGGCAGCTTCGGCTTCCGGGGCGAGGCGCTGCCCTCCATCGCCTCGGTGTCGCGGTTCCGCATGACCTCCGCCCCGGTGACTGCCGACGGGGGGGACGGTACCCCCGGAGAGGCCACCTATATCGAAGTGGCGCACGGCCATGTGGTGTCCGCAGGCCCGGCTGCGCTGCACCGGGGCACCATCGTCGAGGTGCGCGATCTGTTCGCCAACGTGCCCGCCCGCCTGAAATTCCTGAAAACCCAATCCACCGAACTGAAGCGCGCCCAGGAACTCTTTGCACGGCTGGCCCTGACCCGGCCCGACGTGGCCTTTACCCTGACCGCAGGCGGACGCGAGGTGCTGCGCTTTCCCGCCGGGCAGACCCTGGCCCGGCGGCTGGCCGTGTTGTGGCCCCCGGCGGTGGTGGACACCCTGCACCCCTTCGACCGCATGACCGACGGCATCCGGGTGCACGGCCTGACGGCGGACCCGCGCGGCGCGCAGCCCCGACCCGACCGCATGCTGCTGTACGTCAATGGCCGCGCCGTCAACGACCGGCTGCTGCTGAAAGCCGTGCGCGAGGCATACAAGGGCCGCCTGCTGGCCCGCGAATACCCCCAACTGGCGCTGTTTCTGGACATCGACCCGGAAGAGGTGGACGTGAATGTGCACCCGGCCAAGAACGAGGTGCGCTTTCGCGACGAGCGCGCCGTGTTCGTGGCCGTGCTGCGCGCGCTGGGCGAATCGCTGGACCGCATGCCCGCCATGGGCGCGGGCGATGAATCTGCCAGAGATTACGGCCAGTTCGGGCAATCGTCGCAGCACCACCCCGTTCTCCCGAATGTTTCCGACCCGGACGCCCCCCGGCGCGAGGCGCGCCCCCTGGGCTTCTGGGGGCAGGCCGACGCTCGCGACGTGATCATCGACAAGCGCCAGCGCGAAGACGATCCCTACGCCCCCATGGCTGGCGACAGCACGCATGAGGGCCACGCCGCCCCCGCTCCGCTCGATCCGTTCGGGCCGTCCGTCTCCGGGACTGTGACGGGTACTGCCCCCGCAGAACCTGCGAATTCCGCGGACCCGCGCATCGACTTCCGCCCCGGCCTGCCCGGCGTGCGGCGCGACGGCCCGGCACCCGCCTTGCTGGTGGCCGAGGAAGCGGGCCTTGCCGCCTCGCCCGGCCTGCTTGCCGATGGCTCCCGCCCGTTCACCGACCCGGACGCCTCCGCCGCGCCGCAATCCCCGCCGGATTTCACGCCGCCGCGCATCATTCCGGAGGACACCCGCGAGGGCGGCGTGCGCATCGGCGAGTACACCTACCTCGGCCAGATCGCGGACACCTATCTGGTGCTGCGCCGAGGCCGCGACACCCTGCTGCTGGTGGACCAGCATGCCGCCCACGAATGCGTGCTGCACGAACGCATCCGGCGGCGCGGCACGGCGGGCGGCGGCCAGTTTCTGGCCCTGCCCGTGGAACTGCCCCTGCACCCGGCAGAGGCGGAACGGCTGCACGAACTGCGGCCCGACCTGGAGGCCCTGGGCTTTGCGCTGGAAACCACCGGCGCCACGGTACGCGCCCGCGCCGTGCCCGCCCTGCTGGACCGGTCCGAAGCCGCCGCCTTCCTGCGCGAGGCCGTGGCCGGGCGCACCAACAGCCTGGATGCGCTGTGGGCCATGATGGCCTGCAAGGGCGCCATCAAGGCCGGGCAGCGCCTGACCTCCGACGAGGCCGCCGGGCTGGTGGCCCAGTGGCTGGCCACGCCGGGGCGCGATTTCTGCCCGCATGGCCGTCCGGCTGTGCTCACCTTCACCCCCGGCGAGATGGAGCGGATGTTCAAACGCCGGACGTAGAGGCTGCGCGTTCCTTCCGCCCCTCCCCCGCCGCGCCCGCCCTTTCCCCCAATTCCACTCAGCCCCTTTACCCGGCGCCACCGCCGGGGTACTCTGTACAGGATCCCGCCGTGCAGACGCTGGCGCCTTGCCGTTCCGGCCCTGCGCGCGCCCTGAGCCCTTTGCCGCCGGACACCGCCCGTGTCCGCAACGCCTGCCCGCGCGCCCCTGCCGCGCGGCCGCAAGGAGCCCGGCCCCATGTGTCCACAGCCCCCGCAGCCGCCCCGCTCCCCCCTGTCTCCCCAGTCGCCGCCGCTCCCCCCGCATGGGCACCCCGCCCGCGTGCTGTCGGTGGAGGACGACCCGGTCATCCGCCAGTCCATCGCCGCATGGCTTGCCGATGAAGGCTATGACGTCGTCGAGGCAGAGGACGGTATCGCGGCGCTGCGCGCGGTGCGCGAGCTCCGGCCCGACGTGGTGCTGCTGGACCTGGGCATTCCCGGCATTTCCGGCGATGCGGTGCTGGAGCGCATCGCCCAGGAATCGCCCGAGATGCCGGTTGTGGTGGTCTCGGGCCGGGCCGAGATAGGCGACGCCATCAACGCCTTCAAGCTGGGCGCGTGGGACTATATCACCAAGCCCATCCTGAACATGAACATGCTGGTGCTCACGGTGCGCAACTGCCTGGAACGCCGCCGCCTGCGCGAACGGCTGTCGGCCATGGAATCGCGTTACTCCGGACTGGTGCAGGGCCTGCCGGTGGTGGTCTTCAGCCTGGACGACGCGCTGGAACTCACCTTCGTCAACGAGGCCTGCCGCCCCGTGCTGGGCTGGTCACCGGACGATGCCCTGCTGGAACCCGGCTGGTTCATGGACAACGTGTTCCCCGAAGACCGCGAACGGGTCCGCGCCGCGTTTTCCGGCGCGTTTTCCGCCAGCACGCCGTTTTCTCTGGAATTTCGCATGATCAACCCGCGCGGGGTACCCCTGTTCGTGCAGGCGCGCTCCACCGCCGTTGCCTCGCCCGACCTTGCGCGCGGCATGCCCGGTCGCATAGAGGGCGTACTGATCGACCTTTCACGCCGGGTGTTTCTGGAGCGGCTGCTGGTGCAACGTGAAAAGCTGAACACTCTGGGCGCGCTGGTGGACGAGATTGCTCATGAATTCCGCAACCCGGTCTTTGCGCTGGCGGGCTTTGCCCGCACCCTGCAACGCAAGTTTCCCGACGCCCACGAGGCGGAAGTGGTGCTTCAAGAGGCCACCCGGCTGGAAGCGCTGATCAACCGGGTGCAGCAGTACCTGGCCCCCGTGGACATCGTGCCCCGCCCGTGCAGCCTGGCCGCCGTGCTGGACTTTGCGGCGGACCTGCTGCACGCCCCCCTGCTGCGCAAGGGCGTGGAACTGCGCGTGGAGGCCGAGACGAACCTGCCGCCCATCCAGTCGGACCCGGACCTGCTGGCCCAGATCATCGTGGGCATGGCGGGCCTGGCCGTGGAGCACGGCGCACCCGGCAGCGAAACCGTACTGCGCTGCCGCGACCTGGGCCGGGGCCAGCTGGTGGAGGTGCACATGCGCACCGAATCGCCCCTGCCCCACGACGCGGAACTTGCGCTGATGCCCTTCGGCGGCCAACAGGGACCGCAGCCGCTGGCCGTCAGCTACAAGCTGGCCCGCGACCTCAGTTGCCTGCTGCACGTCCGGCGCGAACCCGATGGCCTGCTGCTGATGCTGGCCGTGCCCGTGAACCCCGACGACGTGGCCGAACTGCTGGCCGAAGAGTAAGGCCGCTGTCGCCCGCCCCCATTACGCCCCATCCCCACACCGTGCGCTCCAAGGCCCGGCCCCATCAGGTGCCGGGCCTTCACTTCAGTCCAGCCTTCACTTCCGGCGGCCCTGCCACATCCGGTAACACGTTATCCTATTTTGTATCCCATCATGATTATCATTCGCCACCATAGGCATCGCCAATACGTTCAAGCATCCACAACCCCCATCAGGGAGGCGAACCCGATGCACCGTATCCGATGTCTTGCGGCGGCATTCCTCCTGCTCCTGCTGCCCACGGCGCTGCTGGCGTACGAGGTGCCCAAGGAGATCATCATCAAACGGCCCGACAAGAACCAGCCCATGGCCGCATGGGTGGTTCCGGTCACCTTTCCGCACGGCAAGCACGCCGTGCTGAATTCCTGCGATTCGTGCCATCACGAAGAGTCGGACAGGACCCTCGGCCAGTTCCTGCCCTGCACCCAGTGCCACAACAAGCCCACGGTCACGGACACCTCGTCGTTCTACATGGCTTGGCACAACGACAGCACCCACAGTTGCCTGGGCTGCCACCGCAAGATGCGCGAGGCCGGAAAGATGCCGCCCCTCTCGTGCACCCGTGGCTGCCACAAGAAGACGGAGGCCCAATGAACGCTCTCGCCCAATTCGTGGCGCGCCGTGCAGAGGCCGAGGAACGCGGCGTCTCACGGCGCGACTTTCTGAAATTCTGCGGCATGGTGGCCGTGGCCATGGGGCTGGATGTCTCCATGGGCGCGCAGATCGCCCGCGCGCTGGAAGGCAAGAAGAAGCCTTCGGTCGTGTACATGCACGGCGCGGAATGCACCGGCTGCACCGAAGCACTGTTGCGTCTTGTTGATCCGTACTTCGACGTGCTGATCATGGAAGTGGTCTCGCTGGACTACTGCGAGACAGTCATGGCCGCCGCCGGGCACGCCGCCCACGCCGCGTTGCAAAAGGCCATGAAGAATCCGGACGGCTATTTCTGCGTCATCGAAGGGGCCATCCCCACCCGCGACGGCGGGCTGTACGGCCAGGTGGGCGGGCAGACCATGCTTTCGCTGTTCACCGAGGTGGCGGGCAAGGCCAAGGGCGTCATCGCCATAGGCAGTTGCGCCAGCTACGGGGGCATCCAGGCCGCAGCGCCCAACCCGTCGAAAGCCATCGGGGTGGGGGCGGCGCTGAAGCCGCTGGGCATCGCGCCCATCAACCTGCCCGGATGCCCGCCCAACCCCGTGAACTTCGTGGGCACGGTGGTGCACCTGCTGACCAAGGGCCTGCCCGAGCTCGACACCTCGGGCCGCCCCAAGCTGTTCTACGGCAAGACCGTGCACGACATGTGCGAACGGCGGCCCCACTTCGACAAGGGCGAATTCGCCCTGTCGTTCTCGTCGCAGCAGGCGCGCGACGGCTGGTGCCTGCACAAGCTGGGGTGCCGTGGCCCGTGGACGTACAACAACTGTCCAACCGCGCTGTTCAACCAGACCACCTGGCCGGTGCGCTCGGGCGCGCCCTGCATAGGATGCAGCGAACCCGGATTCTGGGACCAGCTTGCCCCCTTCAACCGCGACGTGCGCGAAAAGGGCGATGACGCCTGAGGAGGCATTTCATGGCTGACAAAGCCTATACCGGCCGCATCGTGGTGGACCCGGTCACCCGCATCGAGGGACACCTGAAGATCGACGTCTCGGTCAAGAACGGGGTGGTGGACAACGCATGGTCCAGCACCCAGCTGTTCCGGGGCCTGGAAATCATCGTCAAGGGCCGCCCGCCGGAAGACGTGCACAACTACGTGCAGCGCGCCTGCGGCGTGTGCACCACCACCCACTCGCTGACCAGCATCCGCGCCGTGGAAAACGCCATGGGCTTCAAGGCCCCCCCGGCGGCGGAACTGGTGCGCCACCTGATTCTGGCCACGCTCATCGTGCACGACCATCTGGTGCACTTCTACCACCTGCATTCGCTGGACTTCTGCGACGTGGCCAACGCCCTGAAGGCCGACCCCGTGGCCGCGGCCAAGCTGGCGTCCCAGGTTTCCGGACGCGATGTCGCCCCCGGCGACCTGTTCGTGGTGCACGGCAGGCTGAAGAAATTCGTGGAGGCCGGGCAACTGGGCTGGCTGGACAACGCCTACTTCCTGGGCGGGCACCCGGCCTACCGCCTGTCGCCGGAAGAAAACCTGGTGCTGGCCGCCAACTACATCGAAGCGTTGCGCGTGCAGATGAAGATCGCCAGGGCCATGGCCATCTTCGCGGGCAAAAACCCCCATTCGCAGACCATGCGCGTGGGCGGGGTGACCTGCTACGAGGCCCTGCGGCCCGAACGGCTGGCGGAATTCCGCGCCCTGTACGAGGAATGCCGCACCTTCATCAACCACAACTACCTGGGCGACCTGACCATTCTGGGCCGCCGCTACCCCGAGGTAGCCGCGTACGGGCGCACCACCAACTACATGGACTTCTCCGACTTCCACGACCCGGAAACCGGCAAGGACCCGTTCTTCCGGGGCGGGGTGCTGTGGGGGCACGCCATCGGCAAGGCAGAGGACCTGGACCCCGCGCAGATTCAGGAACACCTGTCGCGCGGCTGGTACAAGCCGGGGCCGCCCGCCCATCCCTATGACGGCGTGACCGACCCGGACTACACCGGCTACGATCCCGACGGCCACTATTCGTGGTCCAAGGCCCCGCGCTACAAGGGCGAGGCCGTGGAAACCGGGGCGCTGGCCCGCCGCCTTATCGCCTATTCGCGCGGGGAAAAGGAAACCGTCACCCGGCTGGACGCCTGGCTTGCCGCCTGCAAGCTGAAGCAGGAAAACCTGTTCTCCACCATGGGCCGCACGGCGGCGCGCATGGTGGAAAGCGTCATCCTGATGAACCGCGTGCAGGGCTGGCTGAACGACCTGGAAGACCGCGCCAAGGCCGGACCCGTGGAAATCTACAAGGAATGGAAGATGCCCGACGAGGCCAAGGGCGTGGGCTTCTGCGCGGTGACGCGCGGGGGGCTTTCGCACTGGATACGCATAGAAAAGGGCAAGACCGCCAACTACCAGATGGTGGTGCCCAGCACCTGGAACCTTGGCCCGCGCTGCGACAAGGGCAAGCCGTCCGCAGTGGAGCAATCGCTGATGGGCAACCCGGTGCTGGACCCCGACCGCCCGGTGGAACTGCTGCGCACGGTGCACTCGTTCGACCCGTGCATTGCCTGTTCCGTGCACGTGCTGCACGCGGGGGGCAAGCGGTCGTTCCGCATCCTGTAGCGGCTGGGACAACCGGAACGACCGGGACAGGGGCGGCAGCGGACGGCCCGACAATTACGCGGGCAGGCCGGCAGCGCGCCGCCTGAAAAGAACACGACAAACGCACAACGGGGCGGACCGCGCATGGCGCGCGGTCCGCCCCGTTTCGCTGTCTTCTTTTTTGGGGGGAGCTGTCCGGCCCTTACGCTTCCGGGCTCAGGTACGGATCGTCGGTGGCCAGGTAGCCGCGCACGTAGTCGTCCACGCCCTCTTCCAGCGACCGGAAGGGCACGTCGCACCCGGCCCGGCGCAGCTTGTCCATGCTGGCCTGGGTGTAATTCTGGTACTTGCCCGCAAGGTGCGCGGGCATGTCCATGTATTCGATGACCGGCTGGCGGTCCATGGACGCGAACACGGCGCGGGCCAGGTCGTTCCAGGTGCGCGAGGCGCCGGTGCCCACGTTGAACACGCCGCCCACCTCGGGGTGCTGCAACAGCCACCACATCACGTCCACGCAGTCCTTCACGTACACGAAATCGCGCATCTGGCCGCCGTCGGCGTAGTCCGGGTGGTTGGAACGGAACAGGGTGATGCGGCCCGCGTTGTTCACGTTGTGGAACGACTTGCAGATGACGCTGCGCATGTCGTCCTTGTGGTATTCGTTGGGGCCGTACACGTTGAAGAACTTCAGGCTGGCGATGGAATCCAGCAGGCCTTCGCGCCGCGCCCACAGGTCGAACAGCTGCTTGGAGTAGCCGTACATGTTCAGGGGCTTCAGGCGGGGCATCAGTTCGTCGTCGTCGGAAAAGCCCAGCGCGCCATCGCCGTAGGTGGCGGCGCTGCTGGCGTTGACGAAGCGCGCGCCGGTCTGCATGGCCAGCGTGCACAGCATGCGGCTGTAGCGAAAGTTGTTTTCCATCAGGAAGTCGGCGTCGCGTTCCGTGGTGGACGAGCACGCCCCCATGTGCACGATGGCGTCCACTTCCCACGGCAGGTCGCCGTGCAGGACCATGTCCATGAACCCGTCGCGGTGGATGTAGTCCGCGTAGCGCAGGTTGACGAGGTTCTTCCACTTTTCCGTGGTGGCCAGGTTGTCCACGATGATGATGTCGTCGATGCCCATGCGGTTCAGCTTCCAGACCATGGCGCTGCCGATGAACCCTGCGCCGCCGGTGACGATGTACATTTCAGGCTCCTTTGCGAAGGCTGCCCGGCAGATGCGCCGGGCGTGCGGCATGATGCCGCGATGCGGGCCGCAGGGCAAGGGGGCGACGGGAGGATGGTCGCACTACCGGCACCAGCGTGCCTTGTAACCATGGAGGCGGGTTTAGACGGGTAGCACCACCAGTTCCGGGCCGTTGGCCGTCATGCGCACGGCCACGCCGTACATGACCGCCGTGGCCGCAAGGGTACGCCCCAGCAGGAAGTCCAGTTCTTCCATGGCCACCCCGGCCCGCTCGCGCACGATGGACCGGAAGGCGAAATCGAAGCGCACGGCTTCCAGAAACGCGTCCACGGCGTGAGCGACCTCGTCCGGCGCCGCCGTATCGTCCGCCCCTTCGGGCAGGGGCATCGGGTGCGCCATGCCGGGGTTGCGGGCGCGCAACTGGTCCGCCGCGCGCCGCAGGGTCGCACCCACGGGGGCCAGCACAGCGTAGCCGCAGCGTTCCTCGTACGCGGCCAGAATGTCTGCCCACGGCACGCCGGGGTCGGCGCAGCCTGCGAGAACCTGACCCTTGGAATCGGCCTGGCTTGCCGAATCCGCCCGGCTTGCCGAATCCGCCTGACCTGTCGAATCTGCCTGTCGGGCCCTTCCGGTGCGTTCCTCCACACCTTCCGCCCATGCCGTCAGCACGTCCAGCCGGGTCACCCGGTCCACGGCGTGCAGGGTCTGGATGGCCCAGGTATCGCGGCACAGCAGGGCGCGACACTCGGCGGGACGGTGCGCGTAGACGCCGCAACGGCTGTCGGCCTGATTCAGGAACAGGCAGGACCAGTCGCCGTCCCGCGCTGCCATGCGCGGGCGCAGCTTCACCAGTTCGCGCTCCAGCGGGCGCAGGTCGCCGCTCAACTCACGGGCCAGTTCACCCGCGCGCAGCGTAAGGCAATGTTCCGGAGCCAGATGCCCGGCCCGGAACAGGGCAAGGTCTTCCGTGTGCAGGGCAGGGCCGCCTTTGCGGCAGCAAGTGCCGCAGCCCCGGCAGTCCACGTTGGCGGCGTCATCCTGCGGGGCCAGGGCGGGCATGTCGTGTTCGTTGTGCATCCGGATTCCGTGAGGGATGAAAAGCGTTGGGAGCAAGCCAGTTGTGCGCGGTCAAGTCGAGCGCAGCGTTCGGGAAGCTGCGCACGGGCGGCGGAATGAAGGCCGGAGAGCTGGCGAGGTGGGAGCCGCCTGCGCGGCGTCGGGTTGGCAACGCCAAGGTCGTGGCCCCGTGCAGCCCATGCCCGAATTCACGCCGGAACGTCGCCGCGCACACCCCGGACTGCCCGGACCACACGCACATGAAAACGGCAGGTGTCGTCCTGCCAGCCCACGAAGCCCATGGACGCGCTGACGAACCACCCCGCCGTGAACGCCTTGCGGTCCGCCGTCCACAGCGGGTCGGGGGTCGGGTCCAGCACGGGGGGCACGCAGTGCCCACCCCCTTCCGGCGGCGGGGCCAGCAGGGTGCAGACCTCGTCCACGGTGGGCAGCCGCCAGTCGTCGAACCCGGCGAAGCGCGCCGCGTTCAGACCGGTCACGTGGGCGCAGGCCTCGGCCAGGGTCAGCCCCCATTCGCTGCCACCGCGCTGCCACAGCAGCCCCGTAGCCGGTTGGTACGCCACCAGCGCGGCAAGATCAATCGGGCTGGCGGGGAGATTGGCGGGGGCGGGGGAAACAAGAAGGCCAGCCGCGCCGCGCTCGGCGGGGGAACCGGCAGGAGCGGCGCCAGCGGCAGCCTCCGCCGCCACGGGTTCCCGCACGGGAAGACCCGGCAGCAGTCCACAAGTTGGGCCGCCGGTGCGACCTGCACCCGATTGAGGAGGTGACGGCGCGAACACCCCGGTGGGCCGCCACAGTTCGTCCAGCCCGAACAGGGCGCGGGCGTTGCGGGGCATGACCTTTACCGGAGTGGACCTGACGGGGGCGGACCTGACGGCAGCAATCTGGCCGGGCACGATGGAGTTCACCGCCGCGTTGCCGCCCGTAGCCGAAGGATTGGCATCCTCCGTGTCCCCCGACCCATCGGGGGCGACATCTGCTCCGTGGTCCGCATTGCCCGGCACGCCAGCATCATTGGTCAAGCCAGCATCGCCCGGCGCGCCGTCCATGTCCGGCAGCAGGCACACCGCATCCACGCGCTGACGCCATGCGGCCACCAGCGCATCCAGTTCCGCCGCCATGGTCCGGGCGTCCGCAAAGCGCTGTGCCGGGTCGCGGGCCATGGCCCGCGCGAAAAAGTCGTCCCACGCCGTGTCCATATCCGCGTGGCGCTTGCTGGCGCGGGGGATGCGCCCGCCAAAGGCCTCGTCCGTGGGCAGCACGCCGGTCAGCATGCGGAACAGCATCACCCCCACGGCAAACAGGTCGGCCCGGCCATCCGCCGCGTCCGGGTCGCGCTCCTGCTCCGGTGCGGCGTAGTACGGCGAACCCACCTTTACCCCGCGCGGCAGGGGCTGCATTTCTCCGCGCAACCGCGAGAGGCCGAAGTCGATGAGCTTCACGTCGTCTTCAGCGGTGACCATGATGTTGAAGGGCTTCACGTCGCGGTGGATCACCCCGGCGTGATGCATGCGGGCCAGCGCGTCCAGGGTCTGCGTGGCGTAGCGGCAGGCGCGCGGCAGCGGCAGGCGGCGGGTGGGGGCCTCTACCCGGTAGCTTTCGCCGATCAGCAGCCCCAGGTTCAGGCAGTAGTATTCCATGACGAAGAACGGCAGATCGCCGAAGCGGGCCACGCGGTCGGCGCGGTCGCGCTCCGGGTCGCAGTCCTCCGGGGCGGCGGAGGTCGTGTCTCGCGTATCTCCCGCGACCTCCACACCCCCAGCGTCCTCCGCAATCGGTGTCCCCGCGCCCTCGCCCCATGCATCGGGCGGCGGGCAGAAATCGTCGCCGGAGGGCAGGCGCAACGTGCCCGCCGGGGCCACATCCACATCCCACACCGCCGCCACGTGAGGGTGGTCCAGCGCGGCCATTACCTGCGCCTCGTGCAGGAAGCGGCGGCGCAGGTCGTCCATATCGGAAAGGTCGGCCAGCGTGTCGGCGGGGCGCAACAGCTTCAGCGCGGCGATGCGCCCGGTGACCGGCTGGCGCACCTTGTACACCGCGCCCATGCCGCCCCGGCCCAGCAGGCCGCAGACCGTGTAACGACCTATGCGCATGGGGAAAATCCTTGCAGCGGGATGCGCGCGGCGCACGGGGGGTGAGCCATGACAAAGGATGGCGGGGAGGATGTCATGCCACGACGGACGTGCGGGCCGGGCACCTCGTCAAAATTAGGATTTTCGTCCGTTGGCAAGGAAAACGAGTCTGTCATGAGGGAGTGCCTCAGCCGTTTTGCGAGTCTTCGAGCATTACGGATGAGGACCGCAACGCATACTCTTATCGTATTCGACCGAGCCTTAGCCGTTAGGGAAGCGCAGCGAACCTTACGGATAAGGACAGCAACGCCATGGCAGACGAAGTTTGACCGCGTTGCGCACGATGCCCGTAAGGTTCGCAAGCTCACCTAACGGGCACGCTTCGCGCCCTTCGGGTCGGTCAGCCAACGGGCGAAAGGACAATTTTGACGCAATCGCTACAGCAGACGGAGCACATACCGCTCATTCACCCCCGCCTCGCGGAAGCGCCGGGCGGCGTCCTGCACGTCGTAGGGGACAAAGCGCACCGTCAGGCGGCGCTGGGCGGGTTCCCACAACAGGTACTTGGCGCGGTTGTCGCCGTCGCGCGGCTGGCCCACGCTGCCCGCGTTGACCAGATAGCGCCCCCCGGCGGGCAGCACGCGCGCGCCTTCTGTCAGCGGCTCGCGGGCCACCACGCCGTCGGCGTCGCGCCGGACCAGTTCAAGGTCATGGGTGTGCCCCACGAAGCAGATGGGCTCCGGAAACCGGTCGAACACCGACGCCAGCCGCTTGCCATGAAATTCGTACAGATAGGTGAAGGGCGAATCGGGCGGCATGCCGTGCACGAAGCGGCAGCCATCGCGCACCAGCACGCGGGGCATGGCGCGGGCCAGTTCCACCTCGTCGTCGTCCAGCCAGTCCATGGTCATGCGCACGGCATCGCGCGACTGGCTGTTGAACTCGCGCAGCCAGCGGGCGTCGGCCACGGCCATCTCGTGGTTGCCCGCCACCGAAGGGATGTGCCGACTGGCCACAAGGCGCAGCACCGGGCCGGGGTCTGGCCCGTAGCCCACGTTGTCGCCAAGGGACACGGCGCAGGTTGCCCCCTGCGCGTCCATGTCGGCCAGTACCGCCTTGAACGCGCCAAGGTTGCCGTGAATGTCGGAAATGACCGCCAGCTTCATGGCTTACGGATAGCAGGCGTGGGGATGGTTGGGAAGGGTGGGAGAGGATGCGCAGCCGGGGAACGCGAAAGCCCCGGCGGGTGGAGAACCCGCCGGGGCCGAGAGACTGCATTGCCTACGGCAGATACGGCTTCGGCGTCACCGGCAGCATGGTGTCGGAAAAGGCGTCGCGCTCGTAAGACGGCGAGTAGCCGGGCGACAGAGGCCGCCAATTGTAGCGGGCATCGGCGCGGGCTTCGCGCCCGTTGGCCGTGGCGGCCTCTGCAACATAGCCGCTGGCGGCCTGCGGGCCGAGGGCCAGTTCGCCGGACATCAGTTGCTGCACGCGGGGCCGGATGGCCCGCACGACCTCGAAGCGGCTGGCGGTCCATTCCGCCCACGCGGTGCGGGCGGCGGCTTCATCGCGGGCGGCAATGGCGGCAATGCCCGCCCAGAACCGGGCGTATTCGGCGGCGCGGCGGTTGGTCCACAAGGGCTTCAGGACGTCCTGCGCGGCCTGGTAGTCTCCGGCACGATACAGCGCATAGCCGCGCCGCACGCCCGCCTGCCAGTCGTCGGGATTTTCGCGCTGGGCGGCGGCGTAGGTTTCCGCAGCCTGACGGAACTGCCCTTCTTCCATCTGCGACGAGGCGCGCATGCTGGTAGTGGCGCAGCCCGTAACGGCAAACGCCGCCAACACGGCGGCGAGGGTAAGCGTGCGAAGGTTGGTGTTCATGGTGTTCTCCTGCCTGCCGGGGTGCATGACGGCCTCGGTACGGGCAGCACCATCATAAGCACGGCCCGGCGGCGCGCAAGGTGTACGTGCGCCCTATCCCGCCATTATCACAAACATTTGCATTGGCTGTGCCATGTGCGCATACAGAGGCAGGGTAGTAGATCGGGTGGTCGTGTCGTGCAGCCCTGATCCCGGCCAGCCCGCCCCGCCATCCTGCCCTTTTCCTTGCGCCCAGTCCGAACGCACGGACAGGCCAGACAGGAAGCAAAAACCCCCCCGGAAGCTCACCGCTTCCGGGGGCGTCATCATTCGCCAATCTGCCGTATCTACGCAACTCTTCCCAATCTTACAGGGCCTTTTCCACCATCTCGCCAAAGGCCACGGTGCCCACGGTGGTGGCGCTGGCCATCTGCGAGGCCAGGTCCACGGTGACGGTGCGGTTGCCTATGGTGGTGTTGATGGCGTTGTAGATGCGGGTGGCCGCATCGTTCCAGCCCATGTGTTCCAGCATCAGCGCGCCGCACAGGATGAGGCTGCCGGGGTTGGCCTTGTCCTGCCCGGCAATGGTGGGCGCCGTGCCGTGGGTGGCTTCGAAGAAGGCCAGCGAGTCGGACATGTTCACGCCCGGCGCAAGGCCAAGGCCGCCCACCTGCGCGGCCAGCGCGTCGGACAGGTAGTCGCCGTTCAGGTTGGGGGTGGCGATCACGCTGTACTGGTCGGGGCGGATCAGCACTTCCTGGAACATGGCGTCGGCAATGCGGTCCTTCACCACCACCTTGCCCGCCGCGCCCCCGGCGTCGGCTTCCAGCACGGCGGCGTCGGCGAACTCGTCGCGCACCACTTCATAGCCCCATTCGCGAAAGCCGCCTTCCGTGAACTTCATGATGTTGCCCTTGTGCACCAGCGTAAGGCTGGACCGCTTCTGGGCCACGGCAAAGTCCATGGCGCGGCGCACCAGCCGCTTGGAGCCGCGCGCGGTCATGGGCTTGATGCCCACGGCGCTTTCCGGGTCCACGTTGGCGCCCAGTTCGTTGCGCAGAAAGTCGATGAGCCGCTTGGCTTCCGGCGTGCCCGCCTTGTATTCGATGCCCGCGTACACGTCCTCGGTGTTTTCGCGGAACACCACCATGTCCACCAGGTCCGGCCGCTTCACGGGCGACATGATGCCCTCGAAGTAGCGGATGGGCCGGATGCAGGCGTACAGATCCAGCGTCTGGCGCAGGGTGACGTTAAGGCTGCGGAAGCCCTTGCCCACCGGGGTGCCCAGCGGCCCCTTGATGGCCAGTTCCGCGCCGCGCAGGGCCTGCATGGTGGCCTCGGGCAGGTATTCGCCAGTGGCGGCGTAGGCCTTTTCACCGGCCAGCAGTTCCTTCCATTCGATGGAGCGCGCGTCGCCGTAGGTTTTCGCCACCGCCGCATCGATGACGGGACGGGCGGCCTTCCATACGTCGGGGCCGATGCCGTCGCCTTCAATCCAGTAGACCGTCTTCCGCATGGAGGCGCTCCTTTGCGCAGACCCCGCCGGGGCGGGGCCGTACTGTCGTGCTGATGTCGTGCTGCCGAAAAGCAGCCGGGCGGCGTGCCGCCCGGCCTTGTATCACGTGCTTCCGGTGGGATCCGGTGTACCCTTGGGGGTCAGTTCCGGTAGCCGGTTTGGCGGATTTTGTCAAAACGGGACCGTCCCCCGCGCAGGGCTGAACGGTCCCGAAGGTTTGCGAATGCTGTTGCGCCGCATGGGGGCGCCGGGCAGGGTGCTACCCCGCCCAGCCCACCCAACCCCGCTACTTCCACGCGGCCAGAAACGATTCGGCGCTGTTGCCCGCGTCGATGTGGCGCAACAGGGCAGAGCCGAACACCACCGCATCGGGCCGGTCGGGGAAGCCTTCCAGCTGCTTCGGTTCCTTGATGCCGAAGCCCAGCGCCAGCGGCAGGCGAAAGGCCTTGCGCGCGCGGGCCAGCGTCTGCGGCACCTCCGGCGGCAGGCCCTCGCGCACGCCGGTGATGCCCAGCACCGACACCACGTACACGTAGCCGGAGGCCACGGCGGCGTATTCGGCCATGCGTTCCTCGCTGGTGTTGGGGCCGACAAGGGCGATGAGGTCTATGCCCCGCGCGGCCAGCAGCGCGCGCATCTCCGCGTCTTCCTCCAACGGCAGGTCGGGCACGATGAAGCCCGCCACCCCCGCCGCCGCCGCGTCCGCCGCCAGGTTTTCCAACCCGTATTGCAGGAACGGGTTGTAGTAGCCCATCAGCACCAGCTCGGCGTCGTAGCGGCCCGCGCGGGCCTTCAGGCCGTCCAGTATCCAGCGCAGGGTCACGCCGTTTTCCAGCGCGCGCAGCGATGCCGCCTCCACCACCGGGCCGTCGGCCACCGGGTCGGAGAACGGCACGCCGATCTCGATGACATCCGCGCCGCCGCGATCAAGGCCGTCCATTTCGTCCCAGAAGCGGTCCAGCGTGGGAAAGCCCGCCGTCAGAAAGGGCACCAGCGCGGGCCGCCCCGCCGCGTTGGCGGCAGCCACGCGGGCTTCCAGCCGCGACACCGGGGCATCGGGCAGCATGTCGTTCATGTCGGTATGAATGGCCGCGCTCATGCCAGCTCTCCTTCGCGGAACAGCACTTCCCGCACGATTTCCATGTCCTTGTCGCCCCGGCCCGAAAGGTTGACCACCACGTGTCCCCCGGCAGGCAGCTTGTCCCGGTTGTTCAGCACCCACGCCAGCGCGTGCGACGATTCCAGCGCGGGGATGATGCCCTCGCGCCGGGTCAGGGCCTGGAAGGCCCCCAGCGCCTGACTGTCGGTGGCCATGCCGTAGGTCACCCGGCCAATGGCCCCCAGATACGCGTGCTCCGGCCCCACGCCTGGGTAGTCCAGCCCGGCGGACACGGAGTGCGACGGCTCGATCTGACCGTCCGCGTCCTGCAGCAGCATGGTCATCTGGCCGTGCAGCACGCCGGGGCGGCCCAGGTTGATGGGCGCGGAATTGTAGCAGCCCGGCTCGCCGGTGCCTGCCGCCTCTACCCCCACGATGCGCACCGAGGCGTCATCCACGAACGGATGGAACATGCCGATGGCGTTGGAGCCGCCGCCCACGCAGGCCACCACCATGTCGGGCAGCTGGCCCGTGCGCTCCAGCATCTGGGCGCGGGTTTCGCGCCCGATGACGCATTGCAGGTCGCGCACCAGCGTGGGGAAGGGGTGCGGCCCCGCCGCCGTGCCGAAGCAGTAGTGCGTGGAATCCTGCTGGGCAATCCAGTAGCGCAGGGCCTCGTTGATGGCGTCCTTCAGGGTCTTGGTGCCGCTCTGCACGGGCACCACCTTGGCCCCCAGCAGCTTCATGCGCATGACGTTGGGGGCCTGACGCACCACGTCCGTCGCGCCCATGTAGATCACGCATTCCATGCCCAGACGCGCCGCCGCCGCCGCCGTGGCCACGCCGTGCTGGCCCGCGCCCGTTTCCGCCACCAGCGCGGTCTTGCCCATGTACTTGGCCAGCAGCGCCTGCCCAAGCGTGTTGTTGACCTTGTGCGCGCCGGTGTGCAGCAGGTCTTCGCGCTTCAGCCACAGGTTCACGCCCAGTTCCGCCGACAGCGTGGGGCAGGCCGTGAGCGGGGTTTCGCGCCCGGCAAAGTTGCGCAAAAGGTCGTCCAGTTCCGCCCGGAACTTGTCCGAGGGCAGGATGTCGCGCATGGCGGCTTCCAGTTCCCGCAGCGGCGGCATGAGCAACTCGGGCACGAACTGCCCGCCGAACTCGCCGAAATAGCCTTTTTTCATGGTGGTATCCTTTGGCGCGGGAGCGCCAGTTGGTATCGACTATGCCGTGCGCAGCACCGCAAGGGCGGCGGCCACGCGGGTTGCATCCTTCTGGCCGGGGGCGCTTTCCACCCCCGAATTGAGATCGACGCCGATCAGCATGGCGGGGTCATGGCCGCCGCAGGCGGCAACGGCGCTGGCCGCGTTGTCCGGGGTCAGACCGCCCGCCAGCAGCCACGGCGCGCCGGGAGCCAGACCGCGCAAGGCGGCCCAGTCCATGGTGGCCCCGTGACCGCCGCCGCTGGTGCCCGCATCCAGCAGAAAGCAGCGCACATGCGGGGCAAGCCCGGCGAGTTCTGCTTCCAGCGCGGTGCGGTCCGCATGCCGTTGCGGCCATGCCACGCGAACGACCCGTTCACGCCCCACCCGGTCGCAGAAGGCGGCATCCTGCCCGCCGTGCAACTGGGCGAAGTCCAGCCGGACCGCGTCCATGATGGCCAGCACCTCGTCGGCGGACTGTTTCACGAACACCCCCACCCGCGCCATGCCATGGCTGCGCAGCCCGGCAGCCACGGCGGGCGTTACCGCGCGCGGGCTGGCCGGGTGGAAGATGAACCCGCACAGGTCCACCCCGGCCTCCGCGCAGGCGTCCGCATCCTGCTGCCGGGTCAGGCCGCAGACCTTCACCAGCAGGCGGTTGGGACTATCGAACAGGGCGGCTGGTGTCATCGGGCACCTTCGTTTTCGCAGCAATCCGGCACGACAGGTTTTTCGTTCTCCGGCAAGGAAGGCGAGCCCGACGCGCAGGGAGCGTACTCCGACCGTACGTGACCGGAGCAGGCGGCGCAGCCTGACGACGCCGGAGGACGAAAGGACGGAGTGCCCTCGCGTCCGAGGAGACGCATCAGCGAACCTTCAAGGTCGCCCCCATCCATCAGCGCGGTGCCCACCAATGCCGCGTCATACCCGGCATCGGCGGCTTCCGCCAGGTGGCGGTATTCGGCGATGCCGCTGGCCGCTATCCAGACCTCGTCGGGTTCGCTCAGCGGCCCCAGACGCAGGCAGGCGGTGCGGTCCACGGCCAGGGTTTCCAGATCGCGGTTGTTCACCTGGATGATCCGCGCGCCGGATTCGCGCGCCAGCGCAAGATCCGCCTCGTCGAATATCTCCACCACGGCATGCATCCCGTACGCTTCGGCCTGTTCGCGCAGGTCGCGCAGGGTGCGCGCATCTGGAGTCAGCCGCACGATGAGCAGCAGGGCCGACGCCGGGGTGGCCGCCGTGGCTTCCACCTGCAACGGGTCCATGATGAAGTCCTTGCGCAGCAGGGGTACAGTCGGAGCGACTGCCGCCATGCGTTCCAGATAGGCCAGGTCACCGCCGAAGTACTGTTCCTCGGTCAGCACCGAGATGGCCGTGGCCCCTGCGGAAGTATAGGCCGTGGCTGCGTCCTCCGGCGACACGCCCGTCTCGATGACCCCGCGCGAGGGCGAGGCGCGTTTGTACTCGGCGATGACCGACACCGGCGCACCCCGGTACCCCGTGCGATCCTGCAACGCCCGCAGGAAGTCCGGGCGCGGGGTGCCGCCGGAACCTGTCCCGACCGTTCCTGCAAGCAGCGGCGCGGGCAGCCCGCCGACAGCGGCCAGCTTGCGCAGCCGGTCCAGTTCCGGCTGCTTGGCTATGCGAAAGCGATCAAGCATGCAGCACCTTCCCCCCTGCCCCGGCTGCCAGCGCCAGCCGCGCTGCGGCCATGGCGTCGGGCAGGGCCAGACCCGGCTCCAGCAGGTGCAGGGCCATGCCCACGTTCAGCACCAGCATGTCGCGCATGGGGGCGGGACCGCCGCCGGACAGCAGTTCGCGCAGCACGCGCACGGCGGTGTCGCGGTCGGGCACGGCCAGTTCTTCGGGGGTGCAGGGCGCGATGCCGTAGTCCGCCGGGTCCACGCTGATTTCCGTGAGCGAGCCGTGGCCTTCGCCGTCGCCCTCCAGCAGCATGATGTGCGCGGGGCCCATGGGCGTCAGTTCATCATAGCCGCCCGCGCCATGCACCACCGCCGCCCGGCGCACGCCGGTCAGCAGCAGGGTCCGGGCCATCAGCGGCAGCAGTTCGGCGCGGGCCACGCCCAGCAGCATGTGGCTGGGACGGGCCGGGTTGAGCAGCGGCCCCAGCAGGTTGAACAGGGTGCGCACGCCCAGTTCGCGCCGGATGGGCATGACGTTGCGGAACGTTGGGTGGAAGCGCGGCGCGAACAGGAAGGCGAAGTTGCGCTGTGCCACCAGCGCGCGCACGTCGTCCGGGTCCAGTTCCAGCGGCAGGCCCAGGCCCTCCACCGCGTCCGCCGCCCCGCACGAGGACGACACCGCGCGGTTGCCGTGCTTGACCACCCGATGGCCCATGCCCGCCAGGGTCAGCGCCGTGGCCGTGGAGCAGTTGAAGGACGAGCGGCCATCGCCGCCGGTGCCCACGATGTCGATGGTGGGGCCGTCAATGCCGGTCACCCGCACGGCGCGGGCCAGCGCGGCGCGCACCGCCTCGGTGAGTTCCTGCGGGGTCTCGCCCTTCATGCGCAGCCCCATCAGGAACGAACCCGCCTGCGCGCAGGTCATCTCGCCGTCCATCAGGCGCGAGAACCCGGCCTCGGCCAGCTCCGGCGCAAGATCAACGCCCGTGGCCAGTGTTTCCAGTATGGTGGAAGTTGCAGTCTGCATTTGCTGTCTCCTTCAGGAGTTCTTTATGGGACGGGCAGCCTACCTAAAGGGGGTGCAGGGGGCCTGCCCCCTGCCCGCCGGAGGCGAACAAAAAACCTCTCCGCTGCCCCGCTCCTACTTCCCCGCCACCTGGGCGGGAAAGTTGGCGAGCATGCGCACGCCGTCGGGGGTCAGCACGGATTCGGGGTGGAACTGCACGCCCACCCAGGGCCGGTCGGTGTAGCGCAGGGCCATCACCTCGCCCTCGGGGGCGCGGGCGGTGACGGCCAGCAGGTCGGGGCGTTCCTCGGCATGCACGATGAGCGAGTGGTAGCGGCCCACCTGCATGGGGCTGGGCACGCCGTGGAACAGACCCTGCCCGTCGTGGGTAATGTCCGAGGTCTTGCCGTGCATGATGCGCGGGCCCACATCCACGGTGGCCCCGGCGAACAGGCCCAGCACCTGATGGCCCAGGCACACGCCCAGCACGGGCACGGTGTGCGGCAGACGCGACAGGAAATCGAGGCAGAAGCCCGCGTTGCGCGGGTGGCTGGGGCCTGGCGAGATGCACACCATCGAAAGCTTCGGGTCTTCGGCCATGGCGGGCACGGCGGGATCGTCGTTGCGGACCACCACCGGCTTCAGCCCAAGGCCGTAGAACGCCTGCACCAGATTGAAGGTGAACGAGTCGTAGTTATCGATTAACAGGAACATATTCCCCTCCGGTGACGGCGGCGCGGATGACGGCGGTCTTGTTGTTGCATTCCTTCCATTCCATTTCGGGCACGGAATCGAACACGATGCCTGCGCCGGCCTGCCAGTGCACCTGCCCGTCGCGCACCCACAGCGAGCGGATGGTGATGCCGGTGTCCAGGTTCACGCTGCCCCGGTCCAGCCCCAGCCAGCCGATGGCGCCCGCGTAGGGGCCGCGCGCCAGGCCTTCCGCCTCGGAGATGATTTCCATGGCCCGCACCTTGGGCGCGCCGCTGACGGTGCCCGCCGGGAAGGTGGCGGCCAGCACGTCCAGCGCGTCGCGGCCCGGTTCGATCTGCGCGGTGACGCGCGAGGTCAGGTGCATGACGTGCGAGAACTTTTCCACGTCCATGAACCGCTCCACCTGCACGGTGCCCGGCGCGGCAATGCGGCCAAGGTCGTTGCGGCCAAGGTCCACCAGCATGACGTGCTCGGCGCGTTCCTTGGGGTCTTCCAGCAGTTCCTGGGCCAAGGCGGCGTCGTGGGCGTCGTCCGTGCCGCGCGGGCGGGTGCCCGCGATGGGGCTGACCTGCAACTTGTCCGCCCGGCAGCGCACCATGACCTCCGGCGACGACCCCAGCAGCGAAACGCCGGGCAGGCGCATGAAGAACATGTACGGCGACGGGTTGATGCGGCGCAGACGGCGGTACAGCGTGAACGGGTCGCCGCTGAACGATGCCTGGAAACGGGTGGACAGCACCACCTGAATGGCCTCGCCCTCGCGGATCATGTCCTTCACCCGGGCCACGGCGCGGGTGTACACGGCCTGTTCCGGCACGTTGACCACGGGGCCGACTTCCGGCGGTTCCGGCGTGCGGTCCACCTGGCTGCGGTCCACCCTGGCGCCGGGCAGGTCGGTGAGCGAAAGCTGGCACAGCCGGTTGTACAGGTGGTCGAACACCACCACGGTGCCGGGCAGGGCCAGGCAGGCTTCCGCCGACGACGGCGGCAGCACCTTGGCCAGCTTGGGTTCGAACAGCCCGGACACGCCGTAGCCGAAATAGCCGTACAGGGCGCGGGTGATGGGGGGCTGGTCGGCAAAGGCACCGTCCGGTTCGATGCGCAGGGCGCGCATCACCGCGCGGGTGCCCTCGATGAAGCCCATGCCGTCGAACCGGCGCAGCGGGGCAAGGCGCGGGTCGCGCACGGCTACTTCCAGCTTGCCGTCGCGGCAGCCAAGACGCAGCAGGAAGTTGAAGGCGATGACGCTGTACCGGCCCCAACGGCCGTCCACTTCGGCACTTTCCAGCAGAATGCCCTGCCCGGACCCCACCATGCCCAGGAACACGCTGATGGGGGTGTCCACATCGGCCTCCAGCCAGCGACCGGTCTGGCGCAGCACGATCTCGCCGCCTTCGGGCAGCGGGGGAATGTCGTCCCCGGAACCGTTGGTGACGCAAGCGCAGCCGTTGGCCTGGGTCTGCGTGACTTCCGGCGTCTGGGGGGCCTGTGCCGTTTCGGGGGCTTCCGCCTGATCGGGCATTTCAGCCTGTGCGGGCATTTCGGGCATTTCCATCTGGATTCTCCTTCAAGTTCGGCGTGCCGTGAGTGGTGCGTTGAAAACAAAAAGCCGCGCTCCCGGGGAGGGAGCGCGGCCTACTATTGCCTTGTCCGTTACTCTACTACTCGCGTGCAGCTATGACGGACGCACTCCTCCCCTTTCGGTGTGCGAACGCCACCACCACTGGGCGCGATCAACCAGCACGTCCACATCGCCGGCGGCGGCGAAGTTGAGGAACGACAGGTAGCTGCGGACAGCGGTCTGGCTGTGGGGATTGGCTTCGAACATGCCTTCGAAGAGGGATGCATCTTCCGTGAGCATCTTGCGCGCCGCGTCGAGGCGGCGGCGGAACGAGGGGGTGATGAAGGGGGTAAGCTCGTCGCGGTGGGCCAGCGTGGCAAGGTAGGCAACGCTGGTGATGAAGTTCAGGCCCTGGATGCAGGCGGCGGCCTCGTCGTGCTCGTCCGCAGTGGTGCGGAAGGGCACGCAGCCCATGTCGGCGAACACGCGCTCGATAAGCGCCACATCCGCCTCGTGCGCACCTTCGCCGGGGGTCACGGCCACGCGCAGGTTCTCGGCAGGGGCACCCGCCGGGGGTACCGGGCCGAACAGCGGGTGGGTGCCCACCACGGGGCCCGCATAGTGGTGCTCCATGACCTGCATGGGGCGCACCTTGACGGAAGTGATGTCCGCCAGCACCTGCATGCCGTTCAGCAGCGGGGCCACCTGACGCAGCACCTCGTCCATGGTTTCCACGGGCACGCACAGCAGCACGGCGGCGGCACCGTCCACGGCATGACGCAAGGCATCCTGCGTCAGCGGACGGTCCACGCCCCCCACCGCGTATCCTGCGGCGGAGAGCCTGTCGGCGAACAGGCGGCCCATGCGGCCCCCCGCGCCGACCAGCGCGATTTTCACTGCGTTCATGCGCGTACCTTTTCCCACTCGTTCCAGAAATGCGGGAACGACTTTGCCACGCAGGCAGGGTCGTCCAAAGCCACCTGTACCCCGGCAAACCCCAGAAGCGCAAGACTCATGGCCATGCGATGGTCGCCGTATGACAAAAATGGCATCACTTTTTCGTCATTACCCGAGGCTGGCGCCGGTGCGGGACCGCCGCTGCGCAGCGAACCGTACACGACGAGGCCGTCGTCCAGTTCTTCCACCCGCACCCCGGCCTTGCGCAGTTCCGCCGCCGGGGCGGACAACCGGTCGCATTCCTTGATGCGCAGGTGCGCCACGTTGCGGATGGTGGTCACGCCCTGGGCAAAGGCCGCCGTGGCCGCCACCGTGGGCACCAGGTCCGGGCAGTGGCCCATGTCCACTTCCACGCCGGTCAGGCTGGAAGGGGCCACCACCACGCCGTTGTCGGCCCGCTCGAAGCGAGCGCCCATGCGGCCCAAGATGTCCAGCATGGCCCGGTCGCCCTGCAACGAATCCACCCGCAAGCCTGCCACGCGCACCGGGCGCGGACCCACGGCCCCCGCAGCCAGGAAGTACGAGGCGTTGGACCAGTCGCCCTCCACCCGGTAATTGCCCGCGCGGTACACCCCCGGCGACACCACGAAACGCACCAGACCGGGCCGGACTTCGCGCAGGGTGCGCCAGTCGTCGGCCTGCCACTTGCCGCGCGGGGTTTCGCGCGTTTCCACGCGAAAGCCGATGCCAAAGTCTTCCAGGGCTTGCAGGGTCAGGGCCACGTACGGCCACGACACCACCTTGTCGCCGGAAACCTCTATGGTCAGCCCGCTGGTAAGCGGCGCGGCCAGCAGCAGCCCCGACAGATACTGGCTGGATTCGCCAAGGCCGATGGCGGCCGAACCGCCGGACATGCCGTCGGAATCGATGAGCAGGGGCGGGCAGCCTTCGCGACCTTCGTAGGTCACGCGCACCCCGCGGTCGCGCAGCACGTCCACCAGTTCGCCGATGGGCCGTTCGTGCATGCGCGGCGCGCCGTGGATGCGGAACATCCCCTTGCCCGCCGCCAGCACCGCCGTCAGCAGGCGGCAGGTGGTGCCCGATTCGTGCACGTCGCACGATACCGGCGCGTCGAACCCGCCCGCAGGCGTGCCCGCCACGCCGGACACCGCGAACCTGCCGTCGCCCTGGCGCTCGATGCGCGCGCCCGCCGCACGCAGGATGTCTGCCGTGCGCTCGATGTCGCGGCTTTCCAGCACGTGCTCCACCACCGAATCACCCGCGGCCAGCGCCGCCCCGATCAGCATGCGGTGCGACACCGACTTGGACGGCGGTGCCGCCACGGTCACGGTTTCCCGTTTGGTTTCCATGGAAATTCCTTTGGATATCTTTCGGGAGAGTTACCGGGGAGGGGCTACCACCCCGGCCCCCAGCTTTGCTGTCGCCATCCGTAAGGCTCGCGCTGCGCGCTCGCCTGACGGCTGCCGCTCCCCCCAAACTTCTTCTTTGGGGCCAGTTGCCTGTTTCCTCATACCCCGTTGAGACGCGCGTAGCGTGGCTCGACGGCAAACGGGGTCAAGGGGACGCGGTCCCCTTGCGGGGCGCGGGGCGGAGCCCCGCTTTCCCAAAGCACGACAAGGCGAAATCAATCACCGCTCATGTCCAGCTGCGGCCCCGCCGGATAACTCCCGAGGATGCGCAACGTATGACACAGCCTGCGCAGCTCGTGCACCACCCGGCCATAGTCCTCGTTGCCAAGGTCGCATTCCACATCCACGAAGAATACGTACTTCCACTTTTCGCCACGCAGGGGCCGCGACTCCAGCTTCTTCATGTTGATGCCTTCGCGGGCCAGCAAATTCAGCACCTCTGCCAGTGCGCCGGGCCTGTCCGGCACCGAGAACAGCATGGAGGTCTTGTCCGTGCCCGGCTGCCCCGCCGGGGCGGGACCGATGACCACGAAGCGCGTCCAGTTGTCCGGCTGGTCCTCTATGCCGCGCGCCAGGATGTTCAGCCCCAGCAGCGATGCCAGACTGCGGTGCCCGATGGCCGCCGCGCCCTTCTCGCCCACCACCCGGCGCGCCGCCGAGGCGGTGGAATCCGCCGGAATGATCCGCGCGCCCGGCAGGGCCTGACGCAGCCAGCCGCCGCATTGGGCCAGCGGCTGCGGGTGCGAGTACACCGTGGTCACGTCGGCCAGACTTGTCTCCGTGGTCAGCAGGCAGTGGCTGATGCGGCAGAACAGCTCGGACTGGATGAATACCTCGTGCGACAGGAACAGGTCCAGACTCTGGCCCACGGTGCCGTGCAGCGAATTTTCCAGCGGCACCACGCCAAGCTCGCACTGCCGGTCGTGCACGGCGCGGAATACCCCGTCCAGATCCTTCTGCGGCATGTATTCCACGGCCTTGCCCAGAAATTCAACCCCTGCGAAGTACGAAAAGGTGCCCTCGGGGCCGAGGTAGGCCACCTTCTGCGGCCGTTGCAGGCTGCGCGAGGAGGACAGAATCTCGCGCCAGATGGAGCGCAGGTGCTCGTTGGGCAGCGGCCCGCCGTTGGCAGACATGAGATTTTCCAGCACCTCGCGCTCGCGGAAGGGCTTGAACACGATGCCCGCGTCGTCGGCCTTGATGCGCCCCACTTCCAGACTCAGCGAGGCGCGGCGGTTCAGCAGGTCCAGCAGGTCGGAATCCAGCCCGTCGATCTCGTGGCGTATCTGCCCGAGGCGCCCGGCCAGGGCGGCTTCCGGGTCGGCAGACGGCGAGGTTGCGCCGTGGTCCGTGCCTTCGAGGGTATTGGCGGCAGCGTCATCCCCTCGCCAATTGGGGTCCTTGTCGTCGGTGAGGCTCATGGCCGCGTCCTCCGGCGTTGTGTCGTGGTGCGCATCAGCATTCCTTGATGTCCTCCTTGATGCGCATGCCGAAGTGGCGGCCCGCGCAATCGGTGCGGCACAGGATCTGGTCGCCTTCCTTCAGGCTCACCACGCTCACCGGGGCGCCGTCGGGGCGGGTCAGGCGGATGGTTTCCGCATTCTGCAGGAACACCGCGCCCTCCACGTCGCCCACCCGGGCGCGCACCAGCAGCATGGGCCGCGCCTCCACCTTCAGCCTGCCCACGGTGGCCACGGTGGTGGAACCGTCGGCACTGACGATGAGCACCTCGTCGCCCGCACGCAGTTCCTCAAGATAGGTGGTCCTGTCGCCGGGCATCTGGGCGTAGGCGTGCACGGCCCCGGCATTGATGCGGAACGGACGTGCGGCCACGTATTCGTTGTGCTCCGTCTCGGCATGCACCAGAAAGGTGAACGCGCTGGAATTGCCCACCAGCATGCCCTGCCCCCGGCGCAACATGGACATGGTGTCCACGCATACCCGGTGGCCAAGGCCCACGTTCTCCACCGCCGTGACCACGGCGGTAGCCAGGTCCACGCAGCCCTGCGACAGCTTGAGGTCGGCCACGATGGACTTCAACTCGCCAGCGCCTTCGGGCAGCACCACCACGCTGGCCACGCCGCGCTCCAGGATGCCCGCCGCAAGGCGCGCCTCGGCAAGGTCGGCCACTTCCACGGCCACGTCGTCGGACTGAGCCAACAGATTCTCCACCGGAATGATCTCCCACCCGCGCGCCAGCACCACGGTTTCGCCCCGCGCCAGACGCGCGGCGGCGTCCTCTTCGTCGGCCTTGGCCGACAACGCGATGATCGCCACATCCTCGTCGGCCAGCACCCGGCACCGGGCCAGCGCCGCCACAGAATCCACCTGCGCGCGCGGCACGATGATGCCGTCCACGCCCGATTCCAGCGCCAGGGTCACCAGGCCCTTGTCGAAAGGCACGCTCTTGAAAAGAATGGTCCGCATCGGCCCCTCACATTTTTGTCATGGCGGCGAACCGCTCTTTGAATCCACCCGAACACTACGCGGGAGGAACAAGAACATTCCACCTCATTCGGCGGGACATTCCGTGCCTCTTCGGGCGTGTCGGGATTCAGGCAATTTCGTTCTCCGGCAAGGAAGGCGAGTCGTCCATGAAGGGAGTGTACTCTTATCGTACTCGACCGGAATGGACGACGAAGCCTGACGACGCCGGAGGGCGAAAGTGCCTGAATCCCGATACGCCCGCCTACTCGCCGACGAGGGCGATGGCCTGCTCCACATCCCAATCCTCGTGCACCAGGCCGCGCAGGGCCTTGACGAGGGCGGGGGTACGTTCGTGCTGAAAGATGTTGCGGCCCACGGAAAGACCGGCTGCGCCAGCGCGCACCGCGTCGTGGACCATCTGCAGGAACGAGCGGGTGGAATCCAGCTTGGGACCGCCCGCGATGACCACGGGCACGCAACAGGAGGCCACAACGTGGGCGAAGCTGTCCATGTCGCCGGTGTAGGCCACCTTGACCACGTCGGCGCCCAGTTCCACGCCCACGCGGGCGGCGTGCGCCACCACTTCCGGGTCGAACTCGTTCTTGATGCGGGGGCCGCGGGCGTACATCATGGCCAGCAGCGGCATGCCCCAGTCGTTGGCCACGGTGGCCATGCGGCCAAGGTCGGCCAGCATGTCGCGTTCGGTTTCGTCGCCCAGGTTCACGTGCACGGACACGCCGTCGGCGCCGTGCTTCAGGGCGTCTTCAACGGTGGCGACCAGGGTCTTGGCATTGGGGCGGGGGGAAAGGGAGGTGGATGCGGAAAGGTGTACGATCAGGCCCACGTCACGGCCGCCCTCGCGATGGCCGCAGCGCACCAGGCCCTTGTGCATGAGCACCGCGTCCGCGCCGCCTTCGGCAACCTGGTTCACGGTTTCGCGCATGTCCACAAGGCCGTAGATGGGCCCCACGCTTACCCCGTGATCCAGCGGCACGATGACGGCACGCCCGGTTTTTCGATTGAAAATGCGCTCCATCCTGATTCTTTTGCCGATTTGCATCGTATGTTCCCCTGTTCTTTCGGAAAGGTTTCGGCGCAACTGGCCGTGATCGTGTTTCCTTGCCTTGCGCCCGGACCATCGGGTCGCGGGCGCCGGGGGGCATTCCCCCCGCGTACCGGGTACTGCTGATGCGGCAGCGTCAGGCGTCGGACGTGGGGCTGGCCTGCGGCCTGCCCGGTCCTCCGGGTCACACGTTTCCGGGGTGCGCCGCGCGTAACGCACCGCCGGAAAAAACAGAAAGGGGCCGCCGGCTTTTCGCCCGCGGCCCCTTGAGTCTTCGTGTGTTTACACCTTCGTCAGATGCTTACGCACGCTCCATGCGGCCACGGGCTTCTCCATAGCTAAAAAAGTACCAAAAATAATAGTTGGTACGATAGGCAGTGGTGAAGGTGGCGGAGGTGGAAAGCATTGTCGTGATGTCCTGACGTTATCCGTTTTCAGGTGTTTCGGGATACCTACGCCCGCCTTGCAAGGGCTGTCAAGCGGAATGTTCGGCAAGACCCCATCTTTTTCACCGGGGCGGGGCGCATTAGATTTACGTTTTTGTTTCCTTGAACACTCATGCTGTGTTCATTTTTGTCATTATATGCCCCCTCGATTATCTCCACACCCTTGCCCGGCACCTGCGGAGTCTTGAAATTCGCCGGGTTGCCACCATTGGCCCCCCTTTTGCTATCTCACCAGCACGGACGGCATGCGCCGCCCGCGTCGCCCCCACCGGTTGCCGCCGGAAAGGGCATGTACAGTACAACAGAATCTGCGGGCCTTTGCCGCCCGGTACGGACAACGTCATGCACGCCGCGTCACGCCATACGACAGCCAGCCATGCTCCCCGCCGCAACGGCGCGGGCCGCTCCATGGCCGTGGCTGCCGAAGCCTACGCGGA
Organism: Nitratidesulfovibrio termitidis HI1; assembly: GCF_000504305.1. Lineage (NCBI taxonomy): Bacteria > Pseudomonadati > Thermodesulfobacteriota > Desulfovibrionia > Desulfovibrionales > Desulfovibrionaceae > Nitratidesulfovibrio > Nitratidesulfovibrio termitidis. Next base: position 2,232,420 of record NZ_KI632512.1, read on the forward strand.
TGTGCTGCCCTTTGCCTGTCCCGATGCGGCCACAGGCTCCACCATTCCAGCGCCGCCCGCGGGCGCCGGACGTGCCTGCGACACGCCCGGCCACACCTCGCGCGGCCTTGCGCCGGGGCTCTCGTGCCTTCTGGCGGCCGGGCTGGGCGTGATTGCCGCCGCCCTGCCCGGCGACCCGGCCCGCATCGCCTGCGCGGCCCTGGTCTGCGCATGGCTGGTGTTCACCATGCACGTGGCAGCCGCCTCGCTGCGCAGCCTGCTGCGCCTGCCCACGGAACATGACCCGAGCACCGGCGACAGGCTTTTCGACGACGATGCGTCACTGTTTGCCCGTGGCCACGCTGCCTCCCACGCCGGGGGGCACGCTGCCGCAACGGGTGGTGGCTTTCCGCCGGAAGCACCCGGCGCAGGTTCTGCGCCCGGCTTCACGGTTCCTTCCGTGCACGGTTCCGCCGGGGGGAGCACCCTGCCGCTCCACCTGCAACCCGACGGAATCACGCACGGTTCCTCGCCCTGGCGAGGGAACTGACAACGGCGTGAACGGGCGGCGACACCCCAGCAACCCCCGCCGCCCGCACCCTCCGCCGGACCGGGGCACCCTTCCCCCGCCCGCCGCCCCGGTCCGGCCCTATTTCTTTCCGCGCGCCGCCGCGCCAACGAGACGACCACATGATCGCCACGAACCCGGCGCGCGCAGGTTCCCACTCGCCCGCCAAAACGCATACGCACGCCCCCCACACCCCCCACACCCCTGACACCGCGCTCCATGCGGCGCGGGACGGTGCGTCCACTGGCGGCGTTGTTCCCGGCTCGGAACACCATGGCGAAGCCTCCACCGCCGTGGCAGCCCGCGCCACCCCGTCTCCCGTGCCCGGCGTGAGCATCACCGATGTGTTCACCCTGTTCCAGCCGCTGGTTTCCGTGCGCCGCCACACCGTGGTTGGCATGGAAGCCCTGAGCCGGGGACGCGTGCCCGGCGGCGCGGTGATGCCGCCCGACCTCATGTTTGTCACCGCCGCCGCCAGCGGCAGTGCGCTGGAACTGGACCGCCTGTGCCGCGAGCGGGCCTTTGCCGCCTTTGCCCCGCTGGTGCGCCGCAAGCCGGAACTGCTGCTGTTCGTGAACATCGACACCGCCGTGCTGCGGCGCGGGGTGGTGGGGTCCGGGCACATCCAGCGGCTGGCCGAGGCCAGCGGGGTAAGCCCCAACAACGTGGTGCTGGAAATCGTGGAGTCGCAGGTGGACGACACCGATGCGCTGATGGAGTTCGCCGCGCGCCACCGCAAGCTGGGCTTTCTGGTGGCCCTGGACGACGTGGGGGCCGGGCATTCCAACCTGGAACGCATCGCCGCGCTGAAGCCCGACGTGCTCAAGCTGGACCGCTCGCTGGTGTCCGGCCTGCCCGATTCGTTCCACCGCCAGGAGGTGGTGCGGGCGCTGGTGGGCCTGGCCCGGCGCATCGGAGCCATGACCGTGGCCGAGGGCGTGGAGCACGAACGCGAGGCCGCCCTGCTGATGGACCTGGGGGCCGACGTGATGCAGGGTTTCCTGTTCGCGCGGCCCTCGCCCGAAGGGGCCGTGGCCGAAGGCGGCACGGCCATGCACAACGTGGCCCACGCCTACGCCGCGCTTACCCTGGCCCAGGTGGAGGAAGAAGAACGCCACGTGGCCACCCTGCGCAGCGCCGTGCACCGCCTGCGCGAAGACCTGCACCACGCCTGCCCCGGCGACTTCGACAAGCTGCTGGCCCGTTACCTGAACGCGGAATCGGCCCTGGAATGCCTGTACGTGCTGGACGGCGCGGGGCGTCAGGTGTCGGACACGGTATGCAACCCTTACCGGCTATCGGCCAGCAGGCGGTTCATCTACCAGCCCGCGCGGCGCGGCACAGACCATTCGCTGAAGGAATATTTCCTGCCCATGCGCAGCGGCATAGAGGAATGCCTGACCGCTCCGTACATTTCGCGGGCCTCGGGCAACCTGTGCGTGACGCTGGCGGTGCGCTTCACCGATGCCATGGGCGCGCCCCACGTGCTGTGCGCCGACGCGGGCCGCCCGGACCGCAGGCGGCGCGGCGCGTAGCCGTCCGCCCCCTGTTCTGCCCGACTCCGGCCTGCTCTGCCCCGCCCCGCCACCCCCCGCGCTGAACGGCAGCTCGGGCGCCGTGCCGGGCAGCAGCACCGCCACCCCGGTGGCCCGGCCATTGTCCCTTTCCCTTCCCTCCGCGCGCAAGGCCGCCCCCCGGAACCCCGGAGGGCGGCCTTGCCATATCCGGCATGCCTGCCATATCCGGCATATCCGGCGCGAAAGGCGCAAAAACGTGACGTTCACGACCCGCCCCCCCCCGGAGCGGGGTATTCTCGCCAGCGGCAGCACGCGGATTGCGCCCACGCACGACCAGCAGCACGCACCGTGCCGCGCGCGAACACGCATTACGTAGGCGAAACAGAACGGGTACGAGGCGTTGGATACACGCGGGGGGTGGCGCGCCAGTTCGCTACTTGCCGCGCGCGGGCAGCGGGGAGGGGGTAGCGGCAGCCGCCGCCCCGGTCGAGGCAGCGGACGTCGCGGCGGGTGTCTCCGAGGAGGGACCGGCAGGCGTTCCGGCAGGCAGGGCCGCAGGGGCCTTTTGTTCGGGCCTGTTTTCGCCCGGCGGCACGGCCTTCTGGGCGGCCTTCTGCCCGACAGCGGGTTCCGGTCCGGCTCCGGGTCCGGCGTCGGGCTTGTGGTCCGTTTTCGGTTCGGCCTTCTGCTCGGGCTTCTGTTCGGGCTTCGCGTCCACCTTGGCCCGCATTTTCTTGCGGGGAGCCAGCAGCCGCTTGTAGATGAAGAATTCCACGTTGCGGCCCTCTGCGGTGGCCAGCGGTATCTCCGCGCGGGCCATGGCCCGGTGCCCCCCGGCGGAGCCCACGTCGCCGAACTGCAGGCTGGCGTAACGGCCAAGGTCGCGCCCCATGCCGTCGCCGCGCAGGATGACCACTATGGTGTCCTGATACACCCCGCACACCGCCGCCCAGCGGATTTCGTGCACCCGCATGAAGAAATCGGCAATGACCACCAGGATGTCCGGATTTTCCACCTCGCCCACGTACACGTACTGACCGGTGCCCAGCTTGTGCATGCTGATGAACGCGCGCGAAAAGTAGTCCAGCCAGTGCAGCCGGAATTCGCTGCGCACGATGCGCGACAGCAGGGCGTGGTCCGCGAACTTGGTCAGGTAGCGGTAGGCGCGCATGTCCACGTCGTGAAAAGTGCGCTCGAAGCTGGCGGTGTCGGTCTTGATGCCGAACTGCAACGCCGTGGCCAGCAGCTTTCCGGGTCGGATGCCGAGATTGTACAGATACTCGGTCATGATGGTGGAGGTGGCGCCGTACTCGTTGCGAATTTCCTTGTAATCGGCCACCACCGGGTGTTCCTCGACAAGGGGGTGGTGGTCGATGACCAGCGAGAAAGACAGGTCCTTGAACGCGGGGTGGTGGTGGGGCTGCGAATCGACCACCGCAAAACGGTCGAACTGGGCGGCCAGGGTGGGGGTAAGCTTGACCATGGGAATGCGCAGGTAGCGGGCCATGGCCAGATTGTCGGGGCGGGTGATTTCATTGACGCGGGCGATGGCCACGTCGTCCACGCGGTGGATCATGATGCGCTTCAACGCCAGGGCGGAAGCCATGGCGTCGGGATCGGCGTTGATCACGATGAGCCAGCGTTCGGCGCGGTCGAACAGCTCCTGCAGGTGGGTGAGCTTTGTCTCCAGCTTCCGGAAGTAACTCATGATCTCCTCTCGGCCCCGAATCGCGTGATGCCCGATGCGCGTCTTTCGTGATGCCCGTGATGCCGGTCGATGCCTGGGGTGCCCGATGCGCGAGCGATGCCGGGCGTTCGCCACCACCGGTTCACCGATGAGTGGGATGAATGGGATGAGTGACGCGTCCGACAGCGCCGACCACACAGGTTCAGGCTGACAAGTTCAGGCCGACACCCCGTCCAGCAGGCGTTCCAGCACCGGCAGCGAGGCCAGCACGCCGTCCCAGGCGAACACCTCCACCATCAGCACCGCGTCCGGCGGCAGGGCGGGCAGCACCCGCGCGGCCCAGGCGGCTTCTTCCATCGCCAGTTCGGTGAGGGGGCGGTGACGGTCCATGCCGCCGGGGGCATGCACGTGCATCATGCGCACCCGCCGAAGCAGTTCGGCGGATGCGGGCAGCCTATGCTGACCGTAGGTCAGGACATGGCCCATGTCCAGACACACCTTGCAGTTTCCCTCGGCGATGATCGGCAGCAGGTCCGCCAGATCCTGCCCGGCGATGTTTTCCAGCAGCAGGCAGGCCGGGTCGCGGCCCTGGCGGGTCCATTCGGACAGAAAGGCGGCCAGCAGCCGGGCCGGGCCGTCCGTACCGGCAAAACCCGCCGCCTCGGACTGCTTCGGCGTGGGCGGGTGCAGCACCGCGCGCTGCCCCCCCAGAAAAGCCACCCGGTCCATCAGCAGCCCGCACACCTGCGCCGCGCCCGAGCCGGGTGCGCCGTGCGGCCCCGCCCCCCAGGCCAGGTCCACCGGCAGGTGGGCGTGCCAGGTCAGGGGCAGCGCGGCCAGCGCCGGAGGCAGGTCGGCATCGCTGTAGGCAAGGCAGGCTTCTGCCTCGAACAGGCACAACCCGACCTCGTGCACTTTTTTCGAAAGAAATGCGCAATTATCATGGATGTTGCCCGCAATGACCCACGAAGGGGCCGCTACGGTTCTGGACAGAAGCCGAGGCGATGCGGTAAGGGCCTGCGGAACGTGCATGTCGTTCCGGTTACGGGCTTTCCGCCTGACCGGCAAGCGCGGCCCGGCAGAAAAGTGCCGCCCGCGCGCCCGCAACGCCGGTTTTTCGTCCATCCGCACTGCGCCCCCCTCTCGCAAGGGGCCGCCACCATGGACCACGAACCGCACCGGCATGCGCCATGCACGGCATACGTCGTTCCCCCGTCAGGTCACAGCGGGCCACACTGGACCATGCCGGAGAACAGGAGATCTTGATGCGCCACGTAAAGCACTTTCTGCAGCACCGTTTCAACCCCCTGCACGTCTACTGTCGCCTGCGCGACGCGGGCCTCAGCCCCCGTGCGGCGGGCAGGGTGTCCGGCCTGTACGAACGCTACGTGTACCGGATGTGCTGCCCCCTGTAGCCCGCCCGCCACGCCAATTCCCGCCTGACGGGACGACTTGCGCCACGGAACGGCTTGTACGAAGGGACGGCTTGCGCAAGGGCGCACCGTCCGCGACGCCTTCCCCTTCCCCGAAAAACACCACGGCCGGCATGACCGGGCCGTTTGCATTGGGGGAAGGGGCGGAAGGATGCGGCCTGCCGGACAGCAGACGCAGGAGCGGGCGGAAACCGACGACATCACATCAGCGACAGCTGGCGCTCCTTGCGCTTCTGGTGCTGCACCAGCATGGAACGGCGCAGCCCTTCCAGCGGCACGTCGTCCAGAAAACGCGAAGGCTTCAGGCGCAGTTCGCGGCCATACAGCTGGCGGCGCGCGGCGCAGCTGAGGAACAGCCCCTCGGACGCGCGGGTCATGCCCACGTAAAGCAGGCGGCGTTCCTCGTCCAGGTCGGTACGGGCGTCCGGGCTGGCGCCGTCGCGATCGGGCTTGCCGGTCAGGGTGCCCGCCCCGGCAAAGGGCATGATGCCGTCCTCCAGCGCGGGCAGGAACACCGCGCGGAATTCCAGCCCCTTGGCCGCGTGCAGGCTCATGATCTGCACCTTTTCGCTGCCGCGCCGCACCAGTTCCAGTTCGCTTTGCAGACTGATCCAGTTCATCAGCCCGGCCCAGCCGCCGTGGGTGTCGTAGGCGCGGGACAGCGCCCGGAAGGCCGAGGACTGCCAGAACAGATCGTCGAAGGGCGGGGTTTCGCGCAGGTAGGCGGCCACGCCCAGCGGACCGCGGGCCAGCACCTTGGGCGGGCAGTCCACCTCATGCGGCAGGCCGCGCGCGGGAATTTCCGCGTCGGGCCGCAGGGGGGCCTCACCGCCTATGGAGTCCGTGCCCTCGACACCGGAAACGCCGGAGACGTCGCCCCCGTCGCCAGATAAATCTGACATGCCAGACGGGCCAGACATGCCAGACGGGCCGGATGCATCGATTGCATCGGAAGCATCGGCAGTCGCGTCCCCGCCCCGATGCACGGGGAACGGCGAGGCATCCAGCCCCAGCCGACCGGCCAGCGAGGGATGCACCCCTTCCGCCACCAGGCGGCGGTGACTGAGTCCGGCGGGCAACGCGGGACCAGACGGGGACGATGTGGACCCGATGCCCAGCATGCGCCCGGCGGCCCCCAGAATGAGCGCCACCCGCTGGTCGGCCCAGAAGGACTCGGCCTCGGGCACGGCGCAGGGCACGCCAAAGCGGGTCAGGGTGCGCTGCAATTGGGGAATCAGCGATTTGACGCGGACCAGCACGGCGATGTCGCCGGGGCTGAACCCGCCCTCGTCCAGCACCGTGCCCCGGCGCGTCCGGCCATGCCCGGCGTCCAGCAACGAATGGCTGGTGGCCCCGATGAGGCCGCGAATCTGCTCGCCGATCCAGGCTGCCTCGCCTTCCGCCGTGGGCGCCTCGAACAGGTGCAGTTCGCCGGGCAGGTCGCGCGCGGCGCGTAGCGGGCCGCAGGCCGAACGGCCCTGCAGAAGGCCGCCCGCAAAATCGAGAATGCGCGCCGAGGAACGATAGTTTTCCTCCAGCGCCACCACGGAAAGGTCGGGCCATGCCTCGCGCAGGAAGGCGGCCACGTCGCCGTGCGCGCCCCGGAAGCCGTAGATGGACTGGTCCGGGTCGCCGATGCCGAAAAAGCCTGCCCCGCCCCGCGGGGCCAGCGCCCGCACCAGCGTCAGTTGCAACGGCGAAAGGTCCTGAATCTCGTCCACCAGCACATGCCGCCACGGGCTGGCGTAGATGTTGTTCTGCATCTGATCCAGCCAGAATTCCAGCAGATCTGTGTAATCCGCCAGGTTCCAGGCCGCCTTCTGCTCGGTGTAGCGGGCCAGCAGCGGGGCGTGCTCCACAAGGCACGAACGCATCTTCTCGCGGCACACCCCGATGGCTTCCCACGCCTCGCGCAACCGCTGGGCGGGCTCGTCGGGGTTGGCCTCGGCGAACACGCGGCGGGCCGCCTCTTCCGAAAGCAGCACCGGGGGCGTGGGCGTGGCCCGGTGCCAGTATTCGAAGGCCAGGGCGTGCAGGGTGTCGGTGCGCGGCAGGGGGGCGTCCTCGCCAAGGGCGGTGGCGAGGCGCTCGTCCATTTCCGCCGCCGCGCGCCGGGTGAAGGTGACGGCCAGGATGCGCCGGGCGTCGATGCCCGTTTCCACCAGATGCAGCACCCGGCCCACCAGGGTACGGGTCTTGCCCGTGCCGGGACCGGCCAGCACCAGCACCGGCTGCGGTCCGGCGGTCAGCGCGCGGCGCTGGGCGGGGTTGAAGCGCACGGTGGCGCCTTCCGGCGGGCGGGGCGCGCTGAACGCGGCAAAGGCAGGCGGCGGGGGGCCGTCGTCGGTTTCGGAAACAGGGGACGGGTCGGGGGTGCCGGGCGCGGGAGAAAATTCGAATTCGGGCTCTGCGGCGGGGCCGGACGCTGCCCCCAGCGTCGTATAGGAAGCCCTGTCGGACGCCGTGCCGGGGACCGGGCCCGTCTGGCCCGATTCACCAGACTGGCCCGATTCACCTGACTGGCCCGATTCGCCTGATTGGCCGGAAGCGGCATCCAGCAGCGAGGGGCGGTCCGTGCCCTTGCCCTTCTTGCCCTTGGCCGTGGCGCGGGGCGCGTCCTTTCCGGCATCCGCGCGGGGGGCGGCGGGCACGCCCATGCCCTCCAGCAGCGGCAGGCCGCCCACCACGGAGCGGCGCTGGATGGAGGCGCGCTCCTTGTCCGTGAACACGCGCACCACGCCGTACTCGCCGTCGTAGCCCGACTGGCGCAGCACCTCGCGCCGCCGCATGCGGGCAATGCCTTCGCCCAGCGGTTCCCAGAACCGGGAAAGCTCGGCCTCCGGCACGTCCTGCAAAATGTTCAGTTCCGAGCCGAACCGGGCAATGCACCGGGCGTGCTGTTCCGCCACCTTGCGGCTCTTGGAACCCACGCCCAGCAACTCGCCCAGGATTTCCGGCAGCGGGATGAGCGAAAGGTAGCCCTGCTGCCCCGGCGACTGGATGGGGGTTTCGCGGTCGGCCAGTTCCACCACCCGGTGCAGCACGCCCACGGTCACCGGCTTGCCGCACACCGGGCACAGCCCGCCACGGGCGCGGGTTTCGCGCGGTTCCATGACCACGCCGCACTTGCGGTGGCCGTCCAGGTGGTATTTGCCTTCCTCGGGAAAGAATTCCAGCGTGCCCAGAAAGCGCCCGCCGATGCCCTGCCCCTTCAGGCTGCGCAGGATGCTTTCGTAGCCGATCTCGCCGGAGAACAGGTTGGCCTCGCGCCCCAGGTTTTCGCCGGAATGCGCGTCGGAATTGGAGATGAGCGCAAAGCGGTCCAGTTCGCTCCACAGCCAGTTCATCTCCGGGTCGGACGACAGGCCCGTTTCCATGGCGAAGATTTCGGACGACAGGTCGCCGAAGCATTCCGCCACCGAGTCGAAACCCGACTTCGAGCCGAACAGGGCGAACCACGGCGTCCAGATGTGCGCGGGGATCAAAAATGCCTGGGGATGCGTTTCCAGCACCATTTCCAGCAAATTGCGCGAATCCAGGCCAAGGATGGGCCGCCCGTCGGATTCTATGTTGCCCACCTCTGCCAGGCGGCGCGACAGGCGGTCGGCGGCGTCCATGTCGGGCACGTAGACAAGGTTGTGCACCTTGCGCACCTTGCCGCCGCGTTTGTAGATGCTGCTGATTTCGGCCTGGAGCATGAACAGGGTGCGCCCGGCCAGCGGCTTGCCCGCGTATTCGGGCAGTTCGGCGTCCAGCCCGCGCGGGTCGCGCAGGCGGTACAGGCCGCTGGGCTCGTCCAGCACCAGTTGCTCGGCCAGTTCCGCCCGCCATTTGGGGTGCGTGAAGTCGCCGGTGCCGAGCACGTCCAGCCCCTTTACCCGCGCCCACGCGGCCAGATGACGGGCGTTGAGCCGCCCGCTGGTGGCGCGCGAAAAGCGGGAATGGATGTGCAGGTCGGCCCGGAACTGTTGCATCGGGCGGGCTCCTGTGGGGCTGGCCGGAAGGGGATGGAATGCGGACGGGGGGCAGATGCACCGCCTTTGCCATGCCCCATGTTTCATGTCCCGTATCCGGCAGTGCATGCGGGGCGAAAGCACCGGAACGGCAGGCGGCGGAACGACGCGACGCGGAAAACGGACGGCCCCAAGACACATGGCAATGACGCCGCGCGGGTCTGCCGCCGTCACTCTTGTCTACCAAAATCATCAGCGATGGCAAATGGGTTCGCCAGGGCAAACGGGGCGGCACCCGTTGCCAACCCGGCGCCGCCCGGATAGCCTGCCCCCATGCGCCGCAACGCCCCACATACCCCCAAGGCCCCACACGGGCCAGATTGCCCGAACGGCCCCCCAGACAAACCAGACAAACCGGACAAACCGGACGAACCGGACCGGACTGGCAGCCCCGGCACGCCGGGCACCACGCCCGACGTCGTCCTCCAGGCCCGCGCCCTGTTTCCGCGCGGTCTCGCCCAGCCGGTGGGCGGCTTCCGTTTTTCCGTGGACGCCCTGCTGCTGGCGGCCTTTGCGGGGGAGTGCCTGCCGGAGGGAAACGCGTTGGCGGTGAGGGCGGAAAACCTGCGCGACGAACGCAGTACGACACCTCATGCGCAGCCCATGTCGGGGCAGGGTGCAGCACAGGGCGCGTCCCCAGGCATAGCGGGCATGGCGGGCATGACGACCTTTGCCGACCTTGGCGCCGGTTGCGGCGTGGTAGGGCTGGCCCTGCTGCTGGCCCACCCGCACCTGACGGGCACCGGCATCGACATCGACGGGGAACTGGCCGATGCCGCGCGCCAGAACGCGGCGCGGCTGGGGCTGGCGGATCGCTTCCGGGTGCTGCGGGCGGACCTTACCGCAACCGGCTCGGACGGCTGCAAGGACGAGAGGAACATTTCCGGCATGCCCGAAGCCCGCGAATTCACGAAGGCAGCGAACCTGCCCGACCCCGCGCTCGCCTTCGACGCCCTGCCCCGGGCCGCATCCATGGATCTGGTGGTGGCCAACCCGCCCTACCGCCGACACGGCTCGGGTCGCCCCTCGCCCAGCAGCCAGCGCACCCGCGCCCTGTTCGAGACGCCCGAAACACTGCCCGCCTTCACGCGGGCAGCGGCACGCCTGCTGCGTGCGCGGGGCCGCAGTTGCTGGGTGTACGGGCCGGACCGCCTGCCCGACCTGCTGCTGGCGCTGCGAGCCACGGGGCAGGAGCCCGCCCGGCTGCGCTGCGTGCATGCCCGCGCCCACGGCCCGGCAACGCTGGTACTGGTGGAGGCCCGCCGCGCGGGCAAGCCCGGCCTGGTGGTGGAACCGCCGCTCATCCTGCATGCGGGCGAGGGGGCAGCCACGGCCCTCACCGACGAGGCGCTGACCTTCTGCCCCCTGCTGGCCTGCAACGCCAGGGGGAAAGGGCGGTAGAGCAACGCCCCCTCTTCGCACTGGCACGTACTTGACAGCTTATGCGGAAGCGAGGTTTTTTGGCGCTTCACAGCCATAGCGCATGCATGTGCAGTGCGCCATCGGCCTGCGCAAACTCAGGGGGAAGCATGCCCAAGAAACCCAACCGGCCATATTTCTCAGCCAGCATAGAGCACCTTGAAGATCTATACGCCACGCGGGGGGCAGACGTTTCTGTACTACACGCTATTGCACAGGAATTATCCCACCGGCAAACGGTCCGCGCTGCTGCCCTTAACGCAAAAGTCACTCGGGATATGAAGAATAGCGCGCCAACCAAGCCTGACGCCAGGCCATCTGCCGCCAGCGGCACGCCCGCCGTCCCCTTTCCGCCAACCACTCAGGCAGGCACTCCCGCACCGCCCACGCCTAACACGACACACGGCAGTGCAGCAGCTGCGTCCCCTATTGGTGAGTCCCCCACGGCACCCGTAACGCCATCCGCCTCTTCCCCACCGCATCTTAACCCGGAAGCGCCATCATTTCCTTCTCCGGACAAAATGCCGCCCCCCTCGCGCATTCTTGCCGCATGGACCGCACTGGAAGCATTGTCACCACAAGCGTTCAGCAGGCCCGAAGACCTGGCCAATGGAGACCGGAGTTGCATAGCCCTGCTTGACCGCAGTTTACCGTGGAACCCACCGGGAGCGAAAGCACGCCCCAAAACGCAACTGTATTATCAGGTTGTTCTCGGCTCCATCTCCATGGGCAAGGCTACCGACGCCATGGTCGCCGCATTTGGCGAAAACGATGAACAGCCGTCCCGGCAAGGCGGCAACGCCGCAATTGCCACGCTGCTCGTTGACAGGCACGGCATCCTGCTGGCCGAAAACTGTATCGCGCTCAGTAGTTTTGCCTGGGCGTTGCCTTTGGCCCTGCAACAGCGTCTTGAGGTTTTGGGCGCATGGACATGCGTGGAACGGCAGACCGCCGAGGCTCTGGAGGAAATGCTGCGCAAAACCGATGAGGACGGCGCGCCGCTGCCCCTGACGCATGACGACATCATGGAAGCGTTCGACTGGCTTACCCGGCACTTTGCCATTCCGGGCGAGATGACAACACCGCCCACCTTTGCCGTACGCGTCTACCATTACTACAAGGCCCAGAATCCTCCGGAACCGTTGCTGCTCAATTCCTTCTTCCTGCATGACCTTGGTCGATGCCTCGGACAATCCCAGCAGGGCGATTTGCCCAAGGGCCTCCGCCGTTATCTCGGCGTCGAAACACCGCAGTCACCGCCCGACCTGCTGACCGACACGGCAGCGTTGGAGCAGGCTATCTCGCCAGCCGTGATGCCCCCCGCCCGCTGGCCAAGCCCAGGCGGACACCCGCTGGTGACATTGCAACAGGCCGCCGTGAACCTTTCCCGAAAGGAACTTGGACCCAACGGCGGTATCCTTGCCGTCAACGGCCCGCCCGGCACTGGCAAGACCACCTTGCTGCGGGATGTGGTCGCCGCGTGCGTATTCGACCGGGCAGTGGCCATGGTGGGTTTTGACAATCCCGTGTCTGCCTTCAGGCCATCCGGACAGCAGATAGCCTTCGGTGGGGGGGCATTCTACCACCTTTACCACGTGGATTCCCGCTTGAAGGGCCATGAAATTCTTGTGGCATCAAGCAACAACAAGGCCGTGGAGAACATCAGCCGCGAACTTCCGGCGCTTTCCGCCGTTGGCCGCTCCACGGACGAACTGCGCTACTTCAAAACCGCCAGCGACAGGCTGCAGCAAGGTGCCACTGGCGGAAACCCATGGGATGGTGACGGCGCCCCTAGCGCCATAGACGTTGCAGCCCCCGTTGAAACCTGGGGGCTGATCGCCGCCGTGCTGGGAAACCGGGCGAACTGCGCGGCGTTTCAAAGGGCATTCTGGTGGGACAAGGATTGCGGCCTGGCTGGCTATCTGAAAACCGCCGCCGGAAAGCCGCAGCAGATTCCGGTCCTGGACCCCAAGACGGGCAATGTAATAGGGCAGCGCCCGCCGCGCATCGTCGAAGAGGAACGTCCTCCAACTCCGCAACTGGCGCTTGCGCAATGGAAAGCCTGCAAGGCGCGCTTTCTGGCACTCAAAAAAGATGTCGAAAACGAGTTGGCATCACTGGAACAAGTTCGCCAAAGCTGCCTGCGCATTCCGGCTGTCCGGACCAGGCATGCGCAACTGCGGGAAGCCCATGCACAGCTTGCCGCACGGCACGAGCAGGCGGCAGCAGCCAGGGATGCCTGCATCGCCGACGCCGACGCCGCCCGGCAAGCGCACGAGCGGCAAGCCTCCGTGGCGCAACACCACCGGCTTACACGTCCGGGTTTCTTCTCTCGCCTGTTCCGCACTGCCCGGTGGAAACAATGGGCAGCAGACAACGATGCCTTGCTGGATGCCGTGGCGGCGGCTCTTGCGGCAGTGCGCGATACCGAGCAGGTGCGTGCACAGGCCGTGGCAGCCCTGAATACCCTGGCTGATGAACTCCGCTCGGGAGAAGTTGCCCTTGATGCGCTCACACGCGAACTGTCGGAACTTGCACGTCAGGTTGCGTCATGGCGTTCCACCTTGGGCGAACGCATGGTGGACGAGCATTTCTTCGGCACGGGGCATGAGGCCGTCAACCTTGCCGCACCGTGAATCCCTGCCAGCTTGCACAAGAAACGGGAAAACCTGTTCATCGCAGCTTTGGATGTCCATCGCGCGTTCATCGACGTTTCCGCTCAAAAACTCCTGCACAATATCGGAGTGCTCACCGGATTCATGTCCGGACCTGTGCAAGACCCCGGCAAACGCGCCCTGCTGGGTGACCTGTGGTCGTCGCTGTTCATGGTTGTCCCTGTGGTGTCCTCCACCTTCGCTTCGGTAGAGCGCATGCTTTGCGACCTGCCGCCGGAAAGTCTCGGCTGGCTGCTCATCGACGAGGCAGGGCAGGCAACGCCGCAGGCCGCCGCAGGCGCAATCATGCGGGCGCGGCGCACCATCGTGGTAGGTGACCCCATGCAGGTTCCGCCTGTCGTCACCTTGCCGCAACGACTTGTGGAAAATGTGTGCCGCCATTTCCACGTTGATCCGCTGCACTGGGCCGCGCCCGAGGCATCAGCCCAGATATTGGCCGACCATGCATCGGATTTCCAGGCTGCATTTGCGGCGGACCCGGAACCACGCCGCGTGGGCGTGCCGCTGCTTGTGCACCGGCGCTGCCAGAACCCCATGTTCGGAATATCCAACCGCATCGCGTATGACGGGCAGATGGTGCATGCGCCTGCCCCATGTCGCGCGTGCGCGGTAGCCGACGCACTGGGCCCCTCATGTTGGCTGGACATATTGAGTCCCTCCAACGCCAAGTGGAGTGCCGCCGAAGGAGACATGGCTTACGGTCTGTTGCAACAATTGGCCGACGCAGGCATCGCGGACCCCGATGCCTTCATCATCACCCCGTTCCGGAATGTCTCCAACGGACTTCGCACAGCCGCGAGGGGAAAAAACTCCCTGTTCGCAGCGTTGCGCGCGGACCCAAAAGAATGGGCAGAGCGCCGCATCGGCACCATCCACACCTTTCAAGGCAGGGAGGCGGATACGGTCATCTTCGTGCTGGGGGCTCCTGGCGCGGCGGAGGTCGGCGCCAGGATGTGGGCGGGGAACACACCGAACATCCTCAATGTTGCGGTGTCACGGGCAAAACGGAACCTGTACGTCATCGGATCGTACGATGCATGGTCCCGAATCGGACATTTCGCGGCACTGGCGGACGCTCTGCCCCGTACGCGCACCTGACGGACGGAACGTCTCCTACTGTTCCTCGCGCAGCGCCTTCAGCGATTCGCTGTACGCCCGGAACAGGTCGGAGCGTTCCAGCAGGCCCAGCACGTCTTCCTCGTTATCCTTGGAGACCACGGGCAGTTGCGAAAGGTCGGTCTCCACGAAGGCCAGCAGGGCGGTGTACAGGTCGTCGTCCTCGGTCAGCGCGGTCAGGGGCCGGGCCAGGTCGCCCGCCAGCACCAGGTCGAACAAGTCCGCCTCGTACAGGATGCCGCGCACGTCCTGCACGGCCAGCAGGCCGTTCAGCTTGCCGCGCATGCCCCGCACCGGAAAGGTGAACGCCTGCGTGTTGGCGATGATGTCGGTGAGGGCTTTCAGGGTCACGTTTTCCTCCACCACCGCAACCCGGCCCCGCGTGTAGCAGTCGCGCACGCGCATGGTGGCCAGCAGGTTCACCGTGGCGTCCTGCAGGTGGGCGGGGGATTCGAACTTGTTCTCCACCTGGTTCTCGTACAGCGCGGTGCGCCGCCCCAGCAGGATGCACACCGCCGAGGACAGCATCAGCGGGGCCAGCAGCCCGTACCCCTGGGTGAGTTCGCAGACCATCACCAGCGGCCCGATGGGCGCGTGCGCGATGCCCGCGAAGAACGCGGCCATGCCCACCAGCACGTAGCCGCCGGGCTGGGTGACCACGTTCGGCTGGATCTGCTGCGCGGCAAACCCCACCACCCCGCCGGTCATGCCGCCCACGAACAGCGCCGGGGCGAACATGCCCCCGCTCATGCCGGAACCCAGCGTAAGCGCCGTGGCCAGCGTCTTGCCCAGCAGGATGGTGACCATGGTTATCACGGGCAACTGGCCAAGGATGGCCTGCTCGATCCACCCGTAGCCGTCCGACAGCACCGGCGGGTACAGGATGCCGAACAGCCCCATGAGCACCCCGCCCAGGGCCGTGGTCCACATGATGCCCACCCGCGCCCGCAGCTTGCCGAACACCGAATACTTGAGCACCCGGAAGGTGCGCACGTAGGCCCAGCCGGTGGCGGCGCAGGCCAGCGACAGCAGCAGGTACCACGGCAATTCCAGCACGGAAGTGAAGCTGAAGCGCGGAATGCCGAAGATGGGCGCGGTGCCGAACACGAAGGTGAACAGCGAATAGGACACCACCGACGAAAGCACGGCGGGCAGCAGCGCCTCGGACTCGAAGTCCTCGCGGTACAGCACCTCGATGGCGGTCAGCGCGCCGCCCAGCGGGGCTCGGAACACGGCCCCCAGGCCACCTGCCGCCCCGGCCAGCATCAGGATGCGCCGTTCGCGCGGGGAAAGCCCAAGGCGCATGGACATCCACGAGCCGATGCCCGCCCCGATCTGCGACACCGGCCCCTCGCGCCCGGCACTGCCCCCGGAGGCGATGGTGCAGATCGAGGTCAGCCCCTTCAGCAGCGGGGCACGGCGGCGGATGACGCCCTTTTCCGCATGGAAGGCCCGGATCATGGCGTCGGTGCCGTCGGTCATGCCGTCCAGGCTCTTGGGCAGAAAGCGCTGCACCAGCCAGCCCGTGACCAGCCCCGTGATGCCCAGCGCCGCCACGATGACCCAGGGCCGGTAGGCGCGCGCGACGTCCTCCGCGTGGCCGAACAGCGTTTCTCCCGCCGGGGCGGGCAGGGAGAGCCCGGCCCAGAGCACCTGGATGTAGTGCTTGCCCGCCTCTATGCCCAGAAAGAACAGGATGGCCGCGCAGCCGGAGAGCACCCCCAGCCCCATGCCCAGCACGCCAAGGCGCACATAGGCCACGGTGCGGTACAGGCGCAGGAATTCGTGCACGGGTTTCTTGAGTATGCGTACCATGATGCTTCCAATGCTGAAGGTAACGCGGACATGCCGTCAACACACAGGGGCGCTGTGCGTTACGGCGGCATGCGGGCCGCGCGGCGCGGCACATGGCCGGGCGCGCGGCGGGCGAAGAAACCGGCAGGGCGACATGTCCCGCCGATGCGGCGGGGTGTACCCCGCCGGAAAACTACAGGCGCGCGTCGGGCGCGGAAAGGATTTGCCGGGCCAGGTCCACGTCGCGGCGGATCTGGGTCACCAGTTCATCCAGGCCGGAGAACTTGCGCTCGTCGCGCAGGCGATGCACGAACGAGACGCGGATCTCCCAGTCGTAGATATCGCGGTCAAAGTCGAGAATGTGGGTTTCCACGCTCAGCCGGGCATTGTCGAAGGTGGGGTTGAAGCCCACGTTGGTCACGCCCTGGTACACCTGCCCGTCGATCTGCACCCAGGTGGCGTACACGCCGGGCCTCGGCATCAGTTCGTCGCGCGGCTCCATGTTGGCGGTGGGAAAGCCCAGCAGCTTGCCGCCGCGGTCCATGCCGTGCACCACCTTGCCCCGCACGGTGTAAAAGCGGTCCATGAGCGGGCGCACGTCCCACACGTCGCCCGCGCGGATCAGGTCGCGGATGCGGGTGGAACTGACCACGGCGTCGTTGATGATCACCGGGTCCAGCCGTTCGGTGGCGAAGCCGTACTGCGTGCCCAGGCGCTGGAGCAGTTCGAAGTTGCCCTTGCGCCCCTTGCCCAGCGAAAAATCGTAGCCGATGACCAGTTCGCGCGTGTGCAGGGCGTCCACCAGCACGCGGCGCACGAACTCCTCCGGCTCCTGCGCGGCCATCTCGCGGGTGAAGCGCAGCATCAGGGTCAGGTCCACCCCCAGCGCCTCGAACAGGTCCAGCTTCTTCTCGTAATCGGTGATCAGCGGGGGGGTGTGCGGCCCCACCAGCACCCGCAACGGATGCGGGCAGAACGTGACCACCACCGAGGGCACGCCCAGCGCGGCGGCCTTGGCCATGACCCGCCCGATGAGCTTGCGGTGGCCGTTGTGCACGCCGTCGAAGTTGCCGACGGTGACGCAGCTGCCCCGCGAGAGGTCGAGGCCGATTTCCTGTACTTCGCGTGCGATTTCCATGAATACTCGTGACGGCGGAATGGTGCGCGGCGCATGTCGACGGATCGGACGGCGAGGGGTATGCGGCGCGGGGCCAGCGTGAACGGCTGGCGGCGCGGGGCCGACGTTCCGGCACCGCGCCGTCTCGTGCTACCCCAAACGGCGCAAGGGTTCAAGGGCGGGGACGTGATGGCCGTACGCACGGACGAACGCGTGGACGTGTCGGGCAAGGGACGGGCATGGGACGGAACAGGGCCAGAGCGGAGCGTAGGGCAGGCGAAAGACCAGACGGACAAGCGGTGCCCGTGGCCGTTGCCGCTGCGGCTGACCACGGCATTTCCCGGCCCCCCCCGGGGGGGGGAGAAGGGAGGGGTCGGGCCGCACCTCGCCAGTGCCCGTGCAAGATGCCGGTTTCACACCGGGGCAACGCCCGCCATCCATATATATCGGCATCTTTTTTTACGCCGGGCAAAAAAACCGCTTGCCAAGCTCACCCTCCTGTGGCTATACGACTCCTCCGCGCCGAAGTGGTGGAATTGGTAGACACGCTAGGTTCAGGGTCTAGTGGGGGTTCCCCCGTGGGAGTTCGACTCTCCCCTTCGGCACCACGAGAATAAAGGGCCGCAACGAAAGTTGCGGCCCTTTCTCATTTCCGAAGCCTGACGCCCGACCGGACTGCCGACCGACGGGATACCGGAACCGGCGCAACGCTGCCCGCCCCGATCAGCCTCCCCTAGAACCTCAACCCATACTCGCTGAACTTGTAGCGCAGGGTGCGCGGGCTGACGCCCAGCAGGCGCGCGGCCTCGCCCTTGTTGCCGCCGCTGGCGCGCATGGCCTTCAGGATCACGCGCACCTCGGCCTCGCGGCGGGCCACGTCCAGGCTGAGGTCTTCCCCCATGCCTGCCGGATGCACGGCATGGATGGCCAGGCCTCCACCCGTCAAGCCACCGCTGCCGCCCCCGCTCCCCCCATTACCGACGCCGTTGCCGTTCCCCGCTCCGCCAGGCGAGCCATCGGTCGCGCCGCCCCCGGCGTATCCGCCAGCCCCGCCAACGCCCCCGACACCCCCCACACCCGTTGTCCCCAGCGCCACGGCTGACCGCAGTTCCAGCGGCAGGTGCTCCGGCCCGATGTCGCCATCCGGGGCCAGCAGGGCCAACCGCTCAACCAGATTCTTCAGTTCGCGCACGTTGCCCGGCCACGGGTAGCCGCTCAGCCCCGCCTCGGTCTCCGGACGAAAACGCATGCCGTGCCGGTGATACTTCTCTGCGTAGTGGGCAAGAAAATGCCGGGCCAGCGGCACGATTTCCTCGCGCCGCGCCCGCAACGGCGGCAGCGACACCGGGATCACGTTCAGGCGGAAGAACAGGTCCGCCCGGAACCGCCCTTCGCGCACCATGTCCGGCAATTCGCGGTTGGATGCGGCAATGATGCGCGCCTGGAACGGAATGTCCCGCTGCCCGCCGATGCGCCGGTACTTGCGCTCTTCCAGCACCCGCAGAAAGTCCGCCTGGTTGGCGGGCGGAATCTCGCCTACCTCGTCCAGAAACAGCGTGCCGTCCCCGGCAAGCTCGAAACACCCCTGACTGGTGCGGTGCGCGCCGGTAAAGGCCCCCTGCTCGTGCCCGAAGAACTTGTCCGCGAACAGTTCGCCCTCGTGCACGCCGCAGTTCACGGCCACGAAAGGCTTGCGCGCCCGCACGCTCATGTCGTGGATGAGCCGCGCGAACAGCTCCTTGCCGGTGCCCGTTTCGCCGTGGATCAGGATGGGCGCGTCCGACGAGGCCACCTGCACCGCCAGCTGTTTCAGGCGCAGCATATCCCCGGACAACAGGAGAAACCCTGTTCCGTTCTGCAACGTTTCGAAATGAGGACCATCCTGGCCATCACTCGGCAATTTGTTGCCGGTATGCGGAAAATTTCTGCCGTCCATGTTCGTGAACTAGGCCTTTTCCCTATGTTTGGCAAGCGCTCATTGATGGCACGAAACTTGTTACAGCTATCACAATCTCAGGCTCAGCCAGACCACCATCCCGATTTTCGGTGTGTTGCTGGCAAACTGGACGCAACGCGCGCCGCAGCGCCGGGCAGGAAGACCAAACATCCCCCCGGATTGCGGACCGTGATGGCGAGTTGTTGTTTCATTAATGTTTCAATGTTTCAATGTTTCAAAAGGGGACATTACCGACATGAACACCGCTACCAAAGTCAGGTTCTGGGGCCCGGCGGTCCTTGCGGTCCTGCTTGTGCTGTGCTGGGCCCTTCCCGTGCTGGCGTCGGGGGGCGACGTGGCCTCCGCTGCCGCCGCAGCCATGCCGGCAGACGGCCATCCGTGGTGGTTCTGGCCCACGGCGCTGCTGTTCTTCTGTTTCATTCTCGGCATCATCGCCGTGCTTGCGGGCGTGGGCGGCGGCGTGCTGTTCGTGCCGCTGGTCAGCGGGTTCTTTCCGTTCCACCTCGACTTCGTGCGCGGCGCGGGCCTGCTGGTGGCCCTGGCGGGCGCGCTGGCGGCCGGTCCCGGCCTGCTGAAGCGCAATCTGGCCAGCCTGCGCCTGGCCTTGCCCGTGGCGCTCATCGCCTCGGCCTGCTCCATCGTGGGCGCCATGGTCGGCCTGGCCCTGCCCACCAACGTGGTGCAGATCTGCCTTGGCGGCACCATCCTGTTCATCGCCGTGCTGCTGCTGGTGTCCAAGAACACCGTGCGGCCCGAAGTGAAGAAGCAGGACGCCCTCAGCATCGCGCTCGGCATGGATGGCGTGTTCATCGAACCCTCCACCGGCGAAGTCATCGACTGGAAGACCCACCGCACCCTGCCGGGCCTGCTGCTGTTCATCATCATCGGCCTCATGGCGGGCATGTTCGGCCTTGGCGCCGGGTGGGCCAACGTGCCGGTGCTCAACCTGCTCATGGGCGTGCCGCTGAAGGTGGCCGTGGGCACCTCCAAGTTCCTGCTGTCCATCACCGACACCTCGGCCGCGTGGGTGTACCTGAACCAGGGCTGCGTCATCCCGCTGATGGCCATCCCCTCCATCATCGGCCTGATGCTGGGTTCTTTCGTGGGCGTGCGCCTGCTGGCCGTGGCCAAGCCCAAGTTCATCCGCTACATGGTCATCGGCGTGCTGCTGTTCTCTGGCGGCAAGGCGCTGTTGAAGGGCCTTGGCATCTAGCCCGGCACACAGGAGGAAACAGACATGTCCAATCAGTCCGTCAAGGCGTCTCCGGAACAGGTGACTTACGCCAACCTGCTCTATTACGGCTGCTGGGGTTCGCTGGCCATCATGGTGGTCACCTACCTTATCTATGCACTGGGCATCCTGCCCCCGCACATCCCGCTGGATACCATCACCCAGCTGTGGAGCCAGCGCGTGGGCGTGTACCTGACCCAGGGCAACGTGCCCACCGGCTGGGGCTGGGTCGCGCTGCTCGGCCAGGGCGATTTCCTGAACTTCATCGGCATCGTGCTGCTCGCGGGCATGACCATCATCTGCTACCTCACGCTGATCCCCGCCTTTCTCAAGAAGAAGGAACCGCTGATGGCCGCCATCGCGGTGCTTGAGGTCATCGTGCTCACCGTGGCGGCGTCGGGCATCTTCGGCGCTGGCGGCCACTAGTGCCTGTTTTCAAGTAGTCCTTTCGCCCGTTGGCGTCCGACCTGAAGGGCGCGAAGCGTGGCCGTTGGGCGAGCTTGCGAGCCCTACGGACATCGTGCGCAGAGAGGTCAAACGTCGCCTGCCGCTTCGGTCAAATACGAGAAGAGCGCGTTGCGGTCCGCATCCGTAATGCTCGAAGACTCGCATAACGGCTGAGGCACTCCCTCGCGGCAGGCTTGTTTTCCTTGCCAACGAACGAAAATCCTACGCTGAAAACAGCCACTAGCATTCCAATCTGAAACGCGGCTGGCACAGCCGCTTGCAAAAATGTGCCGCCCATGGAACTGCCATGGGCAGCGGTCCGGGGCGCGACGCGGCGCCCCGGGCCGGGAACCCCGAACGCCGGACGGCGGCTCGCTCCCGCTTCCCGCCCCTTGTTTCGCAGGGCAACCGGCACAACGCGCAACGACGGAACAGGTGTTTCGTGTCCACACAGCACACAGGCCCAGCAGCCCCGCACACCACCCGGCCCCGCGCCGGGTCGCCCGCACGCCATGGCGCGCCGCCGCCGCAGGTATCGGGCATCTCGCCCCTGCCGGTGGACCTTGCCGCCATGCTGGACGCCCTGCCCGTGGGCGTGGCCCTGCTGGACACCGACTGCACCATCCGCCTGATGAACCGCGCGTTGGAAACCCTGACCGGCTTCACCACGGCGGAAGTGCGCGGCATCCCTTGCCGCCATGCCCTGCGCGCCAGCATCTGCCTGCACCGCTGCCCGCTGCGCCGCCCGCTGACCACCGCATCGGGGATCACCGTGGCCACGGCGTCGGGGGCGCATTACGACATGGCCGACGACGGCGATCTGCCCCCCGTTCCGCAGGCCCAGGAAGGCGATATCCTGAACCGTCACCGCCGCCGCATCCCGGTGCGCATGAGCATGTCCCCCCTGCGCGATGCCGATGGCCGCGTGGTGGGCTGGCTGCACGCCGTGGAAGACCTGACGCTGGTGCGCGAACTGGAAGAAAAAACCGCCAGGGGCGAGGCCTTTGGCCCGCTGGTGGGACGCAGCGTGGCCATGGAACGGGTGTTCCAGGCCCTGCCCGCCATGGCCCAGAACGACGGTCCCCTGCTGGTCACCGGCGAGACGGGCACCGGCAAGGACACCCTGGCCGAGGCCGTGCACAAGGCCTCTTCCCGCGCCCGCGAGCCCTTCGTGAAGGCCAGCCTGTCGTCCCTGCCCGAATTCCTGGCCGAATCGGAACTGTTCGGCCACCGCAAGGGGGCCTTCCCCGGCGCGGAAGAAAACAAGCCGGGCCGGTTCCGCATGGCCCAGGGCGGCACGCTGTACCTCACCGAGGTCGGCGACCTGCCCCTGTCCATCCAGGGCCGCCTGCTGGCCTTCCTGGACGAGGGGGTCATCTACCCCGCAGGCGCAACAGACCCCGTGGCGTGCGACGTGCGCCTGGTGGTGGCCACCAACCGTGACCCGGAACAACTGGTTACCGAAGGCCGCCTGCGCGAGGACCTGTTCCGCCGCCTGTCCGCCGTGCGCCTGCACCTGCCCCCCCTGCGCGACCGGGGCGAGGACATCGAATTCCTGCTCAACCACTTCATGGGGCACTTCGCCGCGCGGATGAAAAAGACCGTGCGCGGCTGCTCCGGCAAGGCCCTGCGCACCCTGCTGGACTACCCCTTCCCGGGCAACGTGCGCGAGTTGCGCAACATCGCCGAATACGCCGTCACCCTGTGCCATGGTGAAACGGTGATGCCCGCCCACCTGCCCGCGTATCTCTTTCAGGCCAAGGCAGAGGCCCGCCGCGCCGAGCGCGAGCGCAAGGCCGGGCGCGGCATTCCCGGCGCGGTAGATGCGTTCGATGCCACCAGCGCCCCCAGCCAAGCGCAGTCTGCCGCGCAGGCCGCCTCCGGCGAGGGCGGCGAACACCTGGCCCGGGCCAGCGTCAGCGACCTGGAACGCCGCCTCATCGCCGACGCCCTGCAACGCACCGGCAACCGCCGGGGCGAAGCCGCGGAACTTCTGGGCTGGGGCCGTTCCACCCTGTGGCGCAAGATGAAACAGTACGGGATGTGCTGATATGCCCGCCACCCTGCTCATACCCCTGTACCGTGACGAGGTAGCCCCCCGCTTCGACCTGGCGGGCGAGGCCCTGCTGGTGCACCTGGACGCCGACGGCGCCGAGCTTTCCCGTTCCAGCGTGCTGCTGGCCCATGCCTCGTCCGAGGAACTGTGCCGCATCGCGCTGGAAGAAAAGGTGCGCGCGGTGATCTGCAACGGCATCGACGACGAGTTCTGGCAGTACCTGCGCTGGAAGCGCATAGAGGTCATCGACAACGTCATGGGCCCGGTGGACGAGGCCATTGCCCGGTTCCGCGCCGACGTGCTGCGCCCCGGCGACATCCTGTTCCACAGGAGCGACGCATGAGCCGCCTGGAACGTTTCCGCAGCCTGTTCCGCACCGCGCTGGACGTGCCGGAAGAAATCGCGCCGGAACGCTACCAGGCCCTGCGCCGCAAGATCACCCTGCTGCTGACCACCGCCGCCGTGGTGCCGCTGCTCATTCTGTCGGTCATCAACTACCACCAGTACCGGGCCACCCTGACGCGCGAAATAGTCACCCCGGTGCGCGGGCTGGTGAACAAGACCCGCCATTCCTTCGAGCTGTTCCTGGCCGAGCGCGCATCCACCGTCAGCCTCATCTCGCAGGTGTACAGCCCGGCGGAACTGGCCGACGAACGCAACCTGAACCGCATCTTCCGCGCGGTGAAAAGCGAATTTCCCGGTTTCATCGACCTTGGGCTCATCAACGAAAACGGCGTGCACGCCAGCTACGTGGGCCCGTACAACCTGAAGGGCAAGGACTACTCCACCGCCGACTGGTACCAGCAGACGCGGGTCAAGGGCGTGTACGTCAGCGACGTGTTCATGGGCTTCCGGCGCTTTCCGCACATCGTCATCGCCGTGCAGCGCATGACCGACGACGGCCACTCGTGGGTGCTGCGCGCCACCATCGACACCGGGCAGTTCGACCGGCTTATCGCCTCCATGGGGCTGGAACCGGAAAGCGACGCCTTTCTGGTGAACACCGCGGGGGTGCTCCAGACCGCCTCGCGCTTCTATGGCGCGGTGCTGGACCAGCTGCCCCTGCCCATGCCGCCCATGACCTATGAAACGGCCACGCTGGAAACCACCGACCCGGCCGGGCGCGACGTGTTCATCACCTACACCTACTTCCAGCACGCCGACTTCGTGCTGATGGCGGTGAAGCCCCGCGCCGACATCTTCAAGCCGTGGACCACCCTGCGCAGCGACCTGATACTGCTGTTCGTCACCAGCGTGGCGCTGATCCTGTCCGTGGCCTTCGGCCTGACCGACCTTCTGGTGCGGCGCATGCGCGCCAGCGACGAGCGGCGCATCGCCGCCTTCGTGCAGATGGAACACACCCAGAAGCTGTCCTCCATCGGACGTCTTGCCGCAGGGGTGGCGCACGAGATCAACAACCCGCTGGCCATCATCAATGAAAAGGCAGGCCTTGCCTCCGACCTCATGGAACTGGCCAAGGACTTTCCGGAGCGTGACCGCTTCCGCGCGCTGGTGGACGCCATCCTGCGCTCGGTGGAGCGCTGCCGCTCCATCACCCACCGCCTGCTGGGCTTTTCGCGCCGCATGGACGTGAACATCGAGCAGTTGGACGTCAACGACGTGCTCAAGGAAACCATGAGCTTCCTGGAGCAGGAGGCCCTGCACCGGTCCATTGCCACCTCGGTCAGCCTGGACCAGGCCATGCCGCGCATCGCGTCGGACCGGGGCCAGTTGCAGCAGGTGTTCCTGAACATCCTGAACAACGCCTTCGCCGCCGTGCCGGACGGCGGATCCGTGACGCTGGCCACCTGGCTGCGCGACCCGGACACGGTGGGCGTGTCCATCAAGGACAACGGCAAGGGCATGTCCGACGAGGTGCTTCGCCACATCTTCGAGCCGTTCTTCACCACCAAGAAGACCTCGGGCACAGGCCTTGGCATGTTCATAACCTACGGCATCATCAAGCGCCTTGGCGGCGACATTGCGGTGCAGAGCAAGGAGGGCACGGGTACCACCGTGTCCATCTTCCTGCCCGTCAAAGCCGCGCCAACCGCCACCCTCGGGAGCTAAGCATGCAGGAACTGAAGGTTCTGCTCGTGGATGACGAGGAGGAATTCGTCACGACCCTGGCCGAACGGCTGTCGCTGCGCGGCATGGTCACGCGCATCGCCACCGATGGCGAACAGGCCCTGCGCGCCGTGGAGGCGGACCCGCCCCACGTGGTGGTGCTGGACCTGATGATGCCCGGCATCAAGGGCACCGAGGCCCTGCGCCGCATCAAGGCCGGGCACCCCGGCGTGCAGGTCATTCTGCTGACCGGGCACGGCAGCGCGCGCGACGGCATCGAAGGCATGAAGCTGGGCGCGTTCGACTACCTGATGAAGCCCCTGCGGCTGGAAGACCTGCTGGAAAAGCTGCACGAAGCGGGCAGGCTGGCACAGGCCGCGCAGGCAAACGCCTGAGCCCCGCAGCACACAACGTACCGCACAGGAAACACGGCATGGCACACGACGACACCATCCACCTGGCCGCCCCCGCCACAGCGGGGGATGACGCCGCCCACGAATGCGTGGGTTGTCTTGCCGCATCGGCCACGCACGAATTGCAGAACGCCCTGGCGGTGATCCGCGAATCCGCCGGGCTGATGCAGGATCTCGTGTCCCTGTGCGGCGAAGGGCTGCCCCACCGCGACCGGCTGTGCACCATGCTTTCGCTGATTCAGGAACAGGTGGCGCGCGGGGGCGACCTTGCGTGGAACCTGAACCGCCTGGCCCACGCCTGGGAAGAGGACGGCGAGGCCGCCCGCGACCTTGGCGCGGTGCTGGAGGAATTCGTGGCCCTGGCCCGGCGCGGTTGCGCCATGCGCGGGGTGGAACTTGTCCTTGCGCAACAGGGGGGTGACGGCCCGGCAGTGCGCGTAAGCGCCCAGGGCCTGGCCTTGCGCACCAGCCTGCTGCGTGCGGTGCGCTGCTGTCTGGGCGAGGGAACGGAACAGGACACCGCCCGGAATGCCCGTCCCGCCACCGGCGGAATGCTGGTGCTGCGCGCGGCACTGCACAACGGGGTGCCCGGCGTGGAGATGGACTTCACCCCGCCCGGCGCACAGGCCGGTTCCGGATCCCTGGAACTTTCCACGGTCAGTGCCGATACAGCGCGCTGCATGCAGGCGTACGGAGTGGATGTGCGGCAGGCGGAAGGCGCGCAACTGCGCTTCTTTCTGCCCTGTCCCAAATGCACCGCCTGATGCGACGCCATATTTTCCGCTTTCGTGTTGCAACGGTTTCAGCTACGATATAGCCAACTGCTCTCCTGAAACACTTGTCCCACGCGGCGGCAACATCCTGCCGCCACGGCACAACGGAGGAACGTATGGCAACACTTCGTGAAACGCTGGAACGCTGCTTCGCGGCCGTGGCCTTCGCCGATGCGGCGGACCACGGCGAGGCCATGCGCATGGCGGGTGTAACCCCCGCTGCCGCATGCGCCGGGCGGCTTGAGGATGTCTTTGCGGCCGTGGCCTTCGCCGAGGCCGACTGCCACGACGTGGCCATGGAGATGATGGGATGCGTGCGCCCCGCGCGCCGGGTCATCCACAACAGCTTCCTGGATAACGTGGGGCTTGGCGACGTGGCCGTGTGCTACGGCGTCGTGCCCATCTAGGAGCTGCTTCCGAATTGTCTTTTCGCCCGTTGGCTTCGTCAAACATCGTCTGCCATTTTGGTCAAATACGATAAGAGTATACTCCCTCATGGCAGCCTTGTTTTCCTTGCCAACGAACGAAAATCCTCATTCAGAAACAGCTCCGGAATACAGCAAGTGCCCCGCGCGGCGGATTCGCCACCGCCGCGCGGGTTCGCGGACCGAGTTTCACCCGAACCCGAAGGAGAGCAGTCATGAAGGGTATCAAGGTATTGCTGGTGGACGACGAGGAGAATTTCGTCCGCACGCTGGCCGAGCGCATGTCCATGCGCGACGCCGGGGCCACCGTTGCCCTGAACGGTGAAGAAGCCCTGCAGATGGTGTCCGCCGGTGAGGTGCCCGACGTCATGGTCCTTGACCTGCGCATGCCCGGCATCGACGGCATGGAAGTGCTGCGCCGCGTCAAGAAGGCCTATCCGCAGGTGCAGGTCATCGTGCTGACCGGCCACGGCACCGAAAAGGACGAGGAAGAAGCCCGCCGTCTGGGCGCTTTCGAGTACCACAAGAAGCCCGTGGACATCGACATTCTGGTGCGCGACATCCGCCGCGCCTTCCGCGAAAAGGTCGAGGACGCCATGGTGGCCGCCACCTTCGCGCAGGCAGGCGATTTCGACAACGCCCGCAAGATCCTGGACGAAGACAAGAAATAGCGGGCGGGCCGCGCCCGCCTGGGGGTCTCCGGGGCCGGGGCATCCGCCGCGATGCCCATTCCGGGGATATCCGAGGGAAGCATGATGCGCGCCCTGCTCGTGGATGACGAGACGGCATTCGCCGAACTGCTGGCCGAACGGTTGCGTGCGCGCGGCATTGCCGTGCGCACCGCCTATGACGCCGAATCCGCCCTGGCGTTGCTGGACGCCGGAGAGGAATTCGACGTGGCCGTGCTGGACGTGTGCCTGCCCGGCGCCAGCGGCATCGACCTGTTGCGGCGCATGAAGGCGCGCCTGCCGCTGGTCGAGGCGCTGATGCTGACCGGCTCGTCCGACGTGCGCAACGCCGTGGAGGGCATGCGTCACGGGGCGTTCAACTACCTGCTGAAGCCTGCCAACATCGATGATCTGGTGCGCGAACTGCGCTCCGCCCACGAGCGCAAGCTGCGCCAGGAAGAAAACGCCCGCATGATCGAGGCGGGCAAGCTGGCCTCCATCGGGCGACTGGCCGAAGGCGTGGCGCACGAGATCAACAACCCCGTGAACATCATGACCAACGCGGCGGGCTGGATAGAGGACCTGCTGGACGAGCCGGACCTTGCATCCAGCCCGCACGCGGCGGAAATGCGCCGCTCGGTGGTCAAGATCAAGGCCCAGAGCCGCCGCGTGCGCGAGATAACCCGCAAGCTGCTGTTCTTCGGCAAGGGGCTGGACCCGCGCCCCGGCCCGGTGCGCGTGGCCGACCTGCTGGGCGAGGCCCTGCGCCTGCTGGCAGACCGCGCCGCCGACCTTGGCGTGGCGGTGCACCTGGATGTGCCGCCGGACACGCCCCTGCTGGTGGCCCCGCCCGTGGAATTGCGCCAGGTGTTCGTGCACGTGGCCGAAAACGCGCTGGATGCCGTGGAATACGCCCAGTCCACGGTGACGGAACGCAGGCTTGCCGTCACCGTGCGGGTGGAGTTTCCGACTGCCGGGGGTTCCCCGCCGCCGGAAAACGCCGCGCCCGCGCGCGCCTCATCCGGCGCGTCTCCCTCATCTGGTCCGTCCTTCTCTGCTGGCGCGTCCTCCACACCTCTCTCACCCGGCGCATCCCCCTCTGCTGGCTCCCCCCCTGCTCCGGGCACATCCCCTGCACCGGGCGGCGAGATGTGCATCGCCTTCCGCGACACGGGGCACGGCATCCCGTCCGAAGTGCTGCCCTACGTGTTCGAACCCTTCTTTTCCACCCGCCCCGTGGGGCGCGGCATGGGCCTTGGCCTGTCCGTGGCCGTGGGCGTCATCACCTCGCTTGGCGGGTTCATCGACATCGACAGCCAGCCCGGCGACACCACGGTGACCCTGCGCCTGCCCCTGCCCCAGTCCCTGTCGGAAACGCCTGACGAGGCGCCCGCCTCCACTTGCAAGGGCTAGCCCCGCCCGGCGGCCCTGCGCCGCCCCCCCTGACGCGTCCCCCAAACGCGTCCCCAGAAACTTCACCAGACTCTTCCCCCAAACGCATCCCCCACAAACGTCGGAGGCGGACCGGTCAAGCCGGTCCGCCTCCTTTTGCGGGAAGGGGGAGAGAACATTCAGGGGGCGCGATGAAAACCGCGCCTCCCGTTGTGGCCGGCCACCCGCGCCGGACATCGCCGCACGTCCGGCGCGGGTGTGGTTGCCGGCGGATGGAGCGTCCCGCCGCCAAACGGGGCGCTCCACCTTGCTATGATGAACTGTAACTTTCCGGCGTCATTCTTGGCCTTTCATTTCTTTCGCGGGCAACACACGGCGCGCTCGCGATTCGGGGCTGTTTCTAAATTAGGATTTTCGCTCGTTGGCGAGGAAAACAAGCCTGCCATGAGGGAGCATACTCTTCTCGTATTCGACCGATATGGCAGGCGAAGTTTGACGACGCCAACGGGTGAAAGGACAATTTAGAAACTGCCCCTAATGACCGGTAAGCTGCACCCGCCCCTCGATGAGATCCTGCACCACCCCCGGGTCGGCCAGGGTAGAGGTGTCGCCAAAGTCGGAACCCGCGCCGGAGGCGATCTTGCGCAGGATGCGCCGCATGATCTTGCCGCTGCGGGTCTTGGGCAGCCCTTCGGCGAACTGGATGACCTCCGGCGTGGCGATGGGGCCGATTTCCTTGCGCACCCAGGTGCGCAGGGCCGCGCGCAGTTCTTCGGTTTCTTCGGCGTCCGCCGACAGGGTGACATAGGCGTAGATGGCCTCGCCCTTGATGGCGTGGGGCATGCCCACCACGGCGGCCTCGGCCACGGCCGGGTGCGCCACCAGGGCCGATTCCACTTCCGCCGTGCCCATGCGGTGCCCGGAAACGTTGATCACGTCGTCCAGCCGCCCCATGACCCAGGTGTAGCCTTCCTCGTCGGTGCGGGCGCCGTCGCCCGATTCGTACATGCCGGGGAAGCGCTCGAAGTAGGTGGACTTGTACCGCTCTGGCGAACCGAACACCCCGCGCAGCATGCCGGGCCA